>JAEAMQ010000041.1 GCA_016901395.1 Prevotella sp. | reverse complement strand
GCGGCTTACAGAGACCCCATGCGGGGCGGGGGGTATGAGGGGGATTAATATTGACGAGAGGAGCTATGAGGGATGATGAATGATGATGAGAGGGGGATTATTGGTGCTCGAGGGCTTCGCTGCGGAGACGGCGGGCGGTGGAGCCGCTTTCGAGGAGCCAGTAGGCGATGGGCATCACGGTGAGGATGATGACCAGCGTGATGATGGTGCCAAAGAAGATGACGTTGCCCATCGGTTGCCAGAGACCGGAGCCACCGAGGATCATCGGGATGACACCCATCGAGGCGGCCGCGGAGGTGAGGAAGATGGGGCGCATGCGACGCAAGGCACTCTGATAGATGGCCTCGTGGGCGGTGAGCGGACGGGCATCGGGATTGTTCTCGTCGACGGGAAGGCTACGGAGCTCCTCGGCATAGTCGTACATGATGATGACGTTGCGCACGAGGATACCCATGAGCGAGATGACACCGAGATAGCAGGTGAGCGAGAACGCACCGCCGGGGATGAGCACACCCATCGCGGTGCCGAAGACCACGAGGGAGAGCGACACCAGCAGGAGCGCGGCGGTCTTGATGCGGCGGAAATGGGCGAGCATGAGGAAGAAGATGATTACGATGCTGATCATCAGTCCACCCATGATCTGAGGCGTGGCCTCGTTGGCCTGCTCGTATTCGCCGCCCCACTCCATCGTGATGCCCGCCGGGAGCCGCTGGGGCTGGATTTGTTTCTGCAAGGCCTGGGTGACGGCCATCACGTTGGGTCCATCGATCACGTCGGCCATGACGGTGATGGTGCGCACGCCGTTGCGGTGGGCTATCTGTCCGTCTTCCCACGCGGGTCTGACGGTGGCAATCTGTCGCAGGGGCACCGTGCGGAGTCCGCCGGCCACGGGGATGGGCTCATCGGCGATGTCAGCGGTGGTGGCCTGAGCGGCATGAGTGGTCTTGATGGTCACGGGGATGCCGTAGTCGCCGTTCCAGATGGTGGTGACGGGGATACCGCCCGAGGCATAGCGCGTGGCCATGGCCAGCTCCACCTGCGCATTGGTCACGCCGACGCGGTTGGCTCGCAGCTGGTCGAGTTGCACGTTGGTGGTGAGGAGCGGTTCGTTGACATCATTGCGCACGAGGATGAGCGAGTCGTTCTGCCGCAATACGGCAGTGACGCTGTCGGCGGTCTTCTTGAGCTGCGTCCAGTCGTCGCCGCTGAGCCGTATCTCCACGGAGTTGCCCTCACCGCTGTAGGACAGCTGTTTGAAGCGCACGTAGGCCCCGGGGAAGGCGTTGGTGTAACGCATGCGGTAGTCGGCGAGCACGCCGAGCGTGGCCTCGTTGTCGCGGGTGTTGACAATGAACTGTGCATAGTTTTTGCCACCAAACTGCGGGGCGTAGGAGGTCTGGAAGCGTGGCGAGGCGGTACCCTTGAACGAGGCAATGGACACCACGCGGGAGTCGCGGCGCAGGATGTGCTCCAGCGAGTCGGCCACGGCGACGGTGCGCTGCAGCGAGGTGCCGGTGGGGAGATAGATTTCCACGGCAAACTGGTTGCGCTCGGCGGTGGGCATCATCTTCTGGGGCAGATGGAGGATGAGCACCACGCCGATGACCACGGAGGCGACGGCCGAGGCAATGACGGCGTAGGGGTGGCGGAAGCAGAGGGCGATGACAGACTGGGAGAACTGGCGGGTCCGACTAATCTGACCAGTCGGACGGGTCGGACTTGTCGGACGGGTCTGATTAGTCCGACTGGTCTGAGAGCTCTGACTACTCCGACCAGTCTGATCCCCCCTGATAAAATAAAACTGCAGGAACGGCACCACCAGCTCGGCCACCAGCAGCGACACCACCAGCACTATCGTCATGCCCCAAGGGAAGAGCAGCAGGAAGTCGTGGAACATACCCTTCATGGTGAGGAGCAGCGGGAAGAATGTCACCGAGATGGCGAGCGTAGCCGTAAGGATTGACTTGAAGAAATGGGTGGCACTCTGGATGCTCGCCTCCCACCGCGGTTTGCCCTCGCCGAGCAACTCCACATAGTTGTCGATGATGACGATGGAGTTGTCGACTATCATGCCCAGCGTCACGATAAGTGCCGCGAGCGTCACGGTGTTCAGCTCGATGCCAAAGGCGTAGAACAATCCGAGCGAGATGAAGATGGAGATGGGGATGGTGCTCGCCGCCACTAATGCCACACGCATCGGCAGCAACAGCATCACCACGATGATTACGGCGACGATGGCGATGAGCAACTCCTTGAGGAAGTCGACCACCGAGTCGCCCACCACCTGACTCTGGTCGGTGATGGTGAACATCGACACTTCGTCGGGCAGCGTCTGCTGGAAGTCAGCCATCACCCGTTTGATATCGCTGCCCATCTCGGTGATGGAGCGGCCTTTCTTGATCTCAACGCTCAGCACCAGACATTTCTTGCCGTTGTTGGTTACAAAACTTGTCGGTTCGGCATATTCGCGTCGCACGGTGGCCACGTCTTTGACGCGCACCACATGGCCGTCGGGACCGGAGTAGACCACCATCTGCTCCACGTCGTTCACGGCGTTGAGCGACGACGCCACTTGTATCGGAGCGTCGTAGGCGGGGGTCTGCTGCGTGCCCGCGGTGGTGTTGAACCCCTGCGACATCAGGGCGGCGCTCACCACGCTCTGGCCGATGCCGTATTGCGCCAACCGCTTGGTATCCACATAGATGGCAATCTGTTCCTGCTGTCCGCCGGTCACGGTGAGGCGGCCCACGCTCTCGATGGAGCGCAGTCGGGTCTTCAGCCGGTCCATGTAGTCGCCCAGTTCGCGATAGGTTTTGTCGCGGCTCTCCATCGTGATGAGGAGCGAGGAGGCGTCGCCGAAATCGTCGTTCACCACCAGCGCCACCACGCCCGAGGGCAGTTGCGTCTTGAACTGCTGCACGCCGAGTTTGAACCGGCTCCAGAAGTTCTCCTTGTCGGCCCCGTCGATGTCGTCGTTGAGTTCTATCTGCACGATGCTCACGCCATTGCGGCTATACGACTTGGTTTTCTCCTTCTTCACCTCTTTGAAAGTGAAGATATAGTTTTCGAGCGGTTTGGTGACCTGTTCCTCGATTTCTGCCGACGACGCGCCGGGATACACCGCCACGGCCACGCCCTGACGGATGGTGAAGTCGGGAAACTCGTTCTTATTCATTTTCACGAGGGCGTAGGTGCCGAAGGCCACCAGCACAGACGTGATGAGTATCACGATCTGCCGGTAGTGCATGGCCCACTCCACGATGTTGCGTTTCTTGTGCATATCTTTTCCTTTTTTGGAAGTTAAGAAGTTACGGAGATGAGAAGTTAAGAAGTTACGGAGATGAGAAGTTAAGAAGTTATGAAGTTAAGAAGTTAAGAAGTTAAAGAAGTTAAGACATTTGTTTGGGGGCTGGGGAGATTATGATTTTGGGAGTTAAGAAGTTAAAGGAGTTGAAGAAGTTAAGACATTACCGGTAAACGATTGCTGGCTGAAAAGAGCCTTGTTGATGGTTTTAGCCCTTAGCCCACTGCCTTGTCATTCAGTTTATTCTACTCTTGAGACATTTGTCTTAACTTCTTAACTTCATAACTTCTTTAACTTCTTAACTTCATAACTTCATAACTCCTCATCTCCTCAATTCTTTGACCTTCATCCCCTCACTCACCTTCTGTTGTCCTTCAACAATCACCTGGTCGCCGGCGGAGAGGCCACTCTTGATGATCACGTTGTCGCCCATATTATCGCCGAGCACCACGCTCACCTTATGTGCCTTGCCGCTGCGTACGGTCCACACAAACGGCTGGTTGTCCACGTCGATCTGGATGATGTTGGCGGGCAACGAGATGCCCATCTCACCCTGTCCCACCGACGCATAGACGTCGCACACCATGCCCGGCAATAGGCGATGGCCGGGGTTTTGCACCACCGCCTTCACCGTGTAGGCACGCGACACGGGGTCGGCCTCGACGCTCTTCTCGCTCACCGTACCGAAGTAGGTCGCATCGCCCAACGACGACACGCGGAACATCACGCGCTGACCCACACGCAACTGCGACATCTCGTCCTCGGGCACGCTGAGCTTCACCTTCACCTGATCGATTTTCACCAGACTCACCACGGGCTGGCCGGGCATCACGTTCTGCCCCACCTCGCCCTGCTTCCGCGCGATATACCCGCTGAAGGGGGCCGTGAGACGCGTGTCGGTGAGGCCCTTGCGCGCTATCTGTTCCGAGGCGCGGGCCTGGGCGAGCATCTGGCGGGCCTGAGCCACCTTGGTCTCCACCTCCACCCATTTCATCTCGGGCAGCGAACCGTTGTCGTGCAGCAGTTTCATGCGACCGTAGGCATCCTCGGCCTGACGCAGCGACTCCTGGGCCTGCTGCGTGGTGGCATGGGCCATCGCCACGGCGTTGCCGGTGGTCTGGGCGTCGATCACGCCGATGAGCTGACCGGCGTTCACGTGCTGACCCTCGTGCACCGCCATACTCCTGATGGTGCCCGCGCCGGCGAAACTCAGCGCCACACCGCTCATCTCCTCGATGGTGCCCGAGTAGCTCTGCTGCCCCGTCATGCTCGTGGCACTGGCCGCACGCGTGCGCACCTCTACCACATTGCGGGCAGACTCCTTCTTCTCGCTGCAGGCCGACAGCCCCAGGACCACGACCGACAATATCCATAAAATCTTAGACTTGTTCATATTTCGTCAACTGTAATTTCCAATTTCGGATGCAAAATTACAACCGACGAATCAATAATGAATGTCCTAAAAAGGAACCGAAGTAATCATTCATGGCATATATTCCACGAATAACCATTATTTTTCCTTTTTAAAACATTTGATTTGAAATAAAACCTGTACTTTTGCAACATCAACAAAACAACAGATACATGGAACGTAGAAAGCTGAGCGAACCGGAAAAACTCATCGGTATGACCGAAAATCCCATGTCAGTGAGTCCCGATTATCTCGACGACGACCTGATGATCATCGACAACATCAAACTCCTCGGCGTGCCGGGCGGCATCAGACCCAACATGAACATCATCGCCATCTGTACCCAGGGCAAACTGCAGTCGACCATGAACGACGCACCTTTTGAAGTGCATGCCCGCCAGATCTTCATCTGTCCGGCCGAGACCACCATCGGCGACCTCATGGTGAGTCCCGACTTCGAGTATGTGGCACTCTGCATCACCACGCGTGCCCTGCAGCTCTACCTGCGCGGGTATATCAGCGTGTGGAATGAGTTTGTCTACGTGCGTAAGAAAAGACTGTTTGATATGACCGATGCCGACATGATGTTCTACGAGAAACTCTACGACCTCATCCGTCTCTGTCTGGAATATCCCGAGGAAGATTCCGACAAAAACTACCGTCGTGAGGTGATGAAGGGATTTCTCAGCACCTCGCTCATCGGCCTGTGCAACCTCCTGCAACGCGAGATACAGACGCAGGTGGTGGCTCCCAAGCAAAACATCTCGCTGTTCAATCAGTTTCTCGACATCCTGCAACGGCAGCAGGTGAAGCACCGGCCCGTGGAATACTACGCCTCCCAGCTCTGCATCTCGCCGAAATACCTCACCATCATCTGCAAGAAAAACTCCGGCAAGACCGCCAACGACTGGATTCGGGAATACACCCTCGCCGACATCACCTACGAGTTGCGCAACACCTCACAGAGTGTCAAGGAAATCAGCAATAAGCTTGGTTTCCCCAACACCTCATTCTTTGGCAAATATGTGCGCGACCACCTCGGCTGCACACCATTGGAGTATAGAGAAACCACCCCATAGAATCCTATAATATCTTATAATATCCTATAAGCCCCTATAATATCCTATAAGCTCCTATAACACCCTATACTCCCTACTCTCTCCTATCCTATCACTCCCAACTTCTTCATCAGTGGCATCACCACCTCAGCGTTGCTGCGCGACTTCTTATCCACCTGCATATACTCCTCCAGCAGATCGGGATGGTCGGCGAGCATCTCTTTCATGACCTTATCATCCACGATGGTCACCTTCTTCTCGCCCGGTGTCACGATATAACACACATCCTGCTTGGCATCCTTGCTGGACGACCCCGACATCACCAGTGCACCCACAAGGCCAAACATACCAGCCGTCATCGACTTCCTGTTCATCTTCATCACGTCGAAATATGTCATCAGCAGTCGTCCGTCTGTCATCGGGTATGCACGCGCATATCCCTTTCCAAAGGAAGCACCACGGTCT
Source organism: Prevotella sp. (assembly GCA_016901395.1). Taxonomy (GTDB): domain Bacteria; phylum Bacteroidota; class Bacteroidia; order Bacteroidales; family Bacteroidaceae; genus Prevotella. Next base: position 13,721 of record JAEAMQ010000041.1, on the reverse strand, counting down.
TTCAGCTTACACGTGTTGAGCAACAGCGTGTCGTGATACATCACCGCCACAGCCTTGTCTTTCAGCAACTTGTTCAGTGTCTTGTCGTTCGACTCAAACTTGAAGTCCTTACCGCCCCACCACATCTGTTTCGACCGGCTCTTGGTCACCACCATCACCGAGTCGGCCTGCGTCCAGCGCTTGCCTTGAAGGTCCTCATAAGACACACAATACCCCAGCGTTGTCATCTGCTCGCCGGTATTCTCTTGGCTGTTGTAGATGTCGTCGTTCTGCGCCATAGCAGGGCAGAGAGTCATGCTCAGCATACATGTGAGCAACATTTTGAATAGATTCTTCCTCATGATATTTATGTTTATACGTTTTTCATGTCCCGCTCATTTCGTCAGGAACGCGTGCAAAGATACATACATTATCCCTTTCAAACAATATTTCTTTTCACAAAAAACGCTTGTTGTAACAAAAAAAATGACAGCCCTGCCCTCCTAATTCTTAGACAAGGTGCCGGTAACAACTATCTGCCAACCTAAAAATAACATCGGCGAACAGCCCCTCATCCCAAAAACATTTCGTAAATTTGCAAACACAACAACAACCTGACAGCCAACCCTATGAGGTTGGCACGATGCGCAGCAATGCCGGAGACACGATTAAAAACCTGACACAATGAATATCAAAACTAAACTGACAATCCTTGCGCTGGCGGCCTCGACGCTTACGGCCACGGCACAAACCGACATCACGAAGTATTATCTGTCGAACCCCACGTTTGACTCCGCCTTCGACTATCCCGCCAGCAGCACGGCCAACGTGACGCAGGAAATCAAGTCCATCGACGGCTGGACGCCCGACCTGAGCGCCAACTACACCATCACCGGCGTGTATGAATGGGGCTTCGGCGGCACGTTCAACGGCGCCACCGTGCCCGCCAAGGGCTACGACGGCGAGGCGGGCGGCGGACTCGCGCTGTCGACGGGATGGGACCAGACATTTGTCTACTACCAGACCATCACCCTCCCCGCCGGCACCTACACCGTGACCGTGCCGACCTACAACGGCAAGACCGTCACCGCCGGCACGTCGCTCCTGGCGTGGGTGCCCACGGACGGCAGTGCGGTGAAATCGTCGGTGACGAGCTTCGCGGGCAAGGCGTGGACGGTAGACCAAATCTCGTTTACGCTGACGCAGACCACCACCGGCCGACTGCAGGTGGGACTGAAGGCCGCCTCGGGCGGTTCGGCCAACTCCGCCAACATCATCATCGACTACGTGAAGCTCACGGGCAAGGACATGGCCGTGGACAAATCGATGCTCGCCGCGACCATCCAGTCGGCGCAGACCTACTATGGCACGGGCAGCGGGACGGGTGCGGCCGACCTGAAGACGGCCATCGACAGCGCCCAGAGCCTCATGGACGACGCGTCGGCCGACATGCCGACGGTGCTCCAGGGCATCGATGCGCTGAAACAAGCCATCGCCACCTACCGCAGCGTGAATATCTCGGAAGACAACCCCGTGGACTATACGGACCGCATCGCCAACCCGTCGTTTGAGCAAAACGGCACCGAGGGCTGGACGGCACAGAACATGGCGGCGCAGGGCAACTCGGTGTTCTCGGTGAAGCAGGGCTACACCTATGTGGAGTCGTGGGTCGGCGTGGGCAACGGTGTGGGCAACGCATCGGTATCGCAGACGCTCGCCCAGCTGCCCGACGGCAACTATACGCTCAGCGCCGTGGCGCTCAACATCCAGCAGAGCGGCGACCAGAGCACCACCAATGCCGGCTCGCCGCAGACCGGAGCCTACCTCTTTGCAGGCAAGACACGCGTGCCCGTGACCGCGATGCAGACCTACACGCTGAAATTTGCCGTGGTAGACGGTGAGGGAACACTCGACATCGGACTCCTCGCCGAGAATTGCACGGGCAACTACCTGTGTGTGGACAATTTCCGGTTGCTCTACACCGGTGCGGTGTCGCCGATGAGCTACGCCCGCGTGGTGCAGGGCATGGTGGACGAAGCACAGGCTCTGTTGGACAAGGGCATACAGCAGTCGGCCGCCACGACGCTGCGCACGGCGATGGATGTCGCCACCACCGCCCTTCAGGGCACGGGCACCGACGACACGGGCAACACCATCTATGACCTCGACGCGCTGAAACAGGCCAAGGCCCAGCTTGCCACCGCCCTCGCCACGGCCAACGACTCACGCGCCGTGTACGACAAACTGCAGACCACCATCGACTACGCGCAGCAGGTGTATGGCTGGTGGAAGGACGACACGCGCAAGGCGACCATCGTGCAAAATCTCAAGAACGAGATAGACAAGGCCCTCGTGACGGTGCAGAATTTCACCCTCACCGCATCGCAGATTTACACCCAGATCAGCACGCTCAACGCCCGCGCAAAGTTTGTCGACAAGCTCATCTACTGCAGCACCAATGCCTGCGGCACCGACACCGAGCTCAAAAACTCCGACAGCTACTGGAGCTACGACCGCAGCATGCAGTCGAAACACTGGATACTGTTCTGGGAAAAGGGTTACGGCACCACCGCGCCGTCGGCCGTGAAGGGCATCCTCGACAACGCCGACCGCATCTTCGAACTCTATGCCGACAGCCTGAAATTCATCACTATCAATCAGGGAAAGTCGAAGACCGACACCTATAAGATGATTATCCGACTGCGCTATACCGACGCGTGGGAGGCCAACGGCAGCGGCATCGACAACACCATCGGCATGCTCACGCTCTCGCGGTGGGCCTACACCTCACGCAGCGGACAGACCGCGGCCCACGAGATAGGCCACTGTTTCCAGTATCAGGTGCACTGCGACAACAACGACTGGAACGGCTGGATGTACACCTGGGCCGACTCGCCCAATGGCAATGTCTTCTGGGAGATGTGCGCCCAGTGGCAGGCTTACAAGTATTACCCCGCGATGCAGTTTGACAACGAGTGGCTCACCGGCACCCTCAACGGGCTCCATAAGCACCCGCTGTGTGAGGAACTGCGCTACAACAACTATTTCATCGAGGATTATTTCTGCCACAAGCAGGGCATGGGCTTCATCGGACGCATGTGGAACGAGTCTTACAACCCCGAGGATCCGCTCCAGACCTACATGCGACTCACCATGAACCCCGGCCTGAGCGCCGCGCAGAAGCTCGACCAGCTCAACAATGATATGTGGGAATATGGTGCGCGCATGACCACCTTCGACCTCGACTCTATCCGATCACGCGGTGCGTCGGCCATCGGCAAGCGTGCGCAGACCACCCTCAGCCGCGATGCCGAGGGCTACTGGGAACCCACCGCCGCCAACTGCATCGAGAACTTCGGCAACAACGCCATCCGACTCAACGTGCCCTCACAGGCCAAAGCCGTGTATGCCGACCTCGTGGGCGAGGCGGGCAAGAGCGGATACATCGCCTACAACACCGACAAAGCCGGTTGGAAGTTTGGTTTCGTGGCCCTGAAGCGCGACGGCACACGCGTCTATGGCGACATCGCCACGGCCACCGCCGCCACTCCCGAGGGCAGCGTGAAGTTCGACTGTCCGGCCGATTGCTCCTACCTCTGGTTGGTGGTGAGCGGTGCCCCCACATCCTACTGGTCGCGCGGATGGAACGGCACCACGGCCGACGACGAGCAGTGGCCTTACAAGGTGAAGCTCTACCAGACCAATGTCTACGGTTATGCCAACGTGAACGACTACCCCACCGGCATCGTCAGCATTTCCTCCGACGCCTCATCCGATGCCTCCTCCACCCGCCTCACCGACGAGAACATCTACAATCTCAATGGTCAGGTCGTGGGTCAGGGCCATCCTTCCGCCGGCAATCTTGCCAAGGGCATCTATGTGTATAAGGGGAAGAAATATATTGTGAAGTAAATCACCAACAAACAAACCACCAAACCCTCCCACACCCCTCCCCCACGGGGGAGGGAACAACCATCCGGCATTATCCTGCATAGGGTCCGGCAATTTGCCAAGCCATCCAGCAATTTGCCAAGCCATGGATGGGCACGATTTTGTAAGGGAAGTACCATCGTGTAGCGAACAGCGTAACCTCTGCGGAATTTCAGAACACCGCGCGAGCTATCTGTGCCATCTGCGAGAAATTAAAATTGCGTTCATTGCGTTTATGGCGAGAGAGATTCCTCCGCGCCACTGCGTGGCATCCCAGAATATCTGGAGAATATCTTTTTCTATGGCTGGCGCGGTGGGAAATGCTTATCGCAGAAAATCTTTCATCCTTGCTCCGCAAGGTCATCCGAGAATATCTGCATTCTCCTTTTACCACAGGGGTATATACCTGCAAGAGGGCTATGTTGTTGCGGACTTGCACGGGGCAAGTCCCTACATTGCTACAGAAATACCATCGTGTAGCGAATAGCGTAACCTCTGCGGAATTTCAGAACACCGCGCGAGCTATTTGCGGCATCTGCGGCATCTGCGAGAAATTAAAATTGCGTTCATTGCGTTTATGGCGAGAGAGAAAAACGATGGCCTCACGGCGAGAGACCACACGACGTTACCCGCATGACGAATCCGTCGTCGTGAGAATACTATCTAATGGCCGCGCGAAAACTATCTTTTCGCGAGACGATTAGATAGTATTCGTGATGCGATTAGATAGTATTCGCAAAACCATGACCTATCAACATAATACAAAACACTGACTGCAAGCCATTTAACCCCAATCTCATCTCCCCACTTTTCCCACCGTGCCATGCACCCATTCGGCTCACGCCTCTGATGTCATCCCACCTTTTCAAAATCTTCCCACATGAATTTGTCGGTTGAGAAGAAAAAGAAAAGCCCCTTGCTGTCGTGCGCAGGGGCTTGTCCTTATAGCCATGGGCTGTCGGCGAGCAGACCTAAATCTTCACGCTGGTGCCCACATACCATGTCGCCCCATATACCGGAGCATACATGAAGGCGGCGTTGTCGGTGTGTTTCTCGTCCTGGATATAGCTGAAAATGTTTTTTCCGCCGGCATAGACCGAGAATGCACCAATCTGCTTGGCGGCCCTCACGTTGAAAGTCATGAAAGGCGTTGTCTCCTTGATTTTCTCTGCCACCTCCTCGTCTTTCATATAGTCGATATACATCTTGCCCTGCAACGACCCGAGCAGGGTAAACGTCCAGGTGCCCGGCGTGTACTCCAGGTTGAGGTCGCCCGTCATCGAGGGAAAACGCGAGATGTTCTTGCTGGCCTCAGCATAGGGCGTATCGGCCCAGTCGGTACGCACATGCTTGTATTTGCCCTGGTTGAACGTCCAGTTCAGTCCGGTCTTCAGGTTGCGCACGGGGTTCCATTTTGCCGTCAGCTCCAAGCCCTGCACATAGGCATCGTCCACGTTTTCCCACTGATAGGTGTAACCCATCTTGCGCACCGACTCGTCGGCCGGCGCAAACTCAATCTTGTCGCTCAGGTTGGTGCGGAAGAGGTTGGCGCTCAACTGGAAGTCGTGACCGTAGTAGTCGGCCGACACGTTGAAGCTCACGGCGCGCTCGCCCTTGAGGTCTGACGACTTCCACACGCGGGGCGACCCGCTGCAGAGGTGCAGGTCCTCAGAGAAGCCATAGGGGGCACGGAAGCCCGTCCCGACGTTGGCACGGAGCACCAACGACGGCATCACCTCATATTTCAGCGCCAGACGGGGATTCACCGTCGTGGCACGGAAACTGGTCTTGGGGAAGGTGCCGTCGAACACCGTCTCGCTCGATGCATACTCCTCGCCCGACCGGTGTACGTCTACGCGCACTCCCGGCACGGCCACGAGGTTGGGCAGAATGCTCCATTCGTCCTGCACGAACAGGCCGAACTCGTTGGCGTGTTTCTTGCCGATGGAGGTGTAGGCCGTGCCATGATGCGGATCGGTCTCATCGTTGACACAGTAGAGGCCGGTCTCCCGCAGTCGGGTGAAATAGCCCTGCGCACCCGTGAGCAGCACGTGGTTGCCCATGCGGATGGTGAGCGAGAGCGACGGTGTGACGGTGCTCTCCTTGGCCAGATAGGGCCTCATCATCTGCACATCGGGTGTCTGTCCGTCGTGTGAGTCCATATAGTCGCTCAGGAAGGTGTCGTTGGTGGCGTTGCGTCTGTGGTAGACATAGGCCGTGGCGAAGTTGAGTTCGGTGTTCTGACCGAGCGGCAGTTTGTAGGCGAGGTCGCCCGAGAGCCGGTGGGTCGTGATGTCCTCGGTGCCCAGCGAGTAGGGATTGAGATAGAGGTCATCGGTCATCGTGCCGCCGGCGCGGTGCTCCTCCATCACCTTGCCACGCAGGGAGAGCTTGTCGTTTTTGGCAAACGGACTGTAGAAATAGAGTCCGAAGCCAAGGTTGGTGAGTCTTGACTCCACGCGGTCGGACACCCCATCCTTGTGTTTCACCTCGTCGCGTGTCAGTCCGTCCTGTGTGGCGTCGACGGCATCCCCCTCTGTGCGCTGTGCGAAAATGGAGAGTCCGATGTTGTTCATCCGTGTCGATGCCGACGCGTTGTAGTTCTTATAGCCCCAGTTGCCCATCTGCACGTCGGCCGTCACCTGCGGCTCGTAGGAGGGTTCTTTGGTAATGATGTTGATGGCACCGGCCACGGCACTGCTGCCATAGAGCGCGGAGCCTGCGCCTTTCACGATTTCCAGCCGGTCCACATCGTTGGTTCCCATCTGCTGCAGGCCATAGACACCGGCCAATCCCGAATAGATCGGTTCGCCGTCGACCAGCACCTGCGTGTGCTCCGCACCCAGACCCTGCATGCGCACCAGCGAGAAGTTGCAAAACTGGCACTGCTGTTCCACGCGGATACCGGGCACTCCCTCTAAGGCCTCGTAGATGTTCTGTGCGTTTTTGTTCTTGATGGCCTGCGAGGTGAGCACCTCCGTGCGGATGGGCACGTCCTTGACAAAATGCTGCGTGCGCGTACCGGTCACCACCACCTGATGGATCTCCTGCTCGTCGTCTTCGAGGCGGAAGTAGACCTCGGTGCCCTTGCCCGCCGACATCGTCACCGTCTGTTCCTGACTCTTATAGCCCATGAGGGTCGCCACGATGGTCTGCGGTCCTGTGGGCAGGTTGGTGAGTTTGAAATGGCCCGTCTGGTCGGTCATGGTCGAAATCTTGGTGCCTTTCACCTGTATCTTGGCGTAGCCCAGATGCTGTCCGGTGGTGAGACTTTTCACGTCGCCAAAGAGCATGGCATCGGTGCTCTGTGCGATCGAAACGGTTAAAGAAAGTTGAAGAAAAAGAAAGAATAAAAGTCTTTTCATGTCGTGTAAATCATTAGTTTTCATACGCTTTATCATATCGTTTGCAAAGGTACAGAGGAACTTCTACCCGCACAATACCCAAAAATCGTGATTCTTTCTCCTCTCCTTCCATCGGCCTATACCCAGCTATAGGCATTGCTCTGCCGCGTGTCGCAGCATGAGGTGTCACGGCTTTCCGGTGCGGCATTATCCCCCCGGAAACACACGGCACGATGAGATCCATGCCCCCCACAATGGCGGAAGGAACAGGACGGCAATGATTTTTCTCATGAATAGAATAGGAAATATTGTCGTTCGTCCGGATAATATTGCTTAAATTTGCCGTGAAATCAGGAAAGACATGAAAATAAATCTCAGAAAACTCTGGCACGGCCTCTCGGGTCGCGACAACCATCGGCGCAATGTGGCACTGGTGCTCAGTGGCGGCGGCGCACGCGGACTGGCCCACATCGGTGCCATCGAGGCACTGGAGGCCCGCGGATACCACATCACCTCGGTGGCGGGCACGTCGATCGGCGCTCTCGTGGGGGGTGTGTATGCGGCCGGCAGGCTCAGCGAACTCAAGGTTGCTGTCACAGGACTCAACCGCAAACGCATCCTCAAGCTCATGGATATATCGCCCGGTCTCGACCACATTGCCACGGGTCGGCATCTCATGGAAATGCTCGACACGATGATTGGCGGGCAGACCATCGAGACACTGCCCACCCCCTTCTGCTGTGTGGCCTCCGACGTGGTGAGCGGGCACGAGCATGTGTTCGGCCGCGGATCTCTCAAACGAGCCATCCGCGCCTCCATATCCATCCCGGGAGTGTTCAAACCGGTCTACGACGGAAGCCACCTCTATGTCGACGGCAGCGTGCACAATGCACTGCCCTTAGACCGTGTGCACCGCACCAAGGGCGACCTGCTCGTTGCCATGAACGTCAGCGCGCCCGACGAAGAGCCGTTTACAGACTATCTGAAGAAATATGGTGAACCCGAAAACGAGACCGACAAATCGATATGGCGACGCATCCCCTTTCTGAAGACCGAGTTTTCGGCCAACTACATGAACATGATGCTGCGGGTGGCGAAACTTGCCATCCAAAACAACACGCAGATGGCCATGCGCCTCACGCCACCCGACATCTTTGCCGAGATGCCGATGGGCGAATACAGCCTGTTTGACTTTGACAAGGCCGACGAAATCATTGTATGGGGAAAAGAACGGATGGACGAGGCGTTGGAGCAATGGGAAAGGGCACAAAATCCCTGACCGGTCATGAGGACGCAGGGGGGACATGCCGGGCTTAGGTGCAGGCTCCGAGACCGGGGCTGTACCTTTGGGGAAATGTTTTCCGTAGGATGTTATACAGAGGAGAGATGCTTTTCATGGGACATTTCCCACAGAGGAAATGCCTTTCGGCGGGAGGGAATACAGGCCCTCGCAGGCCCATGACCACAGGGTCTTATCCCGGAATGAGGAAATTGATAACGCCTTCTTCTACCGATATGGTGAATGGGCCGACGGGAGTGCGCATCAACCGGCCATCGATGCCCACAAGGGCGCTCTCGGCTTTCTCCACCACCACCTGACGTGTGCGGTAGGGATGCACGCTGTGATGGTTGAGTATCTTGCCCTTGACAAAGAGGTAGATTCCCTCAAAGAGCTGTGTCATGCCCGGATGGTAGACCACCGAGACATCGAGCAAGCCGTTGTAGGGCACGGCGTTGGGGGTCTGACCGTAGCCTAAGGCGTTGCCCACACACATGGTCATGACCTTGCGGTCGATGGTGTCGGTGTTGATTTTGATTCTCATCTTGTAGTCGAGGCGCTGGAAGATGAGCAGCAGGAAGGAGAAAAAGAACGACAACGTGCGGCTGCCGAAGACGTGGCGCGTCTGTCGGCGGAGATTCATGATAGACGCGATGAGTCCCACGTTGATGCAGTTGAGGAAATAGCGGCGGCAGGACTCCCCGTCCTTGTTGGTATAGCGGATGCATCCGAGGTCTATCTTCTTGACCCTCCGCTCCTTGAGCCACTTGATGGTCTGCTCGTAGTTGTCCTCATCGAACTCCCAGAAATGGGCAAAATCGTTCATCATGCCGTTGGGAATGACACCGAGCGTGATGCGGTCGCGCACATCTTTCTCCACCTGCATGAGACAGTTCACGGTGTCGTTGAGCGCGGAGTCGCCGCCCACAAGCACAATGGTGCGGTAGCCGTTGTTGATCATCATCTTCACCAACCGGTCCACACTCCCCGTGCTTTCGCTCTGCACGTGGTCATACTGTATGCCGTTGTCCTTCAGGCAGGCTCTGATTTTCTCCCACCTTTTCTTCGACGATCCCAAGAGTCCGTTCTTCGGACAGTAGATGATTCCCCAACGATTGTCTTCCATCATATCCATTGTTTGATTGTGTTAATCTTTTCTTCCATCGGCAGCAGAGCGTCGATCCAGCGTATGGTGAGCCCTCTGCGCTCCATACCGCGAAACCAGGTCATCTGCCTCTTGGCAAACTGGTGTATCGCAATCTCCAGCTGTCGTATCATTTCGTCGAGCGAGAGCTGTCCGATGACGTATTCGGTCACATATTTATACTCCAGCCCATAGTAGATAATGTCGTCGGCCGGTATGCCGCTGTCGAGCAGGGTGCGTATCTCGTCGACCATGCCCTCGTCGAGTCGCTGGCGTAGTCGGGCCGAAATCTTGCGTCGCCGGTCGTCGCGCGGGATGTCGAGGCCGATGATAAGTGAGTCTACCGGAGCCATCGAGCGTCGCTCGGCAGCATGCTCCAGATTGTAGGTCTCTATCTCTATGGCGCGTATGGCGCGCTGACAGGAGTCCACATCGGTGGTGTTGTGCATCGCGCTTCCGTTCCTTTGTTTCAGCTCCACGAGTCTGCGTGTCAGCATTTCGAGCGATTCTCCCTGCAGGCTGCGGCGCAGTTCGTCGTTCTGGGGCACCGTGGAGAGGGCGTAACCCTTCAGCACAGCTTCTATATAGAGGCCCGTTCCACCGCAGAGTATGGGCTGCACGCCCCGCCCGCGGATGTCGCCGAGGGCCTCGATGAAGTCCTGCTGATAGCGGTAGAGGTTGTATTTCGTGCCCGGTTCGGCGATGTCGATGAGGTGATAGGTTATCTGTCGTCCCCTCACCACATAGTCTTCGAGGTCTTTGCCGGTGCCGATGTCCATGCCGCGGTACACCTGCCGGCTGTCGGCACTGATGATTTCGCCCCCGAGGTCGTAGGCCAGGGCTGCCGCAAGCGATGTCTTGCCGCAGGCCGTGGGGCCAAGAATGGTTATCAATTGATTCACTTCGCAAACTTACGAAAAATCGATGTAATAGTCGAAAAATATCAGAAGATTAACGTAATCATAACGATTTCATTTCATTTTCGACACTTTCATGTCCTCATTTCATTCCAACAGATTTCGATTTCCGCCTTCTTCAAGCACTCGCATCTGCTGGATAGATGACAAAACTGGGCAGTCCGGCCTGTATTCTAAAGTGGTCAAATTCGACCACTTTGAAATTCGGGTTGTGTATCATCTCCCATGTTCCAAGAAACTCTATAGTGTAGCGGGTACGAATCCAATTCTTGATGATATCGGCTGCACGGCTCTCACTCTCCTTGGCATTGGCCATATCCGTGAGCGATATATAGTCGCGCTCATGGTGGGTCGACACACTGATTTCGGTATTTTGGACGGTAATCTTGGCCATAGGCTATGAGTTTGGTGGGACAAAGATAGTTAAAATTCCAATAGAATGGTTGGCCCAGGATGAATTATTTGCAAAAAAAACCGCCCGACAGCAGTGCCGGGCGGTTAGATGTATGCTTGTTCTGTCAAGCTATCCGCATGATAGAATTACTTCTGCTCTGCGAGATACTTGATAGTGCGAACCATCTGAGAAGTGTAAGAGTTCTCATTGTCGTACCAAGAAACAACCTGTACCTGATAGGTGTCGTCGTCGATCTTGCTAACCATGGTCTGGGTAGCGTCGAAGAGAGAACCGAACTTCATACCGATGATGTCAGAAGAAACGATCTGATCCTCAGTATAGCCGAAGCTCTCAGTGCCGGCAGCCTTCATGGCAGCGTTGATGCCCTCTACAGTTACGTCCTTGCCCTTAACCACAGCAACGAGGATAGTGGTAGAACCTGTAGGAGTCGGAACGCGCTGTGCAGAACCGATCAGCTTGCCGTTCAGCTCGGGGATTACCAGACCGATGGCCTTGGCAGCACCTGTAGAGTTAGGAACGATGTTGCAAGCACCTGCGCGAGAACGGCGGAGGTCACCCTTGCGCTGAGGACCGTCAAGAATCATCTGGTCGCCAGTGTAAGCGTGGATGGTAGACATGATACCTGACTGGATGGGAGCGTATGCATTCAGAGCAGCAGCCATAGGAGCCAAGCAGTTAGTGGTGCAAGAAGCAGCAGAGATAATGGTATCGTTAGCTGTCAGAGTCTTGTGGTTTACATTGTAAACGATAGTAGGCAGATCGTTGCCAGCAGGAGCAGAGATCACCACCTTCTTGGCACCAGCCTGTACGTGAGCGGCAGCCTTAGCCTTTGAAGTATAGAAACCTGTGCACTCGAGAACTACGTCTACGCCCAGCTCGCCCCAAGGAAGCTCAGCTGCGTTAGGCTTAGCATAGATGGTAATTTCCTTGCCGTCTACAGTGATAGAACCGGGGGTAACAACAGTCTTGCCATCCTCAGCGAGAACAGAATCCTTGAAGTCTACGGTGTGCTTACCCTCACCGAACTTACCTGCGAAACCACCCTGAGCAGTGTCATACTTCAAGAGGTGAGCAAGCATCTTAGGGCTTGTCAAGTCGTTGATAGCGACTACTTCATAACCCTCAGCCTCAAACATCTGACGGAATGCGAGACGGCCGATACGACCGAAACCATTAATAGCTACTTTTGTCATTTTACTTTTTTATTATTAAAGAGTTAAAATTTAACTTTTTTGTAATTTTTTCTTGTTTCGATTGCAAAGTTACGAAATATTTTCTAATTTTGCAGCCGGATAGAGTATTAAATATATTAAAAACAAGGAGAGTTATTGCTCTATATCATTAAATTGATTTGAATGTTACTTTGAGTGTAAACTCGACATGTCAAATCGTAGGATTTCTAATAACAAAAAATTAAAATTATGAGTAGTTTTGTAAAAGAATTCAAGGAATTTGCTATGAAGGGCAACGTCATGGACATGGCTGTTGGTGTAATCATCGGTGGAGCTTTCGGTAAGATTGTCAGCTCACTGGTCGACAATGTCCTGATGCCGCTCATCGGTTTAGTGACCGGTGGTATTGACTTTGCATCGTTGTCTGTGACGGTCGGCGATGCAAAAGTAAATTATGGTATGTTTGTTCAGAACATCATCGACTTCTTGATCATCGCATTCTGTATCTTCCTGATGATTAAAGGCATGAACAGCCTGAACAGAAAGAAAGAAGAGCCCGCAGCACCCGAGGCCGCACCCGAACCATCGGCAGAAGAAAAACTGCTCTCTGAGATTCGTGACCTGCTGAAGCAGAAGTAAATACCTCACCCATACCTCACCCCACACCCCTCCCCCATGTGGGAGGGGCTGATGACAAGGATAAACCCACGGTTGGGGTGAGAGAGTGGGTGAAATAAAAACTTTATCATCACCATGTTTAATAGTAATAGTGCATGGTAGTGATAAAGTTTTTTGTTTTAGGAGCAAAGGGCAAGGCATTAAACCCAAAATCTTTTGTAGCTTTGCATACCTTTGTTCATTGTTCAAAAGCGAAACTTAGATTGCCTCCTGCCCGGTAATCATAAAGTTCAAGGTTTAAAGTTCACAATTCAAAGGATTATTGAGCCCACGACTGCTGTCTAAAGTTCAATGTTCAAAGCTCAAAGTTCAGAGTCTTATATAGTCTTTGGCCACCAAGTCGTAGTAGAGAGCCTCGAGTTCGGGCAGGGAAAGCTGCTCGATGCTGTGCTCAATGGTTCTGATGAGTTCGTCGCGGCGAGTTTCCTCGTCACCGCCAAAATGCGTAAATACCTTATCCATGAATGCTGAGTTGTCGTTTAAGACTATAACGAAGGACAACAAAGGTTATTGCACCACGCTTTCCACCTATACTTATTATCATCTGAGGATTTAGTGTTTTTAGTGGAGAAAAGGATGGGTGGTCCACAAAAGGCATTTGCACCATGCTTCCCACCTATCCCTTTTATCATTAGTGGATTTTGTGAATTTAGTGGACAAGAGGATGAGCGGTCCACAAAAAACACTAAAATCACAGAACCCTGCTATCCGTTTTACCATTTGTGGATTTTGTGTCTTTAGTGGAGAAAAGGTGTGGAGGTCCACTAAATACACAAAAATCACAGAATATCTTTAGTAATAAAAGACTGCGACACCATCCCCGATGGCATCGCCACAGACAAATGTTTCATGGAACCGATAGT
>JAEAMQ010000040.1 GCA_016901395.1 Prevotella sp. | reverse complement strand
TTCAGTAAATCCTTTGTTTTCTTTTATGGAGAGCATGAACAGGCAGTCAGATTTTGACAAACAATACCGTTACATGGATGAGGAGTATGCCCGTAAGATTGTTGCTCCGATGCTGCATCATGTACCGACGATGGCCGATTCCATCAGCGAGAAGGTGCTCTCGGTGAGCAGGCCAGACATCTATCTGATTATCATGGAGAGTTTCTCGGATACACTGACGAAGCAGAAGGATGTCACTCCCAACCTGAACAGACTGAAACGGGAGGGCGTTTATTTCTCCCGTTTTTATGCCAACAGTTTCCGTACAGACCGTGGTCTGGTGGCTATCTTGCTCGGTTATCCTTCGCCCGCCACTGTAAGCCTGATGAAATATCCCAATAAGACAGCAAGCCTTCCGTCGCTTTCGTCCCATCTCCACCATGCGGGATGGGGATTGAAATACTATTATGGCGGTGACGCTGACTTCACCAACATGCGGTCGTTTCTGGTCAATCAGGGCTTCAATGCCATCATGGAAGATGTAGATTTCCCCGTGAGCGACCGACTGAGCAAATGGGGAGTGCCCGACCACCTGCTGTTTCGCCGGGTGGAACAGGACTTGAAGGCCGACCGTTCCACGTCGCCGATGTTCAGGGTGATACAGACTTCGAGCTCGCATGAGCCTTTCGATGTGCCCTATCACCGGTTGCAGGACAAGATGCTGAATGCCTTTGCCTATACAGATAGTTGTGTGGGGGGATTTGTGAAATATCTGAAAGCCTCGGGCAGATGGAACAGGTCGCTGGTCATTCTTGTGCCCGACCATCTGGGAGCTTGGCCTGAGGATGCAGATAATTTTAAGTCGTGGCGTTTTCATGTGCCACTGATCTGGACGGGTGGAGCTATTGCCGCGCCGCGGGTTGTGGAGACTTTCGGCTCGCAACAGGACATAGCGGCAACCCTTTTGGGACAGTTGGGGATAGACAGCCGGGACATGAAGTTTAGCAAAGACCTTTTTCAGAAGTCCCAAAAGCATTTCGGATTTTTTATGATGAACGACGGATTTGGGTTAGTGGACAACGACAACGAAGTGATTTTTGACCACCAACAGCAGAAAGCCGTTATCGATAAGGGACGGCACAAAGGCAGTAATGTGACTTTGGGAAAGGCCTATGTACAAACTATTTTTGATGATATAGCCGCAAGATGATGACCAGTTTAGCAATCAATATATGGCAGAATCTCAATGCCTGGGACACCGCCATCCTCCTTTGGGTTAATGGTTGGCATTGCAATTATGCCGACAACCTCATGGAAATGTGGAGTGGACATTTCGTCTGGATACCCCTCTATATTGCTTTGACCGTCCTGATGTTTCTTCATTTTCATTGGAAAATAGCCTTGGTAGGTTTGCTTATGGCCATAGTTTTGCTGTTTATCGATGATCAGGTTTGTTCTTCGGTCATACGCCATACGGTAGGCAGGCTTCGCCCCAGCAATCTTGATAACCCCATTTCACCCTTGATCCATGTAGTAGATGGATACCGAGGCGGCACTTACGGCTTTCCGTCGGCACACGCCACCAACAGCTGGGGGTTGGCGTTCCTGATGATTTTCACATTCCGCAGGCGTCTACTCAGTCTGACAATGGTGGTCTGGTGCTTGCTGGTTTGTTACTCACGGATGTATCTTGGCGTGCATTATTTTGGTGATATATGTGCCGGAACATTACTTGGAATGGTCCATGCAGCCATAATCTATTATATTTTCCGGCGCTTGTTTCCATCGATGGCAGAGGCTTTCCGAACAAAGAATTTGAACCTTGTACAAGTGGGACTACCGACATTTGTTTTTCTGGGCGAGTTGGTCTTGATGCTTCTGTTGGCCTTTTTTGTTGACCCGCCACGTGGAATATGAATCTGCCCCGTTGCAGTCTTATTTTTTTTAACTCATGAACATACAACCGATAGCCCATTTTCATTCTCCATTCTCCAGCAAATTTGGTATTCCGAAGCAGAGCGGATTGGTCGAAGAGTTGGAGGGAACGATAGTTTTCGTGCCCGAATATCGCTTGGCAGATGCCTTGCGGGGCATCGAAGAGTTTGACTATCTTTGGTTGATTTGGGAGTTTTCGGGCAACAAACATGGAGCATCGAGTCTGCTGGTGCGCCCGCCTTTGCTTGGTGGTAACACTAAATTGGGAGTCTTTGCTACTCGTTCTCCATTCCGACCTAATCCGCTGGGACTTTCTTCCGTGAGACTAAAGGGTGTGGAGTGGGAGAGTGCAGAGGGGCCGGTGATTCATGTGTTGGGCGCAGACCTGATGGACGGGACACCGATTTACGACATCAAACCCTACGTGACCTACGCCGATTGCCATGCGGGGGCGAGGTCAGGATTTGTCGATTCCAATCCAATAAAGTATCTGAGGGTAGAGATTTCGGAGGACCTTGCAGCCCGGTTGAGTCCTTCGTCGTTGCAGACTCTGAAGAAAATATTGGCGTTAGACCCCCGTCCTCACTATCAGAACGACCCTCAGAAGGTGTATGGGATGCCTTTCGAGGGGTATGATGTCCATTTCACAGTGTCAGCCGATGGACTTCTTCGCGTGAGAGACTTGGGTGGATCGCACGATGAGGATGCTGGCCTCATAGAGCAACCAGATCGGTAAGGAGACTATGCAGAGGGTGAAAACGTCGCCCGTAGGGGTGATGACAGCAGCGATAAACACAATGATGACCAGTGCCTGACGCCAGTAGCGTTGCATCCATTCGGCTTTCAACAACCCGAAAACCGCCAGCAACCAGCTGATGACGGGTATCTCAAACAAGATACCGAAGATAAGACTCATCATCATCAACGTGTCCATATACGATTGAAGGGAGAGCATATTGTGAATTTCCGCGCTTACTTGATAGGTACCTAAGAAGCGTACTGTCAAGGGGAAAATGATGAAATAGTTGACCAAAATGCCAATGACAAACATCACATACCCTCCCAATACCACATTGACGGCATAGTGTTTTTCCTGCTGGTAGAGTGCGGGGGAGATAAAACGATAAAGGATATAGAGTATGTATGGCGATGCGGCAAGGAGTCCGAAATACAGTGCAGTCTTCATGTGAATCATGAATTGCTCGGTCAATCCGATATTCACTAACTGGATTTTAAATGGTTCGGCATGCATCAGTCGGTAGACTATGAAGTCGGATTGACTTGGTGCGAGGACGATATCGAACAGCCATTCCTTGAAACTGAAGGCCACAACGGCACATCCCATCGTCACCACAATGATGCGAATGAAGTAGCCTCTCAACACGTCGAGATGCTCCCAGAATGAAAGTTCGTCGTTATCCATGACTCTTTTCCTCTGCGATGGGTTACCGATTGGGGGTAAAAGAAACGGACTTACTTGTCTTCTTCAGCTTTGACCGTTTCCTGATGGTCTTCCTTGGAAGAAGACTTGGGCTTGTCATCATCTATTTTTAGTTCGTTTTCCACCTCGTTCATTCCCTCCTTAAAACTCTTGACACCTTTGCCAAGACCTTTCATCAGCTCAGGGATTTTCTTTCCGCCAAACAGCAGAAGGATAATGAGAACGATAACAATAAGTTCAGTTGTGCTTAATCCAAACATAGTTTTGCAAATTAAATGGATGATGACAAGCCTCGGATTATTCGGTAAAGGTCGTGAGTTTCACGTTGTCAAGCGTCAGTTCACAGTCGGGAGCGATGTCCTTGTCCTTGTCCGTATAGAAGATTGTACAGTTCTTAATGTCAATGCCGTGGACCATTCCCTTCTGTCCCAAGGCCTTGATTCCGGTCTTGGCACCATAGCAAACCACATCAGAGATATGGATGTCGGTGAAGTTGGGAAGGTATTTGGTCTCCTTGTTCTCCTTCATTTCCGCGCCGACATGGTTGTCGAAATAGTCACACTGGAATACGATTGCCTCATCTTTGATATCAGTCATGAAGATGTTGGAGATATAGATATCCTTCGTTGTGCCTCCTCTGCCGGCCGCACTCTTGAAGCGAAGTCCGGTATCGGTGCCCGCAAAGGTGTTGTTGTGAACGTAGATGTTGTTCATTCCGCCACAGAATTCCGACCCGATGACAAAGCCGCCGTGGGCATGATATACCGTGTTGTCCTGGATATTAATATTCTCACAGGGACCGTCGGCTGCGCCTTTGTCGCCCACGCCGCCCTTCATGCAGATGCCGTCGTCACCGGCATTGATGGTATTGTTGACGACAAGCACATTCTTGCAGTTGCCAATGTCGATGGCATCACCATTCTGTGCGTTCCACGGACAGTCCACCTTGATGCCGTCCACAATTACATTGTTGCAACGCTGGGGTACGAAATGGAACTTGGGGGAGTTTCTCAGCGTGACACCTTGAATCAGAACGTTCTCGCAATCAGTGAATCTCACGAGATGGGTGCGCATTTTTTCCTGAGCCTCGTAGGTCACAGCCACATTGGAAAAATGCTTCAGATCGAAGGGATACCACAGGTCGCCCTTAGGTGTAACGGTACCGCCCATCGCCTTGTATTGGTTCCATTCGGTGTCGCTCACTTTGCCGCGCTTCACCGGTCTCCAGTATTCGCCGTTGCCGTCGATGATGCCTTCTCCGGTGATGGAGATGTTCTTACGCTTCGAAGCGGTCAGTCCGGGCTTCGCTTTGTCATCGGCTTTGCCATCCTCCACGGGGATAAGGTCACGCTTGTCGGGCGAAAAGATGATGAGTGCATTGCGTTCCAGATGCAGGTCGATATTGTCTTTGAGGGAGATAAGTCCCGTAAGCCATACACCTGCAGGCACGATAAGATGTCCGCCGCCCTGCTTATTGAGGGCCGAAATGGCTTTGGCAAAGGCCTGAGTGTTCAGACTTGTACCGTCTCCGACACCTCCAAAATCCCTGAGATTAACTCGGTTTTCCGGAATAACCGGTGCCTGAACCACAGGCATAGGCTTGGGGAGGTTCTGGTAATACTTGCTGTAGTCTGTCTGTGCAGCCGCCAAGGTTGTCAGAAGCAGGGTCAAACAAGTGATGATTGATTTCTTCATAAATAGGTAGTTAAGTGTTTGTAATTCTATACAAAGATAATGATTTGCTTTTAATCCACTTGACAACAGCTATAAATTTAACTTTATTTTTGTTGCATTTTATGATACTTTCTTCTAAGCTTAATAATAGTTTCCAATTCAATGTTCGTTGAAAAGCACAATTGTTTCATCTTTTCCATATACAGGAACTGTTTCAAGTTTTTCTTGATTAGTAAGATATCACGATATGTTCCGATCTTAAAAACAAGTTCTTCCGCCCCTAAGGATAAGATGTCTCAATCCTAAGAACAAGAGCGTCCAACCCTAAGCACAAGATGTTTCAACCCTAATAACAACATGATCCGATACTAAAGTCAAGACGTTTTGGCTTTAATCATCAGTTATATAAAATATGAGAGAGCCTGATTTTGCGCTGATTCGACAGGAAATGCTGTTGAATCGGAAAGAAAGTTGAATTTAGAGATGCTTTGGAAAAGCGTAAAAGAAAAGTCCGGCCTCTGTAAAGATAACCGGACTAATGAAAGGAGGAGTGGTGCCTCTTGGAGTTGAACCAAGGACACATGGATTTTCAGTCCATTGCTCTACCACCTGAGCTAAGGCACCTCTTGGTTTGCGGGTGCAAAGGTAGGGCTAATAACTGAGACCAAAGAACATTGTTCTTGGAAAGTGAAATGGTTTAGTATTTATTAACTAAATGCTAATTATTTCAGTGGGTTCCAACCTTGTGCCGTTATATCAAACTCTTGTTGGTCGCGTGATATGAGCTTGGTGCCGAGGCTTTCCTTGGTGATATAACCTATCTGTTTGATGCCCATGCTTTCCAATTCATCTAATTTGTCATGGTCTCCAATGGAGCACGTGAACAGCAACTCATAGTCTTCGCCTCCGTTCATGGCACAAGTCGTGACATTCATGTTGAGTTCTTCGGCCATGACAGCAGTCTGATAGTCTATGGGAATGTTCTTTTCATAGATGCGACAACCGCAGTGACTCTGCTGGCAAATGTGCAGAAGTTCGGAGCTAAGACCATCGGAAATATCCATCATGGCTGTGGGACGGATGTTGTGTTCACGTAGCAACGCAATCATATCTCCGCGTGCTTCCGGTCGGAGCTGACGCTCAAGCAGATACTCCTTACCTGCAAAGTCGGGCTGGAAATCAGCGATTTTTGCTCCCTGTTCCTGCAGATGTTTCACCAAGGCATCGTTTCCGGCCTGCTGAGCATCCCTGATTTTTTGGTTGATTTCGTCTATCTGATGATAATAAACATTCTTTTCGCGCTCCAGAAGCTGCAGTCCCATGTAGGCGGCTCCCAAGTTTCCGGTCACACAGATGAGGTCGGTTTCCTTGGCGCCGTGACGGTAAACGATATCCTCTTTCTTGGCTTCGCCGATGCAAGTGATGCTGATGGCCAGACCGGTAATCGAAGATGTGGTATCCCCCCCGACGATGTCGATATTCCATTTGTCGCAAGCCTCGTGCAGACCACGGTAGAAAGCCTCGATGTCCTCCACCTTAAATCTTTTTCCAATAGCCATAGAGACAGTCATCTGACGTGGGATACCATTCATGGCAAACACATCGGATATATTCTCCATAGCCGATTTGTAGCCCAGTTCCTGCATTGTGATATATGTCAGGTCAAAGTGGATGCCCTCCATGAGCATGTCCGTGGTAATGAGAACTTCTGTATCCGGATAGTGCACTACGGCACAATCGTCGCCCACGCCGTATGCTGAGGATGGATTTTTAAGTTGTATATTTTGGGTGAGTCGGTCAATAAGTCCAAACTCGCCGAGCTTTGCTATTTCCATGAATTATTCTATTCTTTACTATGAACGACGTATCATCTCACGCATAATCTCTGTCATTTTCGGCTGAGCACTATTGGCAGCCTTCTGTACCTCTTCGTGACTAACTTCTACCGGTACGTCAAATCCGCCGAGGTCGGTGATGATACTGATGCCAAATACCTTGATGCCGCAATGCCGTGCCACAATCACCTCAGGTACAGTAGACATTCCAACGGCATCGCCGCCAAGAAGATGATACATGCGATACTCTGCCGGTGTCTCAAAAGTAGGACCTTGAACACCGACGTATACACCGTGTTGCAATTTTATTCCCTTCTCTTTGGCAATTTCATTGGCCAATGATACTAATTGGTGGTCGTAGGGTTCGTGCATGTCGGGAAATCTCGGACCAGTGGGGAAGTTAGGCCCATGCAGCGGATGCTCGGGAAAAAAGTTGATGTGATCCTCTATCACCATCAGGTCTCCGATGGAGAATGCAGGGTTCATCCCGCCTGCAGCGTTGCTCACAAACAAGGTTTCTATGCCCAGTTCAAACATCACGCGCTCTGGGAAAGTGACCTCCTTCATAGTGTATCCTTCGTAGAAATGGAAGCGACCTTCCATTGCCATGATATCTTTTCCGCCCAGTTTACCGAAAATCAACTTACCCGCGTGTCCTTCAACAGTAGATATCGGGAAGTTGGGAATGTCTTTATATGAAAACTCGTAAGTGTCAGTTATCTCTGAAGCTAATTGTCCTAATCCCGTTCCCAGTATGATGGCTGTCTTTGGGTTTGTCGTCATCCTTTCTCTTAACCAGGATGCTGTTTCTTGAATTTTTTCGTACATAGCTTATGATTTTAGTGTTAAACTTTTCTTTTTGGTCCAGCATGAACCTTACCTTGATAGGTAATTCATACATATTGGCTTGCACCTCGGCATCCAAACCTTCAAGATCTATGAGGCGAGTGGAATCCTTCTCTGTTGTGACAATTACCTTGGGTTCTGGCATTGAGGCAAACAAGCTATTGATTTTCTCTACATCCTTTGCTTTGAAAGCGTGGTGATCCCCAAATGTTAAAGGTGTGATGGTTCGGCAATGTGATTTTAAGTCGTTCTCCATTTGCTCTGGAGAGGCAATACCGGTCAACAGCAAAACATTCTTTCCATTAAGTAATTTCCATGTATCCTTATGGTCATGTTCTTCCAAACCATTCTCTTGGGGAAACACATTTCGTGGCTTATCGTATTCTATACAGGTGAAAAAGAGTTCTTGATAAGGGAAAAGATTTAATGATTTGGTCAACACGCGGAACTCCATTGGTTTCAAATCCTTGGGGCATTTCGTCACAATGACAATGTCTGCCCGGTTTTTTCCTTTCATCGGTTCACGCAGACGCCCTGCCGGTAACAGCTTGTCGTATATGATCAAGCGGTGATAATCCACCAACAATATATTGATACCAGGCTTCACATAGCGGTGTTGGAAGGCATCGTCCAGCAGGATAACATCCACGTCCTTGGTCTTTTCGTCTGACGTCAGGCGGTCAATACCTTCACAACGGTTTTTGTCTACAGCCACATAGATGTCCTTGAATTTCCGTTTCATCTGGCAGGGCTCGTCACCGATAGCTCTCATCGGGGTATCGATGTCAGCCAAGACATAACCTCTACTCTTGCGTTTGTATCCACGAGAGAGCACTCCAATCTTTACTATATCCTTCAGAAGTCGTATCAAATACTCCACGTGCGGGGTCTTTCCAGACCCTCCAACTGTGATGTTGCCTACGGAAATCACCGGGATATCGTATGCTTTTTGTTTGAGAAATCCCATTTCAAAGAGTTGATTCCTCAATTCCACCCCCATGCCGTAGAGACAACTCAGGGGGATGAGCCAATCGTTTATTTTTATCAGATCGCCTTCTGTCCGCATCGTTTACCTCTCTTATGATTTTATCTTAACTGTATCAAAATAGGCATTCTGGCTTGAATACCGGTTTGTTCAGCGGCAAAACGCATGAGCATGAACGGCTCATAGAAGTCGCCAAGCGTGCTTCTTAGCTGCTCATCAAGTATTCCGTTGTTTTTTTCTCCGCTATCTTCTAATAATTGGTCTAACCAAGACTTCGTACCTGGATAGTCGGCCGTATAGTATTCTTTCACCTGAGCCAGCTGGGCTGCCTTTGCCACAGCCTGATCCAATCCGCCGAGTGCGTCGAC
Source organism: Prevotella sp. (assembly GCA_016901395.1). GTDB lineage: Bacteria > Bacteroidota > Bacteroidia > Bacteroidales > Bacteroidaceae > Prevotella. Next base: position 15,313 of record JAEAMQ010000040.1, on the reverse strand, counting down.
CAGACCGAGTTTCAAGGCATCGCTTCCCAGAAACACATGTCCCTGTGCATGGCTCTCTACCTGATCCATTGTCATGCGCCGTCCCTGAGCCACTCGATTCTTGAAGAGCAGGTAACCTCGGTCAATGGCACTCTGCAAGTAGCCCATCTGCTCCTGTGTCATGGGTACAACCTCAGATCCCATTGTAGAGTTCCGGTTGGTTTTCACCTCATCATATTTGAATCCGAGCTTCTGTTGCATCAGTTCCGAGCGGTCCCGCGTCAGTCCGAAGATACCGATGCTGCCCGTGATGGTGGTGGGCTCGGCAAAGATATAATTGGCGCCAGCACTTATATAGTATCCTCCAGATGCTGCTGCGCCACCCATGGAAATGACAACGGGCTTCTTGGATTTGAGTTGTTCTATTTGATGCCAAAGCTGCTCGGAGGCGTATGCGGAGCCTCCGCCGGAATTTACTCGGATAACCACGGCCTTGATATCGTCATCCTTGGCCAACTCAGCCAGGTCTTTGCATACGTTTTCTCCTACGATCTGGTGTTCTGAGAGCAACAGATTTTGAGGAGTTTCCTGATCGACAATTGTGCCATAGGCATAGTATATGGCAATCTCGTCTCCGTCGTTTTCCTCCGGAACATTCTGCATTCCGTCTACAGATATCTGGTTGATTGGTTCGTCTTCCTCTATCTTGAGCATCTTCTTGACAGCCGACTTGGCTTGATCATCATAGAGCAATGCGTCCACCATCTTGTATCTTATCAGGTTTTTGGGATCTTCCAGCGACACCACACGGTCGGCGTATGCGTTGAGGGTGTCGATTGTAATGCCCCTGCTCTGTGCCACTGCCTGGCAGATTGTCTGCCACCAGCCGCCGATATACCGCTCGGTCTGCTCTCGGCTGGGCTGACTCATGTGGTCCTCGGTGAAGGTCTCTGTGGCACTCTTGTATTTGCCACATTTGAATGGAATCATTTTGATGCCAATCTTGGCGTAGGCATCTCTGAGAAAAACCACCTGCCCGCCGATGCCATGCCAGTCGACCATTCCTTGTGGATTTAAATATATTTTATTGGCTACGGAGGCTACATAATAGCAGGGTTGCGAATAATCATCGCCGTAGGCCACGATCCATTTGCCTGTTTTCCTGAAACCTACGAGTGCCTCCCGTATTTCTTCCAGTTGTGCCATATCGGCCTGCAAAGCCCCTGCTTCGATAAAAATTCCCTTTACATCTTCGTTGCTTTTGGCTTTCTTGATAGCCGCCAATGTCTCTTTCAGACCCAAACCGGATGTCCCCATCAGTCTGGCAGACAAGTTGTCGTCGGCCTGCTCCTGCATCACACCGTTCAAATTGATGAGAAGTACACTATTTTTCTTCACTTTTTGAGTAGCTTCGGACGAAGCAATCATCCCGACAATACTCATTGCACCCAATGCGAAGATGATGATACCGAAAAGTATCATGCCGACAAGGGTGGCTCCCACGTATTTCAAGAAGTCTTTCATGTTTTGACGATGCTTAGTTTGGAGAATAATTTATCAAATGCAAATATACATGTTTTTTTTGAAAGTTCTATACAATACAGTTTGAATATTTAGTAAATTTACTTATTTTTGCGGCATGAACAAAAAAGCGATAGTGATGGGGGCCAGTTCGGGTATTGGCCGCGAATTGGCCGAACGGTTGCTCAGGGATGGGTGGCAGGTAGGTGTTGCGGCCCGCCGTATGGAGAAACTGGAAGAGTTGTCGGTATCCAACCCAGACAGGCTGGCTATAGCTTGCATAGACATCACGCGAGAGGATGCGGCACTAAAACTGCGACAACTCATTGAGCACATGGGCGGGGTAAACCTGTATATACATGCCTCAGGTTTTGGAAAGCAAAATTCTGTGCTCGCGGCAGACATTGAACAACGCACGGTAGACACGAATGTCGGAGGATTTACTCAAACCGTAGGAGAGGTGTTTCGATGGATGGCTGCCCATGATGGCGGACAAATTGCTGTCATCACCAGTATTGCCGGTATTCGAGGATTGGCTCCAGCTCCAAGCTATAGTGCAACGAAATCTTACCAGATTGCTTATATTCAGGCCCTTGAACAATTGTCTAACAACCGCCGTCTCAACGTTCGCTTTACAGATTTACGCCCAGGTTTTGTAGACACAGACTTTATTCGAGGCTCCCGTTTCCCCATGATGCTCGACAAATCTATGGTGGCCGACGAAATCATGTGGGCCATAGACAGCAAGCGGCATGTGCGTATCATTGACTGGAAATGGCGCTTGATAGTGGCCGCATGGCATCTCCTGCCCAATTTTCTTTGGCGACGTATGCGTTTGGTCAGGTCCTGACAGAACTGAACAGATGGCTGATGCCCATCGGTTTTGTTTTTATAGGGAATGGAGGTTCTGTTGTTTTTGTCAAGATAATTCAGCGTTGTCAGGCGAAAATGCCTCTACCCTTAAAAAGATAAAATCGTGTTGCTTTTGTTGTCTCAATTTATTGAAAGGGCCTTTTTTGCCTGTTTTTCCCTCCATTTTAATCCTCTTTTCTCCTCTTTTTCTTCTTTTTCAGCTTCTATCTCATTGTTTTGGTCTTGCGATTCGATAGGAATCGTGATACGATTAGATAGTAATCGCGATGCGATTCGATAGTATTCGCAATATCTTTATTTGTCAAGAAAATACAAGTCGCTGATAATCTGCTCATTAAAAATAGGCATTTTGGGGCCACATTTTCATGTCATGGCCTGAAAGTTTGGCATTATCGGCCATCTGAAGCCATTTCTTCCATTTTTTTCATGGGAATAAACTCTGGATGGACTACAATATTTGAATTGTAAAATCCTATTATACGATGGTGTAAAATTCAAATTGTTGGATGATAACATTTTGTCATTATGTTCTAAAAGCAACCATTGATGTCTCATTGCTCCTGCGGGACAGCCAATCGTCAAACGCCCAATGGCCTGCCCTTTTCGCAAACAACACCTGCGCTCTTTCTCAAAAATCGTAGGCCATAAATCAAATAAGACATGGCCCAATTAAGGAATTATTTGTAATTTTGCGACACAATTATCTACTTGAACCCATTTAAAAAATGGCGCATAACCATAAAATAACTACTTGGATATACAAATGAAGCGATTATTTTTCATGACATTGCTGTTAGCCCTGTGTCTCAACATGAGTGCCAAACAGAAGAAACAACTGTGGCCAGACGGCACAGAAATTGACGCATGGTTTAGTGATACCACCGCTGTAGACATGTCTGCGCTGGGCAAACGCTATGTGGTGACCGATTTCGGCGTATCTACCGACTCTACGACAGTGCAGACCAAGGCCCTGCAGGGTGTTATCGACCGCTGTGCCCGCGAGGGTGGCGGCGTGGTGGTGATACCCCGCGGCACCTTTCTCTCGGGCAGTCTCTACTTCCGTCAGGGTACCCATCTGCAGGTGGAGGAGGGCGGACGGCTTAAAGGTTCCGACCGCATCGAGGACTTCGACATCAAGCAAACCCGCATCGAGGGAGAGACCTGTGACTATTTCACGGCCTTAGTCAATGCTGATGGGGTAGACGGCTTTGTGATATCTGGCCCCGGCACCATCGACGGCAATGGCTATCACTATTGGAAACAGTTCTGGATCCGACGTGAGTGGAACCGCGCGTGCACCAACAAGGACGAGCAACGTCCGCGCCTGGTTTACATTTCCAACAGCAAGAACGTTACCGTGCAGAACGTAAAGCTCATCAACAGCCCGTTCTGGACCAATCATCTGTATAAGAGCGACCATGTGCGCTACCTCGGATGCTACATCTATTCGTCGACCAAGGGCGTGAAAGGCCCGAGCACCGACGCCATAGATATTGATGTATGCCACGATGTCCTCGTCCACGGTTGCTACATGAACGTGAACGATGATGCCATCGCTATGAAGGGAGGCAAGGGCACCTATGCCGACAAAGACCCTAACAACGGACCCAACTACAACGTGATCATCGAGAATTGCCACTACGGAGTGGTGCACGGATGCCTCACCTTGGGTTCGGAGAGCGTCAAGGACCACAATATTATATTACGCAACATCGTGGCCGACAATGTCAACCGTGTGCTATGGTTGAAGATGCGGCCCGACACTCCCCAGCATTATGAGTATGTGACGGTGGAGAATGTGACGGGCAATACCAACTCCTTCCTCGTGGTGCGCCCGTGGACACAGTTCTTCAAACCGCAGGAACGGGCCGACATGCCGCTCTCGCAGTGCAACAATATCGTGATGAAAGACATCAACATGGAGTGCCGCAACTTCTTCGACGTGGGTGCTTCCGACAAGTATGCCCTCAAGGATTTCACCTTCGAGAATATCAATGTGAAAGACGAGAAGCGTGCGTTCAACGACACAACCATTGAGAATACGGTGGTGAAAAATGTGGTGATCAACGGCGAGAAGCTCAAGGACACCAAGAAGAAATAGGACAACACTAAAGACAAATCGATAAGAACTATGAAACGAATCATTTTATCGGCACTCTGTCTCATGGGCCTTCTCTCGGCCGGCGCACAGAGTTTCGACTTCGACATGACCCAGGTGCAACCCGAATACAGCGATGCCAAGGGTTTCGGATGGGACATGCTCAACTATGTGAAGGCTCCCACGGCCAAGGAAATCAAGAGTGTCTATGCTCATCCGGCATATTTCTCGGTGAAGGTGCCCGATGGAAACTATAAGGTAACGGTGACTCTTGGCAGCAAGAAGAAAGCCGCCAGCACCGTGGTGAGGGCCGAGAGCCGACGCCTGTTTGTGGAGGCCACGCCGACCAAGAAAGGCGAGTTCAAGACCTACACGTTCATCGTGAGCAAGCGTTCGCCCTATATCTCCGACAAGGAGAACGTGAAAATAAAGGACCGTGAGAAGGATTACCTCAACTGGGACGACCGTCTGACCCTGGAATTCAATGGTCCCGCCCCCGCCGTCAAGGAAATCAAGGTGGAGCGCGACAATGATGCCGTGACCGTGTTCCTCTGTGGCAACTCCACCGTGGTGGACCAGAACCGTGAGCCGTGGGCCAGCTGGGGACAGATGATACCCCGTTGGTTTGGCGACAAGGTGGCCATCTCCAATCATGCGGAGAGCGGACTGACGGCCGGTTCGTTTCTGGCTTCCAACCGCTTAGACAAGATTTTGTCCATGATGAAGAAGGGCGACTATGTGTTTTGCGAGTTTGGACACAACGACCAGAAGGAGAAAAGTGCCGGCTCGGGCGCATGGTACAACTTCTCTTACAATCTCAAGAAGTTCATCGATCAGGTGCGCGCTAAGGGCGGCAACATCGTTTTTGTGACCCCCACGCAGCGTCGTCGCTTTGAGAATGGCAAGATTGTGGAGACCCACGGAGACTATCCCGACGCGATGAGGGCCGTGGCCAAGCGTGAGGATGTGCCCGTGATAGAGCTTCACGACATGACACGCACCTTCTTTGAGACCCTCGGCGAGGAAGACAGCAAGCGTGCGCTGGTGCACTATCCGGCCAACACGTTCCCCGGACAGACCACCGCTCTGGCCGACAATACCCATTTCAACCAGTATGGAGCCTACGAAATCAGCAAGATGATTGTGATGGGAATGAAGCAGTTGGGCCTGCCGATGGTGAACGGTCTGCGTGCAGACTGGAAGGATTACAGTCCTGCTCAGCCCGACGACTGGAAGACTTTCAAGTGGTACAACTCTCCCGTCTACGAGATTGTGAAGCCTGACGGCAACTAAGGGGAAAAGCCTGTTCGGAAGAACAAGATGCGGACAGTCGTATGATTTTGCCAAAAATTGTACGGCTGTCTTTCCATACCCACCGATAATGTCTTAATTTTGTAGCATCATTTTAAGTAACAAATCTATCTTATGCAAATCAAACGATTATCATTTGTGCTTTTATTGGTATTGATGGTGCTGCCATCATGGGCTACAAAAAGACAAAGACTGAATTTCAACAGTGACTGGTTGCTGCAACTCGGCGATATCAAAGGTGCTGAGGCTGTGGACTATGACGATCACGCCTGGCAACGGGTGACTTTGCCCCGGGCATGGAACGAGGCCGAGGCTTTCAAGGTGCCGTGTGCCGATCTGAGCGACACCATCATGTGGTATCGCAAGCATTTCAAGGTGGAGAACATCTCTGGCAAGAAATATTTCGTGGAGTTTGAGGGCGTTCGCTTTGGTGCGGAGGTCTACATCAATGGCCAGAGCCTGGGGCTCACGGAAAACGGCGTGATGGCCAGCGGATGGGATCTCACTCCATATATGAAAGAAGGAGAGAATGTCATTGCCGTATGGGTGAACAGTTCGTGGAACTATCGCGAGCGGGCCACGGGCACAAAATACCAGTGGAACAACAAGAATTTCAATGCCAACTATGGTGGTATTCCCAAGAATGTGTGGTTGCATGTGACCGATAAGCTCTATCAGACGCTGCCGCTTTACTCCAATCTGAAGACTACCGGCGTGTATGTCTATGGCAAGGACTATGACGTGAAGGCCCGAACGGTGACCGTTCACGCAGAGTCTCAGGTGCGCAACGACGACGACAAAGCCCGTTCGTTTGTCTATCGGTGTGTCGTTCTGGACAAGGATGGCAAGGAAGTGGCGCGCCTCAATGGAGTGAAGGCCACGCTTCAGCCCCACGAGACCAAGGTGGTGGCGGTCGAGGGACAACTCGCCGACGCCCATTTCTGGAGTTGGGGATATGGTTATCTCTACACGGTGAAGACCGCTTTGGTGGCCGAAGATGGTAGTGATATCGACGAGAATGTGATGCGCACGGGATTTCGCAAGACCCGTTTTGGCGAAGGAAAGATATGGCTCAACGACCGCGTGTTGATGATGCATGGCTATGCCCAGCGCACCAGCAACGAGTGGCCGGGTGTGGGAATGAGCGTTCCCGCATGGCTGTCGGACTACAGCAACAAGCTGCAGGTGGAGTCGGGGGGCAACCTCGTGAGATGGATGCATGTCACTCCGTGGAAACAAGACATCGAGAGCTGCGACCGTGTGGGACTCATCGAGGCGATGCAGGCAGGCGATGCCGAGAAAGATTGCTCCGGAAGGCAGTGGCAACAGCGTGTGGAACTCATGCGCGATGCCATCATCTACAACCGCAACAACCCCAGCATCCTGTTCTATGAAGGTGGAAATGAGAGCATCTCGCGGGAGCACATGATAGAGCTTCGCAAGGTGCGCGATGAGTATGATCCCTTTGGTGGCCGTGCCATTGGCAGTCGGGAGATGCTTGATATCGATGAGGCCGAGTATGGAGGAGAGATGCTTTATGTCAACAAGAGCGGCAAGAAGCCCTACTGGCAGATGGAATACTATCGCGATGAGGCATTGCGCAAATACTGGGATGAGTACAGTTATCCCTACCATCAGGAAGGTGCCGGTCCGTTGTATCGCAACGCTCCGGCTCCCGATTACAACCACAACAGTGACGCATTGGCCTGTGGAATGGTGGAGAGATGGTATGATTATTTTGTCGACAGACCCGGAACGGGCAAGCGTGTGAATAGTGGTGGCACCAAGATCGTGTTCTCCGATACCAACACCCACTATCGTGGCGAGGCCAATTACCGTACGTCTGGCGTCACCGATGCCATGCGTATCCCCAAGGATGCCTACTTTGTGCATCAGGTAATGTGGAACGGATGGGTGACTCCGGAGAAGGATGGGTCATACATTATCGGTCATTGGAACTACAAACCAGGTACCGTGAAACCCGTCTACGTGGTGTCTACGGGCGATGATGTGGAGCTGCTGGTCAACGGAAAGAGCGTGGGGCATGGCAAGCGCAGCAACGAATACCTGTTCACTTTCGACAAGGTGCCCTTCGAGGAAGGTAAGGTTGAGGCCGTGAGCTATCGTGATGGGAAGGAGATTTCGCGCTACAGCATTGAGACGGCGGGTAAGCCCGATCGTCTGAAAATGAGCGTTATGGAAAATCCAATGGGCTTCAAAGCCGATGGCGCAGATATGGCATTGGTACAGTTTGAGGTTGTCGACGCACAGGGAAGACGCTGTCCGCTTGACAACCGCATGGTGAATTTCAACCTCAGTGGAGAAGGGGAGTGGCTCGGAGGAATAGCCCGTCCTATTGGCCCTTGCACCAATAACTACTTGTCTGACAAGGCAAACAAGGATAATGGAAAGGACGGAATGCTTGACGGTCCGGCAACGGTTTCGGGCTTTGACAATTACATCCGCGCGCTGAGTCTGCCCGTGGAGTGTGGCGTGAACCGCGTGCTCGTGAGGTCTACGGTCAATCCCGGCACCATCACGATTACCGCTATTGCTGACGGTCTGGCCCCGGTGGTGACGGAGTTGCATACCGAAGCTATCGACACCCGACAGGGAGCGAGCAGCTATGACCCTTCTATGACTTTGCCGTTGAACCTCGACCGTGGCGAAACGCCATCGACACCGTCTTACAAAGACATTCGTCGCACCATCGAAGTAAAGAGTATTCTGGCTGGTTCCAATCAGGAAGATGCCCAGAAAGCCATGGACGACAATGAACTTTCTGAATGGAAAAGCGATGGCAAACAGGAGAATGCGTGGGCGACTTTCACTCTGAAGGAAAAGACAAAAGTGGATGAAGTGACGCTCAAACTGACCGGATGGCGTAACAAAATCTATCCTTTGGCCATCTATGAAGGTAGTAAAAAGGTGTGGGAAGGGGTTACTTACGCCACGCTGGGATATGTACACATTCCCATTCCGAAGTCCGTTAAGAGTGACAAGATCACCATCAAGATGCTCGGACCGAGTCAGGACAGCAGCAAGTTTGGTGAGTTGAAGGAGTTGGCCGGAGGCGCAACGGGCGAACTTGACCGTATGATTTCGTCGAAAGGAAAGACGGAATTGAGAATTGTGGAAATTGATTTCTTGCAGAATATCCAATAATATCAACATGGTCCGACCCTGCCAGCGAGACTCTTTTTGTGGGCAGAGCCGGACTTTCAACTATTTAATATGAAACGTAATATTATCTTCTTTGCATCGCTGATGATAGCCCTTTCGGCTGCATCACAGACGGCACGCAAGTTTGTTTTGGTCAACTCTGCCGATGGCAACTCTGAGTTGACGGCCTATTTGCCACAAAATCCATCGGGTAGGGCTATCGTCGACTGCCCCGGTGGAGGCTACAGCCACCTGGCCATCGACCATGAAGGCCACAACTGGGCGTCCTATTTCAATGAGCAGGGCATTGCCTATTTCGTGCTGAAATACCGTATGCCCAATGGCGATAAGACCCTTCCCTTGTCGGATGCCTACCGTGCGATGAAGACTGTACGTGACTCTGCCAGTGCGTGGAAGATTAATCCTTACGACGTGGGCATCATGGGCTTCTCGGCAGGAGGCCATTTGGCTTCGTCGGTGAGCACCCATTCCGATTGGAAAGTGCGCCCCAACTTCACCATTTTGTTCTATCCTGTCATCACTTTTGGCAGCGGAACCCACGAAGGTTCCAAGGTGAATTTCTTAGGAAAGGATTTCCGAAACGACAAAGATTCCATCAAAGCGTGGAGCAATCAGTATGCCGTGACGTCGCATCTCACGCCTCCTGCCATCATCATGCTGGCCAATGACGACCGCGCCGTGCCTCCTGTCCAGAACGGAATGGCCTATTATTCTGCCATGAGACGGGCCGGAAACGACTGCGCCCTCTATATCTATCCGAGTGGAGGACATGGATTTGGGTTCCGCGAGGAGTATGCTTATCATAACCAGATGCTCATGGAACTGTCCACATGGTTGTCCAATCTGAAAGCGCCAAAGGCCGATGCTATCCGTGTGGCCTGCATAGGCAACTCGATTACTGATGGTATGGGCATCGACATGAGAGAGTCACGGGCTTATCCTGCCATACTTCAGAAACTGCTTGGAGACGGTTATAACGTGAAGAATTTTGGTGTTTCGGCCCGTACTTTGCTCAACAAAGGCGACTATCCCTATATGAAAGAAGAGGCATGGAAAGACGCATTGGCCTTTAATCCCAATGTGGTCATCATCAAATTGGGTACCAATGACTCGAAAACAGAGAACTGGAAGCATGGCGATGAGTATGGAAAAGACCTACAGCAGATGCTCGATGCAATCAAGGCCTTGCCCTCAAAGCCATCTATTTTCCTCTGCAATCCTATCCCTGCGGCAAAGATTTGGAACATTCAGGACAGTGTGATTGTGAACGAAATCACCCCTGTTTTGAGGAAGGCAGCTAAGAAAAACAAGCTAACTTTCATCGACCTGCACTCGACATTCAATAACGAAGATGGAAAACAAATGCAGAGAGATGGAATTCACCCGACAGCTGAGGGAGCAGCCCAAATAGCAAAAATTATAGCTTCGAATATCAAAAAGTGAAGTAGAAAGGCGCTACGTTGAACAAATTTCCACGTTTATCGAACAAAATTATAGGGTCGACTCTCGAAATATTATATAACTTTGCATCAGTTTTCTAATGGTAATGCTATAGCGATAGATTACTCAATTTGAAAACATTAAAACATGTAAATAGGTTTTGGATATTATTTAGGTAGTATTAGTCAAGAATCAACTAAGCCGAGCAGTGATGCCCGGCTTTTTTGTTTTTAACCTTTGATATTTGACAAGATGATTAAAATATTTAAGGTTCAAGTACATTACTTATATAAAATTGCTTAATTTTGTAATGACTTAAACTTAAAACAAACCTATATTTATGGACAAAAGACTACTTTTAGGAACTATCTTAGCATTTGGTATGCTGTTGCCCGCTAAGGCCCAACGGGTCATGGACAAGCTGGATCGTGGCTTGGTGGCAGTGCCCGGACAAAGCGGGGGCAACCATGTTAGTTGGAGAAAATTAGGCGAAGAATACTATGACACACAGTATATCCTTTATCGGGATGGTGCCAAAGTTGCGGGTCCTATTTCGCTTTCCAATTATGAAGATACGGGAGGAAATTCCAATAGTAGCTATGAAGTAGAGGCTATTATCAATGGAGTAAGTAAAGGAAAATGTGCTTCTGTCAAAGCTTGGAGCGCACAATACCTGACTATTCCTATTCGGCCAGCACTTAATCGTGACGGAGTAGACGTCACATCCGGCTATTCACTCAATGATATTTCTTTAGCCGATGTAGATGGAGACGGGGTTGTTGAGTTGTTTCTTAAACGTAGGAACGACAGTGGTAACATTACATCTACCAGCAACAAGACTGATTTTAACCGTTATGAAGTCTATACCTTACAGGGCAAGTTGCTCTGGTGGATAGACCTTGGCCCAAACATGATGTCGGGCCCAGATGAACAATGGGATATGATTGGCTATGACTGGGATGGTGATGGCAAGGCTGAAGCATTGCTGCGAGGTGCCGACAATATGATTATCCACACCGCTGACGGCAATACGATCAACATCGGTGATATGACATACGATAACGGCGGAAGTGCTTCCACCCGTTCGGAATATACTCATGACGGCAACGAATACCTGCTTTATCTGAACGGTGAGACCGGCGTGCCCTATGGATATGACGGCACCAGTGGAGCGTTTACGCCAATGGCATACCCTCTTCCGCGCTTCGAGGCTGGAGAGACTGATTATGCCACGGTGTGGGGTTCGGCTGACACAGGTCACCGATCCAGTAAGCATTACTTTGGCGCGCCCTATTTAGACGGAGTGCATCCCAGCATTTTCCTCGGACGTGGTGCCTACACCCGCCACAAGATGTGTGCCCTCGATGTGAATCCCATCACGCACGAGCTGACACAGCGTTGGCGTTGGAACACCTACGATAGCAGCAGTCCCTGGTTTGGCAACGGTTACCACAACTATCAGATAGCCGATGTAGACATGGACGGGCGCGACGAAATCATGTTTGGAAACATGGTTATTGATGACAACGGACGTGGTCTTGTCACTACCGGTTTGGGACATGGTGATGCCCAGCACTGCGGCGACCTCGATCCTTATCGTTGGGGCTTAGAGCAGTTTGAGTGCAATGAGACCAATCCCGGTTGCACATATTGGAGTGCTGCAACGGGTAAAATATACTATCGCAAGGCCGCAGGCAGTGACGATGGACGCGCTTTGGCCGGAAATTTCACTAACGATTATCCCGGCAGCGAAGCCCGTTCGGTCGGCTCCGGCATCATTGGTCTGTCGTCAGATCAGGAACTTCCTGAGAATGCCGACTCCAAAATGAAGTGGGACGATCTGAATATGCGCATCTATTGGGATGGTGATTTGTTAGACGAAATATTTGACAGTCCGGGTGTAGAACGTTCCGTCTCTATTACGAAATGGGGTAATAGCCGTATCTTTACATCCATAGGGCAGCTCAATAACTCTTCCAAGAATAATCCCTGTGCACTTGGAGATATCCTCGGCGACTGGCGTGAAGAGTTTATTATACGCAATGGAGCCAGTCAGTTATTATTATATACGACAAATGTTCATACGGATTATGATATTTACACTTTGTGGGATGATCATGAATATCGTAATGCGATGGCATGGCAGTGCATAGGCTACAACCAGCCTCCACACCCCAGTTTCTTCCTCGGAGAGGCTGAAGGCATCACCGTAGCCCCACCTCCCGTGACCCTCACCGACCGTACAGTCATCAACAATGGTGGTACGATAGAGTCTTCCAAAGAGCACCTGTTGCTTTGTGAACAGGCAGATATGACCGTGAATGTGGCCGACAGCGCTTCTCCATGGATAGTTACTGACAATGCTCCCTGCATCGTTCAGGGCACTGGCGCAGACAATGAGAAAAGTCTAACGCCTGCTTCTGCCTACAATTATTATACCCATACGCTGACCGGCGGTGCTTTTTCTGGTGCTACACGCGTGGTGAAGCAAGGTGAAGGCATATTGGTTCTTCCCAATGTGGTGGAAAATTATACGGGTAACACCGACGTATGGAACGGTACATTGAAGTTTGACGGCACATTGGCAGCCAGCCATCTGTGGCTCAACCGCCATACCAAGCTGATTTCTGACGGTGGACATTTCAATGCCGGCGTGCAGGCCGACTACAATGCCACCATCTATCCCGGTGCCGAAAACAATATCGGAGAAATCACCGTTTCGCAGCTTGACTTGAAATTTGGCTCACGCATCATCTTTGACCTCAACGATTCTGTGGCCGACAAGGTGAACACCTCTTTGCTCACTTTAGAGACCAAGAGCTGGGGGGAATACGGGCCTAAGTACAAGAAGCCCATCTTCCAGTTCAATGCCATCGACACGCTGGCCGACGGAAAATATGAGTTGGGTGCCATTGACTCTATCCAGGGATCGATCGAAAATATCCTCTTGGAAGGTGTGTCGGACAAGCGAGCTTACTTGTCTTACGAGTCGGGAAAGCTCTATATCAACATAGAGAACCTGCGCGATAAGGCCAGCATCGTATGGAATGGCACTTCTGAATCCAGCATTTGGGATTTCGGCGTAACCGAAAACTTCCTTAATAATGGTGTGAAAGACTATTCTTCGCTCGACGACGACATAACTTTCGACGACAGTGCTGCCAGCACCGATGTGACTATCAAGGGTGCTGTGCGTCCCGGTTCATTGTTGTTCAACAACGAAACGACCAACTACACCCTCTCTGGCGACAGCATCGTGAGCGAGGCACCCCTTACCAAGAACGGTGCCGGCTCTCTCACCATTGCCACCAAGAACCGTCTGGGCAACACCACTCTCAACGGAGGCCGCCTGATTGTTAACGCTTTGGGCAATCTTACTGGCATCCAATACGGTGCTTTGGGCGATGCTTCCAAGCTGATAACCATCAACAACGGTGCCATCTTCCAGATTGGACGCAGCATTTCCACAGACCACACCTTCAATATTGGTGATGCAGCCACGCTGATGACACCTTCCGGAACCTATCTCACCATCAACACCGGTCTGATCGGTCCAGGCGCTGTGGTCACCAAGAGCGGCGACGGAAGTCTGTCGCTGGGGTCCGGCAACACCATTGAGCAGCTGATTATCAAACAAGGTACAGTCAATTCTGCAGAAAACAATGGTACAATTCAGCTGCCTCAGACCGTAGAATTTGGCAACGGCATATTGTACGACCCAGCCTCTTCAGGCTCTTATACAGTAAATTCCACCAATTTCGTGGTGCCAGAAAATTGTTCTGGTACTCTCTATTGTGACCCACGATGTGACTACACCGGTACTCTGTCCGGCAAAGGAACATTCACAGTCTATGATTCATGGATTCGCTGTAACTTCAAAGGCGACTGGAGTAAGTTTGAGGGAACACTTATTCCCAAGATCAATAACCGAGCAGGTATGTATGATAACACCACATTCGACTTGACGAACAGCTATGGCATGCCTCTGGGAACACTGAATGTGGCCAGCGATGTGACTGTAAATAACAATGGAATGGATTTTTCCGTTGGCAGTGTGATTGGTACCGGTACCTTGTCGGGCGACGGTTCATGGATCGTCGGCTCCAACAATCAAGACTTCACGTTTGGATTGACATCAACAAGTAAGATGGTCAAGAAGGGCACTGGCCGCCTGTTGCTGTTGCAATCCAATAAGATTCAGAACCAGTTGCAGGTAGATGAGGGTACACTTTCCTTCTCTACAGGCATTATCAATCCTGCCATTGGCTCGTCATTGACCGTCAATGGTGCTTCACAACTCAAGGCCAGTGGTTTGGTAAGTTCTGTAATTTTAAATGATTCTGCCTATTTCTCTGCTTGCAGTCCATACAATGACGAGAAGGGTGGAACGTTCAAGACCACGGCTTTGTTCCGTATGAACGGTAACTCGACAGCCAATTTCATGATTACAAGTGGCAATGGCAGCAATGTGGTCAACTCCAAGATTATCTGCGGCAATTTCCTTTATCTTACCAATGTAAAGGTAACATTAGCTTCGACATATACACCGGCAGTAGGCGACAGCATCTGTCTCTGGACCTGCTCACGTGTCATTCTCGGTCCTACAAGCATCAGTTTGCCCGAACTTCCGGCAGGAATGGCATGGGAGAGCAGTTCCTTGTCTGACAAGAGTGCTACGGGCTACCTCAAGATTGTTGCCACAACAGGAATCAACAGTGTGGCTGCAGATCAGGAATTTGCCGTGGAAGTATTTACGGTGAGCGGCATTAAGGTGGGCGAGTTTAAGACTTCTGTCAGCAACCTTCCCAAGCAAATTAAAAGTTTGGGAGTGGGTGGCGGCACCTACATAGTCCGTTCGGTCAACGGCACACATAAAATAGTCATGAGATAAAGTTTTAAACTTGACAG
>JAEAMQ010000039.1 GCA_016901395.1 Prevotella sp. | reverse complement strand
GGTGCACGCCGTATGATAGTCATACGCTGTGAGCATACTTATACATCGTTTGCCTTTTTGTGATAGGAAATAGTCTACAGTTTTCTTCATTTTAACTTAGTTCATCCGCTCCGTTTGTATATATATCCACAAACAAGAGATATATTCGGAGTGCAAAGTTATAAATAAACTCTGGAAAATTCAATAAAAAAATCCTTTTTATTACTATCCTTGCAATCCATCTCCTCTTTTGGTCCATACTTAGGGGTTTCTCTTTACAAATGCAATTATATTCAGAGACTATGCAACCAACTGACCGTCTGATTACTTAGAGCCCTACAGATCGGCTATATCAGCCTCGCATTTCACTACTCATCATAAAGCTCTCTTTATTTTTCCCTGTTATCATGCCCCATGTATCATCACAGAGATGGATATACAAAGGTATCCTTACCCGACGGCAATGACAGGAAATGCGAGATGAGAAAAAAGGCCCCGGGAACATGTTTTCCATGAAAAGCCTTGATAACATCATCTAAAATTGCTACCTTTGTAGGATAGGGCTGGATGTTGCGGCCCTCATTCTAAACCGTCAATACAATGGAACAAAATAAGGAACTGAGGCAGGCGTGGGACTTTGTGGAGCACACGGGAACCAGTATCTTTCTCACAGGAAAGGCCGGAACAGGCAAGACCACATTTCTCAAAGCCGTGAAAGAGCACTCGTCGAAGCGCATGATTGTAGTGGCACCCACCGGCGTGGCAGCCATCAATGCGGGCGGCGTGACCATACACTCGTTCTTCCAACTACCGCTTTCGCCTTACATTCCAGGCACTTCCATCAAAGACCGCTTCGATTTCAGCAAGGAGAAACGCCGCATCATCCGCACATTGGATATGGTAGTGATCGACGAGATATCGATGGTGCGCAGCGATTTGCTCGATGCCATCGACTTTGTGCTGCGCCGTTATCGCGACCACACACAACCGTTTGGTGGCGTGCAGTTGCTGATGATCGGTGATTTGCAGCAACTCACGCCCGTGGTAACGCCGCAGGACGAGGAGATGTTGCGTGCTTATTACGACACTCCCTACTTCTTTGGCAGCAAGGCCTTACAGCAAATCAGCTATGTCACCATACAACTCACCCATGTCTACCGCCAGCAAGACCAGCAGTTTATCGACATTCTGAACCATATCCGCGACGGCAAGCCCACGCCAGAAGACCTTACTCATCTCAACGAGCGGTGCCGACCGGCCTTCTTTCCCAAGGCCGAGGAGGGCTACATCCGCCTTACGACGCATAACCGTATGGCCGACAGCTACAACGAAACGGAACTGCAGAAGCTGCCCGGACAGCGGTTTGTCTATCGTGCAGAGGTCAAAGACAACTTCCCCGAATACAGTTATCCGGCCGACGTGAGCCTCGAACTGAAGCTTGGCGCGCAGGTGATGTTCATCAAAAACGACCCCACCGGCCGCCATCAGTATTACAACGGGCGTATCGGTCATGTGGTGGCCATCGACGATGAGCATATCCAGGTGAAATGTCCGGGCGACAGCGAGCCTATCGACGTGGAGCCGCAGGTGTGGGAAAATACGCGGTATGTCATCAACGAACGCACACGCGTCATCGAGCCGCAGGTGCAGGGCACGTTCCGTCAGTATCCCCTGCGACTGGCATGGGCCATCACCATCCACAAAAGTCAGGGCCTGACGTTCGACCATGCCATCATCGACGCCGGACTGTCGTTTGCCTCAGGTCAGGTCTATGTGGCACTGAGCCGCTGCAAAAGCCTTGAGGGGCTGGTACTCGCCACGCCGATTGCGGGTCGCAGCATCATCAATGATGGCCGCGTAACCGACTATATCTCTCACCAGCAGGAGGCTGCCGAGCAGAGTATCAGCAAACTACCGAGCCTCAAGGAGGAGTATTTCCGATTTCAGTTGCTCGACCTTTTCGATTTCACCGAGGTGTTCAGCAATGAGCAGATGGTCTATCGCACGCTGCTGGAACACTTCAGGAGCAACGCCCGACTGACGAGTTATCACGGTGAAGTGGTGCAAAAGTTCAAGACAAAGGTGATGGATGTGGCCTACAAATGGCTGGCGTTTATCCGTGCCCAGCAACCGGAGGCGCTCCATGAAGATGCTTTTCTGGAGCGAGTGAAGCGCAGTGCGGGTTACTTTCTGGAGGTATTGGAAGCGCAGATCGGTGATGCCTTGGAGAAAACCAAGCAGGCCAAGAGCCAGAATGAGAAGGCCAACGAACTGCTGGAGGAACGGTATAAGGAACTGTGGATGGCTTATCTGGCCAAAAACAAGGTGCTGCGGCGCATGGAGGAAGAATCTTTCGACGTGCCCACCTATATGATTGCCAAGCAGGAGTCGCTGCTCGACGCGATGGATGTTGTATCGCCGGGCAGCCGTCGCACAAGGGTTCGCCGTAGCCGCACGGTGGGAGACACGCCCTTTGACGATGCTCCCGCCCGTCCCCGAAAGGAGCGCAAGCCACGCCAACCACGCCAACCCAAGGGTGCAACGGCACAGACCACCTACGAGATGCTGCTCTCGGGCAAACAGCCCGAAGCCATTGCCGCCGAGCGTGGACTGGCCATGAGCACGGTCTTCACCCATCTGGCGCAGTATATCCGCAACGGAAAACTATCGGCCGACAAGGTGATTGAGGCCTCCAAGGTGAAGGCCATACGCCACGCCATCGCCCAGTTGCCCGAACGGCCATCGTGGGATGACGTGAAAAGAATATGCCGCAAGGACATCACCAAGGAAGAAATCTATTTGATATTGAATAGCCTTTGACGGTCGGAAAGTGAACTGTTGTTATTCCTTTCGCAGCACATTTTCCTGCAATTGATAATGATTAGACTGGTGGTACGCCTGAGATGAACAGATGATTGGGAGGAGAAGGAATGATAATCCATGTGGTTTTCTATCACAGTTGGATGCAAACCATGATATCACCGAATAAGAATCCATAAGTTGCAGCAGGGGAAACCTTTTGTTTTAGAGTCCAGTTCTCATAATCATCAATAATCTCTCAAGGATCGGGAAACAGGAAAACTTTTCGTTTGGCAGACGTAGTTTTTTGTCCAAATCATTGCAATTTAAGCAATAAAAAACTTATATTTGTGGTATGGAACTGCAGAAAACCATCCACCTACTCCCCTTGTTTCGTATTGCAATCATGCTCATTGCCGGCATCCTCTTGGGCGATGCCTTGGGCGGAGACGTGTCCCAATGGTTGTGGTTGGGCCTTGCGGCCGGTACCGTGGGGCTGGCTTTCCTGCCCATCAAACGTCGGGAGGCGTGGCAGGGAGTTTGCATCATGATGGCGACATTGTTTCTTGGCGCAGCCCTGATTACGCGCGAGAAACAGCAGACGGCACCCTTTGTCACCGCCGGGGAAACTGATTACGAAGCCATTGTGATGAGCGAGCCGACGGTGAGGGGCCGCACCGTGCGCTGTGACCTGTCGATTACCCGCATCGCGGGGCAGGAACTGAGCCGGCCTGTGCGTGTCAAGGCCTCCATATTAAGAGACACCGTGACCCTCCGATGGCAACAACTACATGTGGGCGACGGCCTACGGGCACGGTCGCGGCTCGATAGTCCCCGGTCATTCTATGCCGGGAGCAATTTCGACTACGTGCGCTGGATGCAGTCGCATGGATTTCGGGCGCAGACCTTTATCTATTACCGCAACTGGCAGAAAGCCGCCGTCCGGTTGGCACCGCTGTCGCGTTTCGAACGGCTGCGGCTCAAAGCCCTCGTGCTTCGGCAGCAACTCCTGACCCGATACCGGCTGCTCGGACTCGACGACCAGCAGTTGGCGGTCGTTGCCGCCATGACATTGGGCGATAA
>JAEAMQ010000038.1 GCA_016901395.1 Prevotella sp. | reverse complement strand
CCTCAGTTCGAACAGGGTTATGAATATCGGGAAGGTTTGTTTTCGTGTTGCCAACTGACGAGGATGGGCCTGAAAGCCCTTCTCTCTAACCAAAACAACAGAAGCCTCACTCCCGATGCGGGGTGAGGCTTCTGCCATATTTTGTCGTATGATTTAATCGTTTCCTCGGCCAAAGATCCTCAAGAGATAGAGGAAGAGGTTGATGAAGTCGAGATAAAGGCTCAGGGCACCCATCAGCGCAATCTTCTGTGCACCCTCACTCATGTCGATTTGGGTGGCAAGCATCGTCTTGATCTTTTGAGTGTCCCATGCAGTGAGACCCACGAAGATGGCCACACCGATGTAGCTCAGGATAAGGTCGAACATTGCGCTCTTGAGAAATATGTTGACCAATGAGGCGATGATGAGGCCGATGAGGGCCATGAAAAGAATGTTGCCGAGCTTGGAGAGGTCAGTCTTGGTAAAATAGCCGTAGAGGGCCATGGCTCCAAACGTGCCGGCGGTGATGAAGAATACTTTGGCAATCGAAGCCATCGAGTAGGCGAGGAAGATGCTGGAGAGCGTCACGCCGTTGAGGGCCGAATAGATGACAAACAGTGAGGTGGCTGTTGTCAGTGACAGTTTGTCAATGCGGGCTGTGGTGTAGAACACCAATCCTAACTCGGCGATGATGAGCACCCAGATCATCATGCTGTTGCCATAGATGAGTTGAAGCAGGTTGGGGCTGGTGGCCACACCGTAGGCACAGATACCTGTGATAGCCAAAGCCATTGTCATCCATACATATACCTTACGCATCAAGGCAGGAAAAGCGACCGAAAGCGCACCCTGTCTCTCACGCACTAATTGTTCTAATTCATTTACTTCCATGATTCGTTGTTGTTGGGTTAAAATTGTTTTGATGCACAAATATAAATCTTTTATGACTCAAAAGCAAGAAATGTGCCATAGTTTTTCTCTTTTTTAAAGATTGAAGACAGAATGATTAGGACTATATAGGACGTTTTTAGACAGAACTACAGATAAGACATATTCCTTCCAGAGTGGGGAATTGGACAGAAAGACATAAGAACATAATTGTTCCAGAGTGGGGAATTGGACAGAAAGACATAAGAACATAATTGTTCCAGAGTGGGGATTTAGACAGAAAGACATAAAAACATATCCTATCCGGGTATTTTTAAGGACAAAATAACAAAATTCAACTTGTTATCAGTGGCCATTTTCCTGATGTGTTATTATTCTGCTATTAACTGTTATGATGTCTATTTTTTTATTTGTCTTTCTGTCTAAACTCCCACCACCGTATGGTTCTTGTTCTTATGTTACTATGTCTAAAATTTACTCTGTCTTTATTATCCTGTCTAACAAAAAACATTATCTTTGCGTAACAATCCAACAGAAACGAAGCATGAAAAGACCTGTCCTGTTATTCCTGTCCCTGTTTATGACGATGGTCAGCGTGGCACAATCGCCCCTTGATGTCAAAGTCATCACCCTCGACAACGGGTTTACCGTATGGCTCAACATAGACCATTCGCAACCCAAAGTGTTTGGTGCTGTGGTGGTGAAAGCTGGGGCTAAGGACTGTCCGAACACAGGTATAGCCCACTATTTTGAGCATCTGCTGTTCAAGGGGACCGACAAGATTGGTACGGTGGATTATGCTTCGGAGAAACCTTGGCTCGACAGCATATCCGATCAGTATGACCTCTTGGGCCGCACCCACGACGCAGCGGGGAGGCTGGCTATTCAAAAACATATCAACGCCCTCTCCATCAAGGCCGCCGAATATGCCATCCCCAATGAGTTTGAGAACCTGATCACCACTTATGGTGGTTCCGACCTGAACGCCTATACCTCATTTGACGAAACCGTTTTCCATAACTCCTTTGCCCCACAATACCTTGCCCAATGGTGCGAACTGAATTGCGAAAGGCTCATCTCGCCCGTGTTCCGCCTTTTCCAGGGCGAACTGGAAACGGTCTATGAAGAAAAGAATATGTATGCCGACCAGATGGTGGTGCAGGCAGCGGAGGCGGTGCAGCGTTATGCCCTTGACGGCACACCCTATGCCTATCCGATTATTGGGTCGACGGATAGTCTGAAGAACCCAAGCCTGTCGGAGATGCAACGGTTTTATGACCAATATTATGTAGCAGGAAATATGGGACTAATGCTCTGTGGAGATATTCAGTCTGACTCGTTGCTGCTGTTGCTCAACCGCACTTTCGGACGCATCAAACAGGGCAAGGGTCCAGTGACGGGGGCATCGGAAATCCGCAACCTGCGCGGGAGCAAGGAAATGAAAGTCAAGGTGCCCATTCCCATTGTGAAAGCTGGTGGCTACGCTTTCAAGGCTCCATCGGATCATAGCCGCGACTATGTGCCGTTTATGGTAATGACAGGACTGCTGTCAAATACTTTCAAAACCGGTCTGCTCGATTCGCTGACCCATGAGAACTGCGTGTTGATGGCGATGGCGCAGGGTTACGACTTCAAGGATTTCAGCGTCTATGGTTTTGGCTTTGTGCCCAATCTGCCGTTTGGATCTCGGAGACAGGCCGACCGTTTGTGTTGGGAACAGGTGGACAAACTTCGGAGTGGACTGTTCACAGACGATGACCTACGGGCAGAGAAGCTGTCGGTGCGTCGACGTATGGAACTTCTGTTGGAAAATGTGAGGAGTCGTAGTAGCCTGATGATCAGGGCTTTCTCACATGGTATTGCATGGAAAGATATTCTGGGACAGGCTGCCAAGGCTGAAGCGGTGACACGTGACGATGTAGTGAGGGTGGCGCGCACCTATTTCAATAATGACTCGTTGAAGATTGTGAAGAAGTTTGGACGCTATCCCAAGGAGCGCATTGCTCAACCTGGCTACAAACCGGTGACCCCGAAAAATGCCGGACAGCGTTCGGCTTATGCCGAGGCATTGGCCAGGCAGCCTTTTACGCCTGTGATACCTCAGATGGTAGACGTGGATAGTGGGGCTGTTCATCGACGGTTGGCACCATTGGTTAATCTTTATGTTTCGCCCAATCCGATGAACGACATTGCTAACCTGCAGTTGGTGTATCGTCGTGGGAGCAGTAGCGACCGCAGGATTGGGGTGCTGGGTGAATATCTCAACACTGTGGGGACATCACATCGCAGCAAACAGCAATTGGGGAAGGCTTTGCAGCAGTTGGGGGCGACACTGTCTGTGTCGTCTTCCCGGCAGACGGTGACAGTGACATTGTCGTCATTTGACAAAACCTTGCCGGCAGCGATGAACCTTCTACATGAGTTTCTGGCGCAGCCACAGGCAAACGATAAGATGTTCAAGGCCTTGGTGAAGTCGACGCGTCTGGAAGAGAAATCGTTTTTCAAAGATAATGCCAACATTGCTGATGCGATGTTGGAAATGGTCAAATATGGCCGTGAGTCGGACTATCTCACGCGTATTTCGGCCCGCGAACTGAAAGGGATGAGTGCCACAGACCTTGTGGACGCATTCCGTAAGGTGCAGCATAGCCAACTCGATGTGATTTATAGTGGCCGACGTTCAGTGGATGAGGTGAAGCAAATGGTGCGTGGAGCGGTTTCCTTGGAGGACGTGAAGCATCCGTGGCAACGTGACGGACGACAGTTGAAAGCAGCGGAGAAACCTGTGGTCTATGTCTATGACAATCCCAATGCCCGTCAGACCATCGTGGAAACTTATCAGCAGTTGCCGCCGATGAATGGGGCGAAGGATCGAACGGCCTTTCAGCTCTGGGGCAACTATTTCGGGGGTGGTATGTCTTCGGTGTTGTTTCAGGATATCAGGGAGTTCAGAGGATATGCCTACCGTGCCCATGGCATGGTGGTGATGTCCGATCCCAAGGGTCAGCCCGGTGCTCCTTGCGCCTACGTAACACGCTTGGGAACACAGGCTGACAAAGCCATGCTTGCCCTCGGCGTGCTTGACTCCCTGTTTTCAGACATGCCGGTAAGACCGGCCAATCTCTCGGCTGCAAGACAAGAGATGATCAATGACATCAACAATGGACATCCCTCTTTTCGTCAGATAGGACGTAAGATAGCAGATCTTCGGCTTATGGGCTATGCAGAAGACCCCAACCGGCAGCCTGTGGAGTTGCTCCCGTTGATGGGTATAGACGAGGTGACGAAGTTTTATCGCGACGAGATCCAGGACGGCAAGCGGGCCATTATCATTGTGGGAAACCGCAAGATGATGAACCTGGACCAACTGCAGAAACTGGGTAGGGTGGTAACATGGAGTGCATCTGATGTTTACAAAAAGTAATCTTGCTTGAGTGTATTGTTCGGTATGTCGGGAGGACATCGGCCGGACGAGAACGCCAGAAATAGCTTCGCCGAGAGGTGCAGAGGTTGGTCGTGAGACCTGCTGGAGATAAGGAATTCTAACCCATGGGCAGGTGGCAGGACAGGAAGTAGAGTGGCGGTATAACCCGTCTACACAGCGATATAAAGGGGAATATCAGACCGTTTTATCAAATGAAACAATTAGAAAAACTAATGAAACAAATCGAAGGGCAATGTAAATAGAAATTGCCTAACTTTATCACCGAATTACGGAAAGGTACTAAGCCAAACCTGTTTTTAAAATAACTATCAAATAAACATCCAACTGCATGAAACGATCTAAGAAAGTCATGATGTATGTCTTGAGTTTGCTGTTGCTGATGCTGTTCCCGCTCGGTGCAATGGCTCAGACACAGTCTATCAAGGGTACGGTCACCGACAGGGAAGGTCCCGTCATCGGTGCAACAGTGAAAGTGAAAGGTTCGTCAACGGGTACGGTTACCGATTTGGACGGTAATTATACCATCAGTGCTCCACGGGGTGCAACCCTGGAGATTACCTATGTTGGCTATAACACGCAGACCATCAAGGTGGGTACAAGCCCGAGGATTGATGTCACCCTGACAGAAAACTCGGAGCAACTCAGCGAGGTGGTGGTCGTGGGCTATGGCACGATGAAACGCTCCGACCTCACCGGTGCGGTGACGTCGGTGGGCGACAAGGCCATTTCCAAGTCTATTCCGACCAGCATCGACCAGGTGCTCTCGGGTAGGGCAGCCGGCGTTCAGGTACAAGCCAACACCGGTACGCCAGGTGGTTCGTCTACGATTCGTATTCGTGGTACCAACTCGCTCAATGCCACCTCACAGCCTATCTTCGTCATCGACGGCGTAATCATCGACTCCTCGTCGAGTGACAACGGCAACTCCAACCCGCTATCCTCTATCAACCCGAGTGACATCGTGTCGATGGATATTCTCAAGGATGCCTCCGCCACAGCTATTTATGGTTCGCGCGCGTCGAACGGTGTCATCATGATCACCACCAAGAAAGGCCATGCCGGCGATGCTACTGTTACCTACGACGGTTACATCGGATGGCAGCAGATGCCCAAAAAGCTCGATGTGATGAATCTGAAAGAGTATGCCGAGCACTATAATGCCATCTCTGATGCCCAGATTAAGAATGCCAGCAGCACATATGTACGTGCCGATCTTTTCGGAGAGGGCACCGACTGGCAGGACGAGCTCTATCGTCATGCCCTCATGACCAGCCACAACCTCTCTCTCAATGGCGGCAACAATGCCGTGACCTACGCTTTCAGCGCAGGCTATCTCAACCAGGATGGTATTGCCATCGGGTCGGGCTACCGCCGCCAGACCATGCGCGGAAACACCGATGCACAGATTAAGAAGTGGTTGAAAGGCGGCTTCAGCTTCTCGCTGGCCGATAGCAAGCAGACCACATTGTCCAATTCCTACAGCATCATTCTCACCGCCCTGCGCTCTCAGCCCACTGTGGCCGTGAAGAGTCCGGACGGCTCCTATGACGGCCCCGATGACCAGTGGATGCCCGAAAACCCCGTGGCTCTGGCCGAGATTACGCAGAATTACAACAAGAAGCAGAACTTCCGTGTGAACGGATACTTGGAGGCAACCCTCATGAAGGGACTCACCTTTAAGACAGAACTGTCGGCAGACTACAACAATAATAAGTACTATTATTACATGCCCGACTATAAGTTTGGCATCAAGACCAGCGATACGCGCACCTCTACATGGACAGCTTCCAACAGCAAGTACTGGTCGTGGCGCAACATCCTCACCTACGACAACAAGTTTGGACTACATGCCATCAACGCCATGTTGGGTCAGGAAATGAGCCACAACCATTATGAGACCCAGGTGACGAGTGCTACAGGCTTCCCCTCGAACACCGCAACCGATCCTTCGGCCGGTAGCAACGATAGCTCATCACCCATAGGCTATCAGGACAACAGTTCGCTGTTCTCTTATTTCGGTCGTGCTTTCTACAGCTATAACGACCGTTATCTGGCCACCTTCACGCTGCGTCGCGACGGCTCGAGTAACTTTGCCGACGGCCATCGCTGGGGCTGGTTCCCCTCGGCAGCATTGGCATGGCGCGTATCGCAGGAAGGTTTCCTGAAGGATAACAACACCGTCAACAACCTCAAACTGCGTTTGGGATGGGGTGCTACGGGTAACCAGAATGTGGAAAACTGGGCCTATATGGCCATGCTCACCACTTATAATACACCGTGGGGAGTGGGCGTGCTCAACGGAAACAATGCTAATCCCGATCTGAAGTGGGAGACTACCTATTCCTATAATGCCGGATTCGACCTGAGCCTGTTTAACAGCCGCATCGACATTGTGTTCGACTGGTATTATAAGAAGACCAACGACCTGCTCATGCGACTGGATCTTCCGGCCTTCCTGGGCTCCGGAGCGGGCAGCAACTACGGCGTGGCCAGCAATCCTTGGGGAAACGTAGGAAGTCTGCGCAACACCGGTATTGAGTTTACCATTAATACCGTAAATATCCAGAGCAAGAGCTTCCAGTGGACCAGCAATCTCGTGTTCTCCATGAATAGAAATAAGGTTCTCTCACTCGATACCGAGACCGGCACGCTGCCCCGCAGCTTCCAGGTGGGTTCAGAGACCGCTACCGTGACCAACAGTGTGGTGGGACAGCCCATGGCACAGTTCTGGGGATACAAGGTCATCGGCCGTTTCGACAAGCCCGAGGACTTCTATTATAAGGATGCCGACGGTAACGTGAAGCAGGTGGCACTGCCCACGGGATGCTCCATCGGTAAGAACGGCACCTGGCTCGGTGACTATCGCTTTGCCGATTTGAATAACGACGGCGTGATTGATAACAACGACCAGACCTTCATTGGCAACCCCGAACCCAAGTTTACCTTCGGTTTTGGCAACACGTTCTCATACAAAGGTTTCGACCTGAGCTTCCAGTTCACCGGCTCTTACGGCAATAAGATTCTGAACTATAACCGTCGCCAACTGGAGATTACCGGCTCCACGTCGAACCTGTTGGCTACCGTGATGAACTACGCCCGCGTAGAGATGATCGACCCCAACGGTCCCGACGACTTCCGTAACTACTATGTCTCCAATGCGGCGAGCACGATGATGCCTCGTCTCTACACCGACAGCTATGCCAATAACAACCAGCGTGTGAGCGACAACTTTATCGAAGACGGCTCCTATATCCGCCTGCAGAACGTATCGTTCAGCTATACTTTCCCACGCATTTGGGTTCGCAAGCTCTATCTTTCCAACGTGAAGCTCTACATGAACATACAGAATCTCTTCACCATCACGAAGTATTCGGGCTATGATCCCGAGGTGGGCTCACTCTGGGGCGATGCTCTGAAGAACGGTATCGACTACAACCGCTATCCTTCTCCGCGCATCTATACGTTTGGTATCAATGTTTCCTTCTAATTCAGCAAGTCATGAAAACAAGAATATTATATATAGGTGCACTGGTTGCCGCAGGGTTGACGCTGACGTCTTGCGCCGACGACTTCCTCGAGCAGAGCAATAGTCACCAGCTCTCGCAGGGCACTTTCTTTGATTCCGACGCCGCCGTGGAGAAAGCCGTTTGGCCCCTCTACAGCTATGTGTGGTACGACTTCAACGACAAGTTCTACTATGGCATGGGCGACGGACGCGCCAACAACATCACGGCACAGTACTCCAACTACATCTATCCCTACACCAACTTTACCGAGACATCGCTCTCTCAGGGACTGACGGAGGCTTGGGGCTCGCTCTACAGCGTGGTGTCGCAGGCCAATAACTCCATCAACAACATCAAGAACTTCTCTACTTCGTCCGTGACCGAGAGTGCCAAGACCAGCGCTATAGCCGAGGCCCGCTTCATGCGCGGCGTGGCCTACTGGTACATTGCGTCGTTGTGGGGATGCGGCATCATCTATGAGAACACCGCAGACTTGGTGAACAACTATGTGGTTCCGGCCAACAACAGCACCGATGTGCTGGAGTTTGCCATCCGAGACCTGGAATATGCTGCCAAGTATCTGCCCAAATCGCAGACCGGCGCAGGTCGCGTGAACCGCTATTCGGCATTTGGAATGCTGAGCCGCATGTATCTATCGATGGCCGGACTCACCACCACAGGCCAGTATAACGGAACCAACGTGAAGTCGTCGACCGACATGAACAGTGGCGTGCACAACCCCTACTATCTCGACCTGGCCAAGAAAGCTGCCAAGAAGGTTATCGATGAGAGCAGTGCCAGCCTGCTGCCGAGCTATGCCGACCTATTCGGAGCCTCGACCATCGACAATAACTCGGAGTCGCTTTTCCAGCTGCAGTTCATCCATGGAACGGGTGTGGGCGGTGCCGCACAGAGTATGACGCGCTTTCTCGCGTGGTCTACGATGGTGGCCGACCAGAACGCATGGGGTGGAGCTACCTACTGCTCCTACGACCTTTTCAACGAGTTCAGCAACTATAACGACAAGACGCTGGGCACAAAGGTGGACGACAAGATCCGCCGTCACAACAGCGTGGCCTCCTATGGCGAGTCTTATCCTGAGCTGAGCGCCGACCCGTCGAACCCCTACGTCTATGGCGAGACCGAGAGTCCGAGCAGTCAGGGTGCCAACATCAAGAAGTATGTCATCGGCGTGAAGAAGGTAAATGGATTCTCAGAACCCAACAATTCGGGCATCAACACCTACATGCTACGCTTGGCCGAGGTATATCTCAACTACGTAGAAGCCGTGATGGGTGACAACGACCAGACCACTGATGCTGAGGCTCTGAGCCTGTTCAATGCCATCCGCACCCGTGCTCATATGGCCGAGAAGAGCGTGGTGACCTACGAAGACCTGCGCCATGAGTTCCGCATGGAGTTTGCTTTCGAGGGCCTCTACTGGTACCAGCTTCTCCGCCGCAGCTATTCGCATCAGCAGGAAGTGGTGAACTATCTGAACAATCAGAACCGCAATGCCAGCTATTTCGAGGCAAGCACTAACACCTACAAGCTCAGCGACACCTACACGGCTCCCGGACCTGACGTAGATATCGCCACTGCTGCCGACCTGACGCTGCCGATGAGCGACACCGACCAGACTAAGAACCCCAACCTCAAGCCCGACACCAGCGGCAAGATTGCCACTGTGGCCTATACCTTTGGCGACAGAGAGGTGGACGAGGCTACCCTGTTTAATGAATAATCACGAACACAATCCTAAGCGTAAAAGATATGAAGACATCTATTTTCAATCAGATAGGAAAGGCGTTGCGAGGCTTGCTGCCCCTGGGTTTGCTGGCCATCCTGCCGGCCTTCACGGCCTGCAGCGACGACGACAATGCCAGCTCTGCTCAGATGGCCGTCAACAAGGTGTTTCTCGAAGACGTGAACGCCACCGACTCTGTGTACGACCGCGAGGTGACCTTCGCCCGCCTGGGTCAGCTCATCCGCATCGAAGGCTCTGGTTTCACAGGCCTGAAGAAAATCTATATCAATGGCTATGATACCTATTTCAATAATGCCCTGCTCACCGACAACAATATCTGGGTGACGCTTAACGCCAAGACTCCGGTGGACAAAGCCGAGGAGAGCGTGCGCAACACCATCACCCTGGTGAAGGACAACGGTCAGTTGACCTATAATTTCATAGTACGTGCCGCATCGCCCAGCGTGTCGAGCGTAGACAATACGTTGCCCCAGCCGGGTGAGAAGGTGACCGTTTACGGCTCCAATCTGCAGGAGACCTCTAAGATTACGTTGCCCGGCGGCGTGGAGGTGACCAGTGGCATCGAGAACGATGCCGACGGCGAGTGGTACTCGTTCACCATGCCCACCGGTGTGACGGCCAGCGGCTCGATCACCAGCGAGGGTGCCAACGGCACGGCTGTGTCGCCGGCTTACTTCAACAACAACGACTGCTTCGTCATCAATTTCGACGGAAAGGGTGAGCAAGGCTCATGGAGCGCCACCTTCAGTGCCGATGATTTGGTAGACGACCCGTTGAACAGCGGCCGCGGAAAGGTATGTATGATTGTGCCACAGAGTCTGCTCGATGCCGGAGGATTGCTGGCCGGAGCCAATGCTAAGGGTTTCTGGACGGCAGGAAACGGCAATGCCAACGACGACTGGAACCGCATGACGGCCTACATTCCCGGCACGACGTCCGTGGATTCGGTGGCCCTGCAGTTCGATGTATATGTTCCCGAAGACTGGAATGAGAGCGGCCAGCTGGAGATCACCCTACAGAATAACCTATCCAACTATGGCTATGGTTCGGCCTGCACCAAGTATAGTGCCGACTATCTGAACCAGGCCTACGCCTGGGTGCCATGGCTCGACCGTGAGACCGGCGAGGCTACACCCTACAACACCGGCGGTACGTGGAAGACCATCACCCTTCCGCTCTCCTCATTCGGCAATTACACCGATAAGGAGACCGCATGGACTTTCCAAAATGTGATTGATGACCGCAACGCCGGAAGCTACCGCAACTTCGGAATTCTCTTCGTGAATCCCGACCTGACATATGACGATACGCATGTCTATACGGCTAAGGATTTCAACCAGAAGATATATGTGGACAACTTCCGCATCGTTCCTTGCTCCAGCATTACGGTTTCAGACTATTAACATCTCATAAAAAAGGACACTACGATGAACATCAATAAGATCATATTGCCGGCAGTTGCATCAGTGATGCTGCTATCCGGATGCGACGACCAGATCATGGAATGGGCCCGACCGGCAGGTGAGCGGCCTGTGACCACGGCTGACATTCCGTTGGCCGTCAAGGAGGTGTTGGCCAACTATGAACCCATCAAGACTTACGCCGCCCAATACACGCCCAACCTGTTGGTGGGCATAGGCATGAGCGCCGATATGTATAACGCCTCGGCTTCGGCGGGCACTGTCTATAAGACCCTGTGTGACGAAAACTTCCAACTCTTTACCACCGGCAACGCCATGAAGATGGATGCCCTGGTGGGAAATAGCGGAACGCTCAGCTTTGCTACACTCGACAAGATGATAGATAATATGCCATCGGATATGAAACTCTATGGGCACAACTTCATTTGGTACCAGCAACAGCAGCAGACCTACCTCAAGAGCCTCATTGCGCCCACCATGGTTATCAAGACCGACGGCGATATTGCCAGCATCTTGAAGAACGGAAGTTTTGATACCGACCTCAGCAACTGGATAGGGTGGGGCAACAGTTCCACCCGTGACTGGAGTGCCAATGGCGGCGAGGGCGGCTCGGGCTGTGCACATCTCACCAATCCGAGCGATGCCAATGAGTATTCGGCCCAGTTCTGTCAGGATCTTGACCCGGCACTCGCCAAGGGTACTACCTATACGCTCAGATTTAAGGCAAAGAGTTCTGTGGCTGCAGGTGTTATCCAGTTTGCCGTACAAAACAGCACTACTTACTCTGGTGAAGGCTACCACAGCTTCGACGTGGGGACGGCTTGGCAGACCTACGAGCTTGAGTTTACGCCCACTATGGAGGACATGAATCGCCTCTGCCTGAACTTCGGTAAGGTGAAGGCCGAATACTGGATAGACGATGTGCAGTTTGGCGTGAAACAATCAGACCCGATGGAAAATATCCTCACTGGGGACGCATCCGATTTCGAGGGTGATACCACCGGAGGATGGGGCTCATGGGGCGGCGGCAAGATCAGCGGAGAAGTGAAGGCCAGCATGGGCAAGGATGGATCCTACGGTCTGGTGCTCACCTCCAAGGACGGCAACTTCTGGGATGCTCAGAATGCCTACACGTTTGCCGACTATCTTGACAACACCAAGAAGTATATGATACAGTTCTGGGCTAAGAGTAGCTCGACTGCCGGCACGCTCCAGTTCCAGT
This sequence comes from Prevotella sp., assembly GCA_016901395.1. Lineage (GTDB taxonomy): Bacteria > Bacteroidota > Bacteroidia > Bacteroidales > Bacteroidaceae > Prevotella. The sequence goes on along the minus strand of JAEAMQ010000038.1, from coordinate 1,509 downwards.
ATCAAAACGGAACAACCTATGGCTCGCAGGGTGGCTACACCTCATTCTCCGTGGGTACCGACTGGACGCTGTGTGAGGCTACGTTCACCCCCGGATTTGCCGACGTGAACCGCATATTGATTAACTTCGGTAGTGTGGGCGCTTCCTATCAGATAGACAATATCAAGTTTGGCGTGGCCAAAGACCAGGGCACTACCGCAGCCGCTAAGGAGTATATCTATGCTAACACGCGTGCCGTGAAGCGCAATGCCACCACTATCAGCTACACTGTCAAGTCAGCTGCAGAGAAGCGGGAGGCTCTGCTCACAGCCATGGACAGCTGGATTAAGGGCGTGGCCGACCATCTGGCAGAAAAGAACGTGGTGCCCTATGGCTACGATGTAATCAATGAGCCCATTACCGACGACGGCAACTTGGTGCGCGGCGTGGACGATGGTGCATTCGGAGGAAGCACCACCGATGACGATGGCAACGTGACCTACGATACTGCTCCCACCGAGACCGAGGCTGACGGACTGAGTCTGAACTGGGGGAACAATCGATTCTACTGGGGCTACTACGTAAAGGATTATGCCGTGCAGGCTTTCCAGAAGGCACGCAAGTATCTACCTGCAGAAACCAAGCTCTTTGTGAACGACTATAATCTGGAGGTGAGTCCGGCCAAGCTCACGGCCCTCATCAACTTTGTCAACGGCATCGACGCAGCCAATGGTTCAGCCATCGTCGACGGCATCGGCTCGCAGGTTCACTTCGACCTCTCTGCCGCCACTGACAATGTGACCACCAACGACTCGCTCATCGAGATGCTCCGCACGCGTGTTGATGCCATGTTCAAGACTATGGCTGCCACCGGCAAGCTGGTGCGCGTCACTGAGTTAGATGTGAAGCTCGGCACTGGCAGTCCCTCGGCCGCTCAGTATAAGTGCCAGAGCGATTGCTACAAGATGATTTTCGAGAGCTACAAGCAGAACATTCCGGCCGCCCAGCAGAGTGGTATCACCATCTGGACTCTGTCTGACAATCCCGACGAGCACAAGTATTGGCTCAACGGCGATGTGCCCAACCTCTTCGATGCCAGCTATCTTCGTAAGTGGGCCTATAAGGGCGTGTGCGACGGTATTGCCGGCGAAGATCTCGGACTGAAGTATGGCGGCGACGATTACAAGGCATATTACGAGAATCAGAATGTCTCTTCCACAGTAGCTGAATAGTCTCTCCAAGCCTATATACACACATAGCTCGGGCCTCATAGGTTCGGGCTATGTTATTTTTTCGTGCTGCGGTCGTATGGGCTTGTGTGATTGGTTTTGCTCGGTCCGTATGTTGGCGTACTACGCCACCCCTCCCTTTTCCCATCCTTCCCCGTCTCTCTCCCTTCCCTTTATATAATAATGTGTCCCCTCCCTTTCTCTTGATTTACATCAACCTTCTTCCATTTCTTTCATCTTTTTTCAATCTTTTTTCCCGAAACGTTTGGCCGGTTGCCGGAAATTCCCTACCTTTGCACTC
>JAEAMQ010000001.1 GCA_016901395.1 Prevotella sp. | reverse complement strand
ATGTAATTCGTAGTAGTCAAAATGTTATTATGTTACTATGTCTTTATTTTACGATGATACTATTCGATAGTTGTTATTAACCACAGATGAGAACAATGAAAAACAATAATGGGTTGTGATGTACTTTGGAAAGCAGGGAGCATTCATCCGAGAAGCATACGGTAGAACAGGGTGGGCAGGTTTCCGTGCGATCCGCAGGCCGCTGGCGGCCCTCTGCGAAATCAAAATGTGCCGGATGGTTTCTGTTTCATCCGCTAAATCCGTTGTTCAAAAAAACATAATTTCAATAAAACCCGTTGTTCAAAAAATCACCGCGCGAGCCAATCTGTGGTATCTGCGTCATCTGCGAGATAATAAATTGCGTTCATTGCGTTTATTGCGAGAAAAAAATCACCGCGCAAGCCCATCCACACCCATCCGCGTCATCCGCGAGAGAAAAAACCACAGGCATGGGCGAGTGTCAGCTGTTCGGATGAGCCCGCCATCTGGCGGAAACGATGGCACGGCGACTCATTTTTGGGGGAGAAATTTAGATTATGAGCCGATTATTTATTATCTTTGCGTATCGGCATTGGCGGCAAACACTATTGGTGTGCCCTTGCCGGCTGCGCTCTCACGGCCCTGTAAACTGTGGGAAATCGGGCCGGCGACAAAAACAGAAACATTATGATGCATCCATTGTATTTTAAAGAAGCTGACTTCAACAGCGATCCCAACGAAGTGATTCGGATGGGGTTTGGATTTGTAAGAGCGCCCAAAGGAGCGCAGGATTATTTTGACTATTCGGTGTCTACCATCGCTTTTCTCATTTCGGGAAAGGTGCATATCTGGGGTGAGGACCTCGACCCTATCACTCTCGAGGGAGGCCACATGGCGGCTTTCCCCACCAACATCCATCATGTGATAGAGACGCTGGAAGACACCACGGCCGTGTTTCTCTATGTCATCGGCGACAACATGTCGTTTTGTGAGAGCATCCTCAACAGTGAGTCGCGCGACAATCTGCCGGTCGACGACCACCGGCTCCATGTGCAGCCCATCGTTCCCATCCTCCAGCTCTTCTCCCAGCAGATAGCGGCGTATATCGAAGACCGCAAGTTTACCCATGACATCAGCTACATCAAGCAGCAGGAGCTCACCGCCCTGCTCTCTTCCTACTACAGCCAGGAGCAGCTGCGCGACCTGCTGGCACCGATCTATCGCACCGGTCGGTCGTTTTATGGGAAGGTGATGGGGATGTCAAACCTCTTTCTGACGGTGGAGAGTATGGCCAAGCGCCTGAACATGAGTCGGTCGACCTTCCTGCGCCGATTTCGCGAGACTTTCAATGAGTCGCCCAAATGCTGGGCCATCCACATGAAATGTAACCTGCTGTTCAAGGCACTCTACTACACCGAGGAGCCGCTCATCAGCATTACGCGTCGCCTGCATTTCTCATCGCAACAACGCATGTCGGCATTCTGTAAGGTGCATCTTGGCGGCACCCCCATGGAGATAAGACAGGGGGAGGTGAAGCCTGTGCGCGCTAACTTCATACGGCGGTAGGAGTGGGGCAACGATGCGGTGTGGGTTTGGGTGCTTGCAATGCGCTGACAGGGCGGAAAGCACGTGGATAAGGGCGTTTTCACGAAAAGTGCAGGCAAAATAACGATAAGTGAACACCCGAAAGACAGGGAATGCGTAACTTTGCATCAGAAAAAAAACAACGGCGGAACGGATAGACGAGAGGTCTAAGCCCCCCTGCCGGTTTCCCGATGATGAAGGGTAGAACGAAAAGACTCCCCAACAACACAGGAAAAGCGTAATTGCAAACAGACTTAACAGAGACCGTATATTTCAGAATTGTCAAAGCCCATAAATGGTAGGTGGGCTGTATTTTATGATCGAAAATCTCAAATAGGTATGCTCTTGGGCAACCTATCCGTTTTTTAGGAATAGTTTTAGGTTAGTTATCAACAGTTAGTTACATGTACGTAAAAGACAAGCAGGCAGGGCTTATGTGAATAAGTCCTGTCTGTCTTTTTTGTGTGTGTCGAGCGCGCGGAGGAAATTCTCTCGCCATAAAAGCAATGAACGCAATTTTAGTTTCTCGCAGATGACACAGATAGGTCTCACGCGGTTTTTTGAACAACGGGTTTTATTGAAATTATTTTTTTTTGAACAACGGATTTAGCGGATGAAACAGAAACCCTCCGGCACATTTTGATTTCGCAGAGGGCCGCCAGCGGCCTGCGGATCGCACGGAAACCTGCCCACCCTGTTCTACCGCTTCTCGGATGACCACCCCCTGCTTTCCAAAGTACGTCACAACCCAATCATTGTTTTTCATTGTTTTCATCTGTGGTTGATAAAAAGGGTGGCAGGGATATTCTCGGATGACCTTGCGGAGCAAGGATGAGAGATTTTCTGCGATAAGCATTTCCCATCGCGCCAGCCTAAATAGAAAAGATATTCTCCGGATATTCTGAGATGCCACGCAGTGGCGCGGAGGAAACTTCTCTCGCCATAAACGCAATGAACGCAATTTTAATTTCTCGCAGATGTCCGCAGATGGCACAGATAGCTGGCGCGATGTTTGAAATTTCGCAGAGGTTACGCTGTTCGCTACACGATGGTAGGTCTGTAGCAATGTAGGGACTTGCCCCGTGCAAGTCCGCAACAACATAGCCCTCTTGCAGGAATAAAAGGAGAATGGAGATATTCTCAGATAAACCTTGCGGAGCAAGGATAAGAGATTTTCTGCGATAAGCATTTCCCACCGCGCCAGCCTAAAAAGAAAAGATATTCTCCGGATATTCTGAGATGCCACGCAGTGGCGCGGAGGAAAGTTCTCTCGCCATAAACGCAATGAACGCAATTTTAATTTCTCGCAGATGGCGCAGATGTCGCAAATTAGCTCGCGCGATGTTCTGAAATTTCGCAGAGGTTACGCTGTTCGCTACACGATGGACTGCCGCTTGTAGACCCGCCCCATTATTGTTTTCATTGCTTTCATCTGTGGTTAAGAAAAACTTTTACTACTACGAATTACACGAATTACACGAATTCTATCACCGTTCATTCATTCGTGTCATTCGTGTAATTCGTAGTCCCCTTATTGTTTTTCATTGTTCTCATCTGTGGTTAATAGTACCAATTCCATCACTGTTTATTAATTCGTGTAATTCGTAGCCCCATTATTGTTTTTCATTGCTTTCATCTGTGGTTAAGAAAAACTTTTACTACTACGAATTTCACGAATTTCACGAATTCCATCACCGTTCATTCATTCGTGTAATTCGTGTAATTCGTAGTCCCCATTATTGCTTTCATTGTTCTCATCTGTGGTTAATAGTACCAATTCCATCACTGTTTATTCATTCGTGAAATTCGTGCAATTCGTAGTCCCATTATTGTTTTCATTGCTTTCATCTGTGGTTAATAACAACTTTTACTACTACTAATTACACTAATTACACTAATTACACGAACTCCATCACAGTTTATTCATTCGTGTAATTCGTGCAATTCGTAGTCCCTATTATAGTTCTCATCTGTGGTTAAGCCTCCGACAACCAGTTTTCCAATATCTTGCTGCCCTGCGGCGTGAGCACGCTCTCGGGGTGGAACTGGATGCCGTGGATGTTGTAGCTGCGGTGGCGTAGACCCATGATCTGGCCGTCGTCGGACACGGCCGTCACCTCCAGACACTCGGGGAAGCCCGTGCGGTCGACCACCCAACTGTGGTAACGGCCCATCATGATACGCTTGGGCAGGCCGTCGAAGATGGGGTCGTTGGCAAACTGCGTGCCCTCGGTGGCCACGCCGTGGTAGACATCGGACAGGTTGAGGAGCTTGGCACCAAACACCTCGCCGATGGCCTGATGGCCGAGACACACGCCGAAGATGGGTTTGCGGCCGGCATACGACTTGATGACATCCAAGAGCAGGCCGGCCTCCGACGGGATGCCGGGACCCGGACTGAGGATGATGCGGTCGTAAGGCTCAAGCTGGCCGATGGTGAACTGGTCGTTGCGCACCACCTCGACGTCGGCGCCAAGGCTCTTCACCAGGTGCGCGAGGTTGTAGGTGAAGCTGTCGTAATTATCTATGATGACTATTTTCATTGTTTAAAAAGCCTCTCCCCCGACCCCTCCCCCGGAGGGAGGGGAGTGAAATGTCTGCACATCGGGGTAATTAATGATTATTTTCTATTCAATTCTCTCAGCCGATTATCCGGATAACTGCCACCTCTCTATGGTAAAGAGATGGAGTATGGGGAGTAACGGGGATGCCCATCAGGGTTATTCTTTTAATAATATTCTATAGTATTATTCCAACCATTTATCCGGATAACTGCCACCTCTCTATGATAAAGAGATGGGGCATGGGGACTATGGCGTCTGCCCATCTGGACAGGTTTTCATTCTATTTCTATTAGTTTATCCCACCTGTTTATCCTTGTTATCGCTTACCCTCTCCTGTGGGAGAGGGGGCTTTGGAGGGTGAAGTCTGGGCTATCGCCTTCACCAGTGCCCCGAGCTTATTGTTGCTCTCCTCCAGTTCGTACTGGTCGTTGCTCTTGGCCACTACACCACTGCCTGCCTGAAACCACAGTTCGCCATTGCGCGAGACAAAGGTGCGGATGACGATGGCCTGGTTGAGGTTGCCGTTGAACCCGATAAACCCGATACATCCGCCGTAGGCACCACGGTTGTGAGGCTCCATCTCGGTGATGAGCTGCATGGCGCGCACTTTCGGCGCACCCGAGAGCGTGCCGGCGGGGAACGTGTCGAAGAACGCTTTGATGCGGTCGGCACCGGGGTTGAGGGCGCCGCTCACGCGACTCACGAGGTGGATGACATGGCTGTAGAACTGCATATCCTTGTAGAAATCCACCTTCACGTCGTGGCAGTTGCGGCTCAGGTCGTTGCGCGCGAGGTCCACGAGCATCACGTGTTCGGCATTCTCCTTGGGGTCGTTGCGCAGGAACTCCGCGTTCCGGCGGTCGGTGTCGGCGTTGCCCGTGCGCTTCGTGGTGCCGGCGATGGGGTCGATAAACGCCTTGTCACCCTCAATGCGGTTGTGGGTCTCGGGACTGCTGCCGAAGATGCGGAAGCCTCCGAAGTCGAAGTAGAAGAGGTAAGGCGAGGGGTTGATGGACCGCAACGTGCGGTAAAGCTTGAAGTCGTCGCCCTCGAAGCGCTGCACAAAGCGGCGCGAGATGACAATCTGGAACACGTCGCCGCGCAGACAGTGCTTCACGCATTGGCGGATGTTGGCCTTGTGTTGCTCGTCGGTGAGGGTCGAAGTGGCCTCGCCTATCGGGTGGAAGTCGTAGGGTTTCACGTTCGCCCGGTTGATACCCTTCTCCAGATTGGCCAGCTGCGCCTCGCCGTCCCCGCCGTCGGCGGTGAGCGTGACAAGCGTCATCGTGTTGTTATAGTGGTCGAACACGATGAGGTCGCGATACATGATGTAGTAGATGTCGGGCGCATCGTTCTTCTCCATCGTGGTGTCTTTCACCTCGATATTCTCAAAATAGCGCACCGCATTGAACGAGGTGAAGCCGTAAAGACCACAGTAGGCCGCCGCGTCGCCCTCCACCTGAAACTGACTGAGAAACCTATTGAAAGCCTCGGCAATGGCCAGTTTGCAGGCCTCGCCCTTGCGCGGACCGGTCTCGGGGAGTTGTTCGGTCTGGCTATGACCATCGGGATAACTCAGCTTCACCGCCCCATGGCTCACCGCAATGGATGCGATGGGGTTGATGCCGATAAACGAGCGGGCGTTGTCGGTGCCGTGGTAGTCGGAGCTTTCCATCAGTGCCGACTGCGGATAGAGGTCTCGCAGCCGCATATAGACACCCACAGGGGTGTAGAGATCCGCCAGAATCTGGCGGGAGGAAGTATGGAATCTGTAAGTATTCATCATGTTCATGTTTCTAATGTATGTACCGTATGATGGCGTACTACGCCATCTTACAAGGACTTGGGCGGGTTGTTCAGGTAGGTCTCGATATCCTTATCCCCACGTCCCGACACCGTGAGCACCACCACATCGGACGGTTTGAAGCTCAGTTTCTCCAAGGAAGCCACGGCGTGTGCACTCTCGATGGCGGGGATGATGCCCTCCATGCGGGTGAGAAGATAGCCGGCGCGGATAGCCTCGTCGTCGTTGATGGCCAGCACCTGCTCCCTTCCCTCCTTGGCCAGATAGGCGTGCATAGGCCCGATGCCGGGGTAGTCGAGGCCCGCCGAGATGGTGAACGCCTCCTCAATCTGACCGTCTTCGGTCTGCATCACCAAGGTGCGGGCACCGTGGATGATACCCTCCGTGCCGCAATGGATGGTCGCAGCCGTGTAGTCGGTGTCGATGCCGTGGCCCGCCGCCTCTGCCAGGACAATCTTCACACGGTCATCGGCCACGTAGTGGTACACCGTACCGGCGGCGTTGGAGCCTCCGCCGACACAGGCGATGAGGTAGTCGGGGTAGTCGCGGCCAATCTTTTCCTCCAACTGCCATTTGATTTCCTCAGAGATCACGCTCTGCATCTTCGCCACGATGTCGGGGTAGGGGTGCGGGCCCATCGTCGAGCCGACGATATAAAACGTATCGGCCGGGTGACAACACCAGTCTCGGATGGCCTCCGAACAGGCATCGCTGAGCGTCATGTTGCCTGTGGTTACGGGGTGGACGGTGGCCCCGAGCATCTTCATGCGCTCCACATTGGTGTGCTGACGCTCCACGTCTGTCTTACCCATGAATATCTCACACTGCATATCCATCAATGCGCATACAGTGGCGGTAGCCACTCCATGCTGTCCCGCTCCGGTCTCGGCGATGATGCGTGTCTTACCCATCTTCTTGGCCATGAGTATCTGTCCGATGGTGTTATTAATCTTGTGCGCACCCGTATGGTTCAGATCCTCGCGCTTGAGATACAGCTGACAGCCATACTTCTCGCTCAATCGTCGGGCAAAATAGAGCGGCGACGGACGGCCCACATAGTCGCGCAACAGTGCGTGATACTCCTTTTTAAACCCCTCGCTCTCAATGATCGGGAGGTAAGCGTCCTGCAAATCGTGGACGCACTTATATAAAATCTCGGGCACGTAGGCTCCGCCAAACTGACCGTAAAATCCTTCTTTAGAAGGCGTTATCATATCCATAATTTTGAACTTTGAACTTTGAACTTTGAACATTGAACTTTATGATTACCTTATCGTCCTTTGAACATTGAACATTGACCTTTGAACATTGAACTTTTAGCTTTGCCCTTTATGATTACCTCTGAGTCCTTTGACCTTTATGATTACCCTTCTGGTTTGTTTATCCCGGTAATCACTCCCCTCCCTTCGGGGGAGGGGTCGGGGGAGAGGCTTTTATATAATTGGTCCATCGCCTCCTCCGCATCCTGCGTTTCATTGAGCAGCGTCACAAACTTACTGCCGATGATGGCTCCGGCGGCATTGCGCTGGGCGCTGTCGAGGGTCTGATAGTTGCTGATGCCAAAGCCAATCATGCGCGGATTGTGCAGGTTCATGCTGTTGATATGCTCAAAATAGGCCACTTTCGCGTCGTCGAAACTCTGCTGAGCACCCGTGGTGCTGGCCGAAGAAACCATATAGATGAAACCGTCGGTGTGCTCGTCGATAAAGCGGATGCGCTCTTCGGAGGTCTCGGGCGTAATCATCATGATGACGCGGATGTCGTATTTGTCGGCCATCGGCTTCACCACGTCGAGATAATCCTTAAACGGCAGGTCGGGGATGATGCACCCGCTGGCACCGCTTTCGACACAACTCTGGAAGAAACGCTCTACGCCATAGTGCATGATGACATTGAGATAACCCATCATGACCAGCGGGATATGTACCTCATCCTTGATGGATCGGAGTTGGGCAAAGAGTTTGTTGAGCGTCATGCCGTTCTTCAACGCCACCGTTCCGGCACTTTGAATCACCGGACCGTCGGCCAGAGGGTCGCTGAAAGGGATGCCCACCTCAATCATGTCGATGCCCCGACGCTGAAGCGTGAGGATCACGTCGCCCGTCATTTCCAGCTGCGGACAACCGGCGCAGAAGTAGAGAGACAGCAGCTTGCGGTCTCCATGCTCCGCGAAAAGTTTATTGATTTTATTCATTGCGAATGATTTTTTTATCGTGAAAACAATCTATGCGTTATGCCCTGACGCGTTCGATGAACTGCCGCAGCAATGCCACGTCCTTCACGCCGGGTGCTGTCTCGAAGCGGCTGTTGAGGTCGATGCCGAGGAACTGGGGATGACTTATCTGGCGCACACGCTCCGCATCGTCGGGTCCGATGCCTCCGCTGAGGAGGAATGGGGTGTTGCCGTCGTAGGCATCGAGCACCGACCAGTCGAACTGCTCGCCGCTGCCGCCCACCGAGGCGCACTTCGTGTCAAAGAGAAAGAGGTCTACCGCACCCTCATACTCCTTGTATCGGGCCATATCTTCGGCCGAGGAGATGCTCAGCGCCTTGATAATCCGGATGTCGGGGGCAATGTCGGGGATGAGCGTGCGCTTCAGATTTTCAATCATTGTGCGGCTCTCTTGTCCGTGCAACTGTACGTAATCGAGTGCGTAGTTGTACACATGGGTCACGATGGTCTGTGGCATTTCGTCCACAAACACGCCCACACGGGCAGGACTTGAACTTTGAACTTTGAACTTTGAACTTTGAACTTTAGGCTGCGCGGTGTCGGAGTCTTCTGCAGCCTGCGATGCTGCGCGCAGACGCTCCTCGCTGTAGTCGGGGATGATGCCTGCATCCGAAGATATCATTTGCACATAGCGCGGACTCTTGGGCCAGAAGATGAAGCCCATCATGTCTACGCCCAACGCTTTCACCTCGCGAATATTCCCGGCATCGCGCATGCCACACACTTTTATCTTCATTGTTGTTTGTTTATGGGGAGTTAAGGGGGTCAGGGGTCAGGAGTTAAGACAATACCTCGGTTAACCGATGACATCTCAATCTCAACATTGTAAGGACTTGCGCTCGCTGTCGCCACACTTTTGTCCTATCTCCACAACATCATAACTCTATATCTTTATAAATATTGTCGTTAATATTGTCGTCAGACATTTGTCTTAACTTCTTAACTTCTTAACTTCCTAACTTCTTAACTCCTCATCTCCCGATTTAACTCACTGATAAACCGCTCCAACTCCACTCCAGGGTCTTCAGCCCGCATGAAGTGTTCGCCCATGAGGAAGCCGCGGAAACCTGCCGCCCGCAGCTGGCGCACGGTGTCGGGACGGCTGATGCCGCTCTCGCTCACCTTGCAAACGCCCTCGGGCAGGAGTTCGGCGAGGCGGAAACTGTTGTTCACGTCGGTCACAAAACTGCCTAAGTTGCGGTTGTTGATGCCGTAGAGGTCGGGCTCCAAGGCCGCGTAATCGAAGTCGCGCTCACCGTGCATCTCCAGCAAAACCTCCATGCCCAACTCGTGGGCGGTGTGCATGAGCGTGCGACACTCGTCTATCGTGAGGTCGGCGGCAATGAGCAGCACGGCCGACGCACCGCAGAAACGGGCCTGAAACAACTGGTATTCGCAGATGACGAAGTTCTTATATATAATAGGAAGGGTCACGCCCGACAGCCGGGCCTCCTGTATAAACTCGTCGTAACCACCGAAAAAGTCGATGTCGGTGAGTATGCTCAGAGCGGCTGCGCCATGCTGTTGATAGCTCAGGGGCACCACGCCAGCCTTCGCCTCGCGGTTGATCCATCCCTTGCTGGGCGATTTCCGCTTGAACTCGGCGATGATGCCGCTGTCCGACTCCATCAGCGCCTGTCTCATCGAAGGCAGCGGCTGCGTCTCTTTCGCCATCTTTTCCTCTACCAGACTGTATAGTTTCTGGGGCGAGATAAACTCCATGCGCTGCTCAATCTCTATCTTCTTGTGGGCGATGATGGTCTCGAGGATGTCAGAAGGCCTCTCCCCCGACCCCTCCCCCGAAGGGAGGGGAGTAATATGTTTTACGGATGTATTTGCCATGTTAGGGTATCATTGTTTTCAAGAGTGTATTTAACGTGTTGGGCGTCTTGTATGGTTTTGCGTCTTTTCCCCCTCCTCCCTCTTACCCGTTTATCCCAGTGATCACTCCCCTCCCTTCGGGGGAGGGGCAGGGGGAGAGGCTGTTTCTTATCGATTTAGCTCCACAAACTTCCTGAACGTCTGCAGTGCCTTGCCGCTGTCGAGGCTCTCGCGGGCAATGTCGATGCACTCCTCGATGGGTTTCTGCCCGCGCTCCAGCACCTGAATGCCGAAGGCGGCGTTGGCCATCACGATGTTTTTCTGTGCCGGCAGCGCACGGTTGTTAAGCACGGCATCGAAGATTTCGGCAGCCTCCTCCTCGGTGGCACCACCACGAAGTTCCTCGGGACGGGCGATGTCGAAGCCGAAATCCTGCGGGCGGAAGATGCGCTCATACTGGTTGGTGGTCACCTTGAAGTCTCCCGTGAGCGATATCTCGTCGTATCCGTCGATGCTGTTCACGATGCCATAGTCGATGCCAATCTTCTGATACACCTGCTGATAGAGGCGCATCTGGTCGAGGTTGGCCACGCCGAGCAACTGACACCGGGGCTTCGACGGATTGATGATGGGGCCCAAGAGATTGAAAAACGTGGGGAACGGCAGGGCCTTGCGGATGGCACCGACAAACTTCATGGCCTTGGCAAAGAGCTGGGCATGGAGGTAAACGATGCCGCACTCATTGATAGATCGGTTCAGTTTGTCGAGGTCGTCGGTGAACATCACGCCATGATTCTTGATCACATTGGACGCACCGCTCACGCTCGTGGCCGAGAAGTTGCCGTGTTTGGCCACCTTGTAGCCCGCACCGGCAATGACGAAGCACGACGTGGTGGAGATGTTGAACGTGTTTTTGCGGTCGCCTCCGGTGCCCACCACGTCAATATATCGGTCGCAGTCGAGGGGCACAGGCACGCCCGTCTCCAATATTCCGTCGCGGAAACCGAGCAGTTCGTCCACCGTGATGCCACGCATCTGGATGGCGGTGAGCAGTGCGGTGATCTCCGGGTCGGAGAGCTCGCCGTGGGTAATGGCAATGAGGAGGTCTTTGGTCTCTTCACGTCTGAGCTCCTCATGGGAGAGAAGCCGGTTGAAAATTCCTGTAATGTCCATAATTCTGTATTTTTGTTTTGAATTTTTCGGGATGAAAGGGCCTTGAAACGGCACAAAAGAAAAAGAGGCCTGTCGTAAGAACGGCAGGCCTCTTGTTATCTCTTGACGAGTATCTACATGGCTGAGCGACTCACGACTTTATCAATCTTGAGTTATGCCACCACCAATATGCAGATACGTGATTCATCATTTTCGTTTTGTTTAATACGATTGCAAAGTTACGGATAAAATTGTAAAATGCAAATCTTTCGTGAGTTTTTTTATCAGATTGTCATAAAATTAACATTTCCGCTGATTTTCAATCATCTACCCGCCAGGTCACTATCTTATCTTCTCACCAATGCTTTCGCACCTTTCTCCACAGGACCGGTGATGTCCTGCAGGTCGTCGCGGGTCACATTTTCGAGGATGACACGATGGCGATAATCGGGTCGTAGGGTCGAGAAATGCACGTTGCGCACCCTCAGTCCGTCGACATGACGGGCAAAGAGGCCGTAGGCGGGCGTCGGACCGGCCCACCGCGGCTCTGGATAGTTGGTGCCCTGCTCGCGGTAAGCCTTGTCGCGCAGGTCGGCGGTGCCCCCGCCACGATATTCTATCTGGATGTTTTGCAGGGTGATGTTGCGCAGCGGCTCGTCTTTCATGCCCGTCACAATGATGCTGGCCAGCGAGTCACAATCCTGTGCGACGACGTTGGAGATCATGATGTCGCCGCCATAACTGCGCTGCGTCACCTCCTTCGGACCACGGTTGCGCCTACCGGTGGTGATGTAGATGGGGTAGTGGTGCACGTGGACCATCGACAGATTGCTCACCACGATGTTCTCCATGCGACCCTGGTCTACCTCCTCCAGCGCCAGTCCCGAGGAATACATGAAGTTGCAATTGGAGATGGTGATGTTCTTGTAGCCCCCGTTGCTCTCTGTGCCGAGCTTGATGCGGCCACACACCCAGTTGACCTTCTCGGGCTGATAGGTGCCGTCGAGGAATGTGCCCAACTTATAACCCGTCACCAGACAGTTGTTGATGAGGATGTGCTCGGTGGCCACGGCACGCTTCAACGCATAGCTTGACTTGAGCACAATGGCGTCGTCGGAGGGCGTGTTCACCTTGCAGTTGGCCACGGTGAGGTATTTGCAACAGTCGATGTCGATGCCGTCGCGGTTGGTGTCGATGGTCACATTGTCTATGTTGCCGCGCTCACACCCCGTCACGATGATGGCGAAATGGCCGCCGCGGAAGATGGTGATGTCGCGGATGAGGATGTTTTTGCAGAGTTTCAGCGCGATGGCCTTGTCGCCCGTGCCGATGCTTCCGCCCTGCACCTGGCCCGCTTTCTCGGTGTCTTTCTTGGTAAGCCCCTGCCCGTCGATCATGCCCGGACCCGTGATCGAAACGTTTTGCTGGCCTTCGGCCCATATCAGACTGTTGTGGAAATAGGTGTGTCCGCCGTCCTGATATTCCGGAAAATCAAAGGGTTCGCTCGGGTCGTAGGCCGATTTGTCTGCCGTGGCGAGCAACACCGCACCGGCTTCGAGGTGCAGTTCGATGTTGCTTTTCATGCGGACAGACCCCGAGAGATAGGTGCCCGCGGGCAAAACCACCTTGCCGCCGCCGTGGGCCACCGCCGTGTCGATGGCCGCATTGATAGCCCACGAGTCGAGGGTGCGGCCGTCGCCCTTAGCGCCAAAGTCGCGCACGTTGTACTCCGCGGCCGAAGCCACCACCGCCATACATAATAAGATAAGGAGGGAGATCGTTTTTTTCATTGATAGTTTGTTTGATTTGTGGTGCAAAGATAAGAAAAATATCTCCTATCCCCAAGGTTCCAACTATTTTTATTAAATTTGTAACCATCTACGATAAACAAACGCAAGAAATGGCTAAAAGACTTATTTTCACCTATATATTTCCTCTTCTGTTTTCCTTGGGGCTGAGCCTCTTTCCCCGGTCTGTGACTGCCCATCGCCACTTCTCGACCATCGACGGACTGCAGGGCAACACCATCAAGGCCATGGTGCAGGACGACGACGGATTTATCTGGATGGGCGGTACGGGCGGACTCAACCGTTTCGACGGCTACAACTTTGCTGATTTCACCCGTGTGGGACTCGACCCCAACGCCCTCACCAGCCGCCATATCGGACTGCTCGACCTCGACCGCAGGCACCGCCTGCTCTGGACCACCACCTCTACCTACAGCCACGGATGTCTCAACCTGCGCACCGGCCGCTACGAAGACTACACGGGCGAGGGCGACATGAACCGCACGTTTGACAAATACCTCTTCACGGGCGAGGAGATGTGGCTCTATAACAAGGGCTTTGGCGTGCGACACATTGTCGTGGAGGACGGTCGTTTCACCAAGACCGACTACACCCGTGAGAACGGTCGCATGCCCGACAACAGCATGCTGAGCCTCATAGAGGATGGCCGACACGGCGTGTGGGGCATCACCGAGCACCGTGTCTTCCGCATTTCCCAAGACGGCACCTATGCTGATTTAGGGCAATATCCCCAGTTGTTCAGCATCAAAGGGCAGGGCGACAGGGTGTGTGTGGTGACCGGAAGCAACGATGTCGTGGTCTATGACCTGCAGGGACGGGTGGTGCGCAAGGCCCATCTGCCCGTGGCACAGGGCATTATCAGCGAGGTGACCCACTCGATCATCTCGCAAAACCAGCTTTATATCTTTACCCCCAAGGAGACCTTCGCCCTCGATTTAGGCACGGGCACGTTTGCCAAACCGGTCAGCCAGATTCCCGGCGGAGTCAATCAGGGCAGCGTAGAAGACTGTCAGTTTGTGGCCAACAAGCAGTCGGGCATCCTCTGGATGTTTCCCGACAAGGGCCAACCGCAGCGTCTCGACCTGCTGCCCAACATCGGGCCTAACGCCGACAAGGGCCGCATCTTCAATGTGGTGAAGGACTATCAGGGACGCTATGTCATCGCCTCCTACGGCGGTGGACTCTTTGTCTATGACCCGAAAGACCGTTCCACGCAGCATTTCACGGCCGAAGACGACGACCCGCTGTTCTATTCCAACTATCTCTATGCCATCATGACCGATGCCACAGGGTGCGTGTGGGTGGCTGCCGAGTCGGCCGGCGTGTCGTGTATCGTGCCCCATCAGGAGGCCTCGGCGGAGTATGTCTATCCCCATCCGGGACTCAAGGGCGACCGATCCAACTACATCCGCAGCGTCATCAGGACCAAGGGCGATGATATTCTCCTCGGAACCAACGATAATAAGTTGTATCGTTATGACCCCGCGACGGGCCGGCTGACCCTCGGCGAGAGCGTCAAGGCCGAGATTTATGCCTATCTTGTAGACTCCTTCGGACGCGAATGGAGGGGTACAAGAGGCGACGGTCTTTATGTCGATGGGCAGCATTATGCCAAGGACGACGCTGCGCATCCTGTGCCTGTCAACGATTTTTATGACATCAAGGAGGACGCCCGCCACCGGGTGTGGGTAGCCTCGTGGAAGGGTGGGTTGCTCTGTGCACAGAACACCACGGCCCGTCCGCTGGCCTTCAGACAACTGCTTATGCAGAATTACAACGCCTCGAAGATACACGATCTGGAACTTTCGCCCGACGGTTATCTCTACATCGCCACCTACGACGGACTCTATGCCGTCGACACGCGTAAGGCCAACATCACGCAGAAGGATTTCATCGTCTATAATGTAGACAACGGACAGCTGCCCGCCAACGAGATCTATTGTCTCAAGATGGGTGCCAACGGACATCTGTGGGTGGGCTGTCTGGGCAACGGTGCACTGGAATGCACCTTCAGCACAGACCATCGCACGCTGACCTACAAGGCCATAACGCGCGACAACGGACTGGCCAACAACAATGTGCTGGGCATCACCGAGGATGCCAACCATCATCTTTGGCTCACCACCGAACAGGGAATCACCGAGCTTGACAGCCATTACAACACGCGGACGTTCCAGTTCAGCAAGAACATTCTGAGCAATTCCTACAGCGAGAACAGCGGATTGCTCCTGCCCGACGGCCGAATACTCTTTGGAACGATGAACGGATTGTGTATCGTGAGCCATACCGACAGGGCGACACCAGGCCAGGCCAAGTCGCATATCCCGGTCATCACCGACCTGCTCATCGACGGGAAGTCGGTGTATCATCTCTCTGGCGA
Organism: Prevotella sp.; assembly: GCA_016901395.1. Lineage (GTDB taxonomy): Bacteria > Bacteroidota > Bacteroidia > Bacteroidales > Bacteroidaceae > Prevotella. The sequence continues at coordinate 39,848 of JAEAMQ010000001.1, read as the reverse complement.
TGCCCCTGCCATCGTGCTGAACGATGCCCGCCGTATTGACCTGAACCACAACCAGAACACCCTTTCCATCAACTTCTCCAACTTCAACTACCGCGACATGGAGTCGACGCTCTATCAGTTCTATCTGAAAGGTGTGGACCACGGCTGGCGACCGGTGACCAATGCCAGCCATGCCGACTACGGAGAACTGCGTCCCGGCCGCTACGTTTTCCATCTGAAGTCGGCCAACAACGGCGTGTGGAGCGAGGAAACACAGATGATTCTCGTCATCCATCAGCCGTGGTACAACACGTGGTGGGCCTGGACCATTTATCTGTGCATCATCGGAGCCATTGCCTACTGGCTCTACCGGCAGTGGCAGGAGAAGCTGCAGCTGAGGCAAGAGATGAAACTCGAACGACAGACCAACGAGTACAGGCAGTATCGTCTGGCCGACGAAATCATGCGAAACTTCCGTCCGGAGGACTACAAAGACAGTAGGGTGGTGATTGTCGAGAGCAACGAGGGCGAGCGAAAGGACATCGAACGGGAGATCGGTGCGATGCTCCAGACGGTGGCGTTGGCTACCGGAAGTGAGGCGTTGGCGGAGATAGGGCAGCGGCAACCGGCCCTGCTCATCGTCGACGAACGCCTGAACGACATGAGCGGATACGACTTCATTGTCCGCGTCAAGCAGGATGAGGCCACCGCTTCGATACCCGTCATCATGCTGACACAGTTGGCAGAGACGATGCGCGAGGATGATGACGACAACAAACAGATGGAAAGCTATGAGGCAGGAGCCGATGATTTCCTGCCCAAACCCTACAATCTCCGTCTGCTTCTGGCCCGTGCCATCCAACTCATCAGTTGGAACACGCAGGCCGAGGAACCCGAATCAGCGACCGATACCAATGGTGTCGGAAATCAGGCGGAGGCTGACGGCGGTGCGGTTGAGGCCCCCGTTATCGGGCAGTCGGCCGCAGAGACACCGGCATCCGAGCCGGAACTGTCGGAGAGCGAGGCCGCGGCTGCGCCCCAACTCTCTGAGCGCGACCAGCGGTTTAAGCGACAACTCGACTTCCTCATTGCCCAACATCTGTCCGACCACGACTATACCATCGATGATTTGGCATCGGCCCTGCAGATGGGACATACCAAATTCTATGGTCGGGTGAAGGAAGTGACGGCCATGTCGCCCAACAAATACATGATGGAAAAGCGCATGGCGACCGCCGCCGAGCTTATTCTCGACGGACAACACAACATCAGCGAGATCAGTTATAAGGTGGGATTTCTCGACCAGGGCTATTTCAACAAGTGCTTCAAACGGCAGTATGGCATCGCACCCTCGCGCTATGGCAAGTGACGTAGCAGCCCGATGGTGAGGCCATTCTGTGGTATTAAATCTTATTGATATCCACATACCCATGCATCACTGCATAGATGGTGAGGGCGGAGACACTCTTCATGCCGAGTTTCTCCATGATATTCTTGCGGTGGGTGATGACGGTGGTGAGGCCGATATTCAGCTGGTCGGCAATCTCCTTGTTGATATATCCCTGCACTATCAGGCTCAGCACCTCTATCTCTCTATCCGACAACACCTTATTGGTCAGAGCCTTGGGCATCTTCGGGAGGTTCTTGCCATGGGCATGGGCATATTGCTCCAACATCAGCAAAGAGCGCACCAACTGCTCTTCGGGCACGTTGATGCACAAACAATGAAAGCCGCTCGGCTGGGTCGAAGGGTCGCTGTTGGGGCTGAGGACAATGGTTTTGTGTTGCCTCGCAAGAAAAAACGGACGATGTTCCAGCAAGATGTTCTGGGCAATAAAATAATGGAAGAATGAGTCTGCCCCACTCTCTTCCATGGCTTCGAATGAGCCATACGTCATCACATCCATGATGGGAATGACGTTTTGTAAAATCTGCTTCAGTCCCAACACCGACAGGATGTTGGAATCAATAACTGCTATCTTTGGCCGCTCCACTGGTAACTATATACTTTGAACTTTGAATATTGAACTTTGAACTTTAGTGTCACATCAAATATTCATCATTGGCACTGTATCAAAAGTCTGATTTGAACTGCATTTGCTGTTTAGAATGATTACGTCTGAACTTTCCCGCCGCAGGCCTTCATTATCAATTATAACTTATCAATTATCAATTGATTAAAGTTTGACGCTGCTGATATCCACCAGATTGTTGACAATGGCATAGATGGTGAGCCCTGCCGGCGAATGGATTTGCAGCTTGCGGGCGATGTTGCGGCGGTGGGTGATGACCGTGTTCACCGAGATACACAGGTGGTCGGCTATCTCCTTGTTGCTCATGCCCTGCACCAGAGCCACAATCACATCGCGCTCACGCTCCGAGAGTGTCTCCTGAGAAGCCGCATTGGGATTGATCATATTGCTGATTTTCGCACTCACATCACTCTGCTTCGACTTCTGCTCCAGTCGTCTGATGGCCGGAATGAAAATCTCATCCTCCACCTCTGCATGCTCCTTGAGCCATTGCTCACAGTTGTATATATTATATAAGGTGGCCGTGAGCTGGTTGTTGTGAAGTCCGTCGGTGGGCAGATACTGGATGATGATATTCTTCAGCTCGCGCAGTTTCTGGTCGGTCTGCGTGTGGTGTTTGGAATAAGTCTCCACATCGTAGCTGCTCGACGCATTGCCCTGTTGCAGTCCTTCGACATAGGGAAACACCATCTGCTCCTCATATTTCATGTGTTTGCGCACGCCATGGGCATACTCATCATAGAATTTCAGGATGAGCCGTGCCAGATGATCACTCTCGTCGATGGCGCCGAGGAGGGCCTTGCGGATGGTGGGCAACTGAAAATCGAGGAAGTAGGCATGACTGGCCTTGAGATAAGTCATCAGCGTTGGGATAGACAGGCGGTCGGCATCGTCGTAGTCGCGAAATCCGTTGTTCGTGAAATTGATAACGGCTAAAAACGTATACGTATCTACTCCTTGATCCTCGCACACCTCTTTGACCGTCTTGTCGCCAAAACCAAGATTGATGCCAAACGAGCCAAGCCCCTGTAAAATGTTGTAATTGTCCCTGATAATCGAAATGAGTTTATCATCAGGTTCATACATCTTCTGATTCTTCATCCCTAATACTTATTAACTGTTTGCAAAATAACTAAAAAAAAGTGAGATACCCAAGTTATTCATTTGCTATTTTACACAAAGTCTAAAATAACGCCGTTTTGAGCGCAAAAAATAAATTGAAATATCTTGAAAAACATGCTTTTCTCTGACCTGTTTTTCTCAAACCGAAAAGGGACAGGGCAAAAAACAACGAAAAACGGGCCTTGCGCAAACCGCTGATTGCCAATAACTTGTGTTTTGTTGACAAAAGGGGGCTTTGTCATTCGATAGTTATCGTCATGCGATTACTATCGAATCGTCCTGCGAAAAGGGGCTTGTCGCAAGAAGAACAGGGGCATTTAAGTCGCTCTTTTCGTCAAAATAGCAAGAAAATGGTCCATTTTAGTCCCTACGATCCCTGGGTATTTTACCTGCAAAACCCGTCAGTAAGCTTTTCCGCGGTGATTTTAAGCTAAAAGGACAGGGCAGGAAGGTGCAAAAAGTGTGATGATAATTTTACAAATCTTGTATCTTTCTCCCTTCCGGAAACGCTTTGCACCGTTCTTATGTACACCCGAAGCGAGGTGACCCACCTCGCTTATCCGGAAACCCGTCGTCCGGTTTCTCGCCTCCTCCACAAAGAGATAAATCTCATGCGGCCATTAGAAAAACACGGATGGGTTTGATGCACGAAAGCGCATAAAACCTCCACGCAAGCCAATGTGGCTTCGGTTCTGCCAATCCCCGACGTGAGGTTGTGTTGTGTTCGGCTGAACAGGGTTGGACGAAGCACCGTCTTTTCCAGACATTCCGCACAGGGAAAGGAGCAGCGTGCACCACAACCGTGGCAGGATGTCCGCCTCATCAAACAAAACAACCCCTCTTCGGGGGTTGAAAATGAGAGGCAGGCTCTCAGGCGGGGATGTCTTCACAACGCTTGACATCCCCGCCCTATACACAGTACTATCGCCGTCGGGATTGTATCCCAGAGGCCACTATTGTTCAGCGATTTCGTCTCCTGCAAAGAATATACAGGAGGAAGAAAAGCCCCTATACCCGATCACAGGTGCAGGAATTGACCATCAACCCTGATGACCGGGCCGGAGATAAACCGAACGATAACGCCTGAGCGAAAATCAATAGCGGTTGTTGCGGCTGAAGCTGCGGCGGGGAGCACGCTCCTCACGAGGACGGGCTACATTGACACGAAGCTCCATTCCTTCAAACTCCTTGCCGTTGAGGGCATCGATAGCAGCCTGTCCCTCTGCGTCGTCGGGCATCTCTACGAAGCCGAAACCACGTGAGCGGCCGGTCTCGCGGTCGGTAACGATGTGGGCAGAAGACACCTCTCCGTAAGAGGCAAAGAGTTGGAACAGGCTCTCATTCTGAGTGCGATAGTTGATGTTGGATACGAAAATGTTCATTGTTGTTTAAAAATTTAAAAATAGGATATATGTTAATATTCTTGTCTTTTTGATTACTGCACTCTTGTGAGCTTGCGCTTGGTGAGTTTCTGAATGTCACGCAACATGGGGTATTCATCCTGTGTGCAGAATGTCAGGGCACGGCCATGATGTCCGGCACGCCCCGTCCGTCCGATGCGATGGACATAGGTCTCGGCCACATCGGGCATGTCGAAATTGACCACCGTGCTCAAATCGGCAATGTCGATGCCTCTGGCAGCAATGTCGGTGGCGATGATGACCCGTGTCTTCCGGTTTTTGAAGTTTTCCAATGCGCGCTGCCGTGCGTTCTGGCTCTTGTTGCCATGTATGGCATCGCAGTTGATGCCGCGCTGCTTGAGTTTGCGTGCAATCTTGTCGGCACCGTGCTTCGTGCGTGCAAAAACCAGGGCATTGTTGTCGGGCCCCTTGTCTAACACCTTGACCAGGAGGTCTATCTTGTCGGGTTTCTCCACGAAATAGAGTTGCTGGTCTATGGTGTCTACCACCGACGAGACGGGGGCCACCTCTACCCTCTGGGGGTTGTGGAGCAACGATTGAGACAGGGTGGCGATAGACTTGGGCATCGTGGCCGAGAAAAACAGCGTCTGGCGGCGCTTGGGCAGCAGCGGTATGAGCCGCCGGATGTCGTGGACAAATCCCATGTCGAGCATGCGGTCGGCCTCGTCGAGCACAAAGTGGCATACGGTGTCGAGGCTGATGATGCGCTGTCCGATGAGGTCGAGGAGTCGGCCGGGGGTCGCAATGAGGATATCCACGCCGCGTCTGATGGCTGCCACTTGCGGGTTCTGTTTCACTCCTCCGAAGATGACGCACGTGCGGATGTCTGTATATTGGGAATAGTCGCGCACACACTCCTCTATCTGTATGGCCAGCTCACGGGTGGGTGTGAGTATGAGGGCCTTGACACCCTTGGTGCCACGTGTCCGGTTGCTCATCAGCTGTTGGATGATGGGAATGGCAAAGGCCGCCGTCTTGCCGGTGCCGGTCTGGGCCAAGCCCAGCAGGTCGCGGCCGGAAAGGGCGACAGGGATGGCTTGCTGTTGAATGGGAGTGGGAGACTGGTATTGCTTGTTTTCGAGTGCCCTCAATATGGGCTTCGAAAGATTTAATTCACTGAATGTCATTTAATTATACGTACCGATGCTGATGACAGACCGGCAATGTTATTGCGTCAGCCGTTCATGCGGGGAGAAGACGGGCATATCGAAGTCCGGACCACATGGCAACCAACTGTTGAAAAATATAAGATGAGCAAATGGTATTGATTAAAAACCTGATCGGTTTCATCGCTGTTTCACCCAAATTCCGCCTGCACTGATCTCGTGGCAGACATACAAGAAACATGATTTTGAGGTCAATCCTTACGATGAGAAATCCAAAGACCCAAAGGTCGGAAAAAACATTGTGAACAATAGAATCTACAAAACTGTTCGTCTTACGGCAGCAAAGATAGGTAAATCATCTGGCATTGTAAGAATCTTTTAAGGGAAATTAAGATATATTTTTATCTTGGGGCGCTCAGCAACGCCTCTCAACCCTCCCACAATTCGCCTGATTTTCTCGGGCTGGTAGGACCAATCGGACCAGTCGGAAATTACTGATGAAAAAACTTGAAACCCTCTTTTTGGCTTACCTCCAGCCTCCGCTGCAGCCCATCCGGCGAGAAATTCTCGCAAAATTAGCCCTTTCAGAATAGCCTGAGACTCAGAGACTTCTAAAAGATTGACAAACAATGGTTTGGGCTTTACTACCTTTTCGCCAAACAATCTCTACCTTTTCGCCAAGCGAAAAGGGCCTCCTTATGCTCCTAAAATGGCATCCTGCCCATAGGAAAACGCTGAAAATCATGAAAAAGAAGGCCGGACGACTGAGAAAATGGGCCTTTTCTGCATAGCAATCCCCATGACTCCTCTTTCAGAAACCATTTGGGGCGATACCATAGCAGCATCCCAGCCGGAAATAAATATGATGAATAGTTTACAACTGAGGGAGGAAAACTATCGGCCAAAAGATTTGGGACATGCGCCTAAAAGTCCTATATTTGCAAAAACAAGCAATGCCAAAGCGAAAGCATGGCGACCCTGCAGCGGTGCCATCATCGCTCCAAATCTTCGAAACCATGACCATCAACTATCGCAACATCATCTTTTCAGTCCTCGTTTCGCTCTGCGCCCTGACTGCGCAGGCTGCTGGAACGCTTACCTATCAGGGGCGCAGCCACCTGCTCATGGGCCACATCCTGAGCACGGCCCAGGGCACGGCCTTCGGCAAACTGCTCAAGGACAAGAACCCCGACAAGGTCTACGACAGCGACAATTATATGGAATACTGGTCGGTGATCGACGATGTGCTGACGCTCGACAGCCTCAGCCTGCTCATCCACGGGCGCTGGGAGACCATGGGCCAGCGTCAGCTCGTGAAGGCGCTGAAGCCGCTGGCCAAGCACAAGAGGATTGAGGCCCGATGGTATTCGGACACGCTGCTCACGGCGTGGGGCAAGCAGCTGTTTGGCGATGCCATCCACAACAAGCCGGTATTCGAGCATCATGTGAGGCTGGTGGTGGCCAAAGGCCACGTGGTGAAGCAGATGCGCACCGACAACCGGGTGGATTTCGAGGGCCGACCGTTCAGGGAATGGGGCCAGGAAGTGCAGCAGAAGTTTCCTGTGGGCAACTATCCGATGATGTCCCAAGGGCGAGTGGCAGTGTCGCTGAGCAACATCACATGGATTCCCAAGACCGGAATCATAGACCGTTGCAGCATCAGATTTCTGAAGCCCAGCAACCTCACGGAGCAAGAGAAGGCCTCTATTCAGGCCGATTTGCTGCGCACCATGAAGAGCATCCCTATGCGCACCTATGTGGTCGACGGGAAGATCTGCGCCGAACTGCAGCGCTTCGTGCTCCCCATAGGCAAGGCACCGCAACCCCGCAAACGCGTCTTCCGCAATCCTCAGACGCCCGCCAATCCATAGATTCAGCCAAAAGGCCTATGAGAAAGGGGGCGTAAAAGCCCATAAGAGAAGGCAAAATAGTCCATAGGAAATGGCGCAAAAGCCCATAAGAGATGGCAAAAAACGTATACGAAATGGCACAAAAAAAATCGGGACTTCCCCTTGTTGGAGAAGTCCCGATGTGGTATGTAATATCTGATTAGATAGCTGTCTTACTTGGCAAAGGCCACCGAACGAGTCTCGCGGATAACGGTGATTTTCACCTGTCCGGGGTAAGTCATCTCGTTCTGGATCTTTTCAGCAATCTCGTTGCTGAGTTTGGTGCTCTCGTCGTCGGTCATCTTGTCGGCTCCCACGATGACGCGGAGCTCGCGGCCGGCCTGGATGGCGTAGGTCTTGGTCACGCCGGGGTAGCTCATGGCGATGGCTTCCAAGTCGTTGAGACGTTTGATATAGGCCTCGACAATCTCGCGGCGGGCACCGGGACGGGCACCAGAGATGGCATCGCACACCTGCACGATGGGGGCCAGAAGGGTCTGCATCTCCACCTCGTCGTGGTGGGCAGCGATGGCGTTTACTATCTCGGGCTTCTCCTTGCAACGCTCAGCCATCTTGCCACCGAGCAGTGCGTGGGGCAGTTCGCTCTCCTCATCGGGCACCTTGCCGATGTCGTGGAGGAGTCCGGCACGCTTGGCCTTCTTCGGGTTCAGACCGAGTTCGGCAGCCATCACAGAGCAGAGGTTGGCCGTTTCGCGGGCATGCTGCAAGAGGTTCTGGCCGTAAGACGAGCGGTATTTCATCTTGCCGACGATGCGTATGAGGTCGGGATGGAGTCCGTGGATGCCGAGGTCGATGGCCGTGCGCTTGCCGGTCTCGATGATTTCGTTCTCCAATTGCTTCTTCACCTTGGCCACCACTTCCTCGATGCGGGCGGGGTGGATGCGGCCGTCGGCCACCAACTGGTGGAGGGCGAGGCGGCATATCTCACGACGCACGGGGTCGAAGGCGGAGATGACGATGGATTCGGGGGTGTCGTCGACGACGATTTCCACACCTGTGGCAGCTTCGAGGGCACGGATGTTGCGGCCCTCACGGCCGATGATGCGGCCTTTCACCTCGTCGTTGTCGATATGGAACACGCTCACGGAGTTCTCAATGGCGGTCTCCGTGGCAACGCGCTGGATGGTCTGAATGACAATTTTCTTGGCCTTCTGGTTGGCATCGAGTTTGGCTTGGTCTACCACCTCATTGATGTAGCTGGCTGCATCCATGCGGGCCTTGTCCTTCATGCTCTCAACAAGTCGGTTTTTAGCTTCCTCGGCGGAGAGTCCGGAGAGCTCCTCCAGTTTGGTGCGCTCCTGCTCCTGCATCTTCTCCAACTCTGCTTTTCTCGACTCCAGCACCTTGCGCTCGTTGTCGACCTGCACCTGATACTGGTCGATGTCGTGTTTCATTCGGCCCAGTTCGTCCTGCTTCTGGTTGAGGGTGATTTCGCGTTGCTTCAGTCGGTTTTCGTTCACTTGGATTTTCTGTGTGCGTTGCTGCACCTCTTTTTCAAGCTCACTCTTCTTGTTCAGAAACTTCTCTTTGACCTCGAGCAGCTTCTTTTCCTTGACCACCTCGGCCTCTTTTTGTGCCGAGTCAATAATCTGTTTATATTTTCCCGTTACCACATAACGGAAAACAGCATAGCCTATGAAGCCACCTGCCAGGAGGCTCACCAAGACTGCAATTATAATACTTATCATTAAATAGAACTGTTTATTTAATTAATATTCCTTTATAGTTACTTCTTGTCAAGTGCATTCTCAATTTCAGAAGTCAACTTCGAAAGAATATCATCATACGGTTGGGTATCGTTGCGATCAAGTTGCCGCTCCAATCTCAGCGCCAGGTCAATCATAGCGAAGTAAGTAATCTCCTTGTCGCTCTTGCTTCCCTTGAAATTAGAGAAGTAGGCGTTGAGGAGCTCATTGATGAGTTCCGAACCTTTGCGATACAGGGCCTCTTCCTCTCTCGGAACGCGGACCATGATTTCCGTATCGTAAATGTGTAACCTTATGTTGATTTTGCTTGAGTCTGATTCTGCCATCACGTGCTGTTATTTTTCACTCAGTAGTGTGATACATTTGTTTACATCTCTGACAAGTTTGGCCACGCGTTTCTTGGCTCCCTCCAAGTCGCCGTCGGTCACCTCGAGCATCTTGGCCATTTTCAACAAATCGTAATCGTTACGGACCTGAGACAACTCGCTTTCCAGCTGCTTGATGCGCGCATCCCGCTCATCGACCATCGCATAAAGATCAGCATTTTCCTTCTTCACTTCGGAATAATGGAGTATCATCTGCCTTACACGTGTAGCAAACGTATTGATAGTTTTCTCGTTAGCCTCCATGACGATTCAATTTTCTGCAAATTTAAATCATTTCGATGAAAAATCCAAGTAAATTGCATTAAATCTTTACTTGAACCTACAATTTATATCTTCAACTACTTTTTGCCCGCAGCTTCTTCTTGCTGAGCGGCATTGGGTTCTTTCTTAGCGAGCATCACCACCTGATAGACAAAGTCGGCAACCCACTTTTGCGAGAAGTTAAGACGCTGGTTGTACTTGCGTATTCCCATCACGGTTTTCATCACACCGGCATCGTCATAATTGTTCTTGGTAAAGATGTCGTTCACGGTTTTCTCGGTCATCGTGCGGAGCGCACCCTTGAAAAAGGAGGGCAGGCGGAGTTTGAACTTCATCAGGTTGCCCACCAGCATCATCAGGTCCTGTGAGAAATTCTGGAACTGGATGAGGTAGACCTGCATATCCTGCAACTTCTTGCAGTTCTTGCGGACGCTTTGGTCGATCTCCTTGAAGAAGTTGTCGTCAGAGCCATAGATCTCCTTCATCATTTTCTTGCACTGCACCTTCTCACCAATGCCCAGCTTGTTGTTCATCGTGGGCACGCGGAGGGTGGTCTTGAACATGCGCAGGTCGGGCAGCATTCCAAGATTGGTGATGCCCAGATGTTCGGCCAGCGCGGCCTGGAAATACACGCGTATGAGCGTCATGTAGTCTTGCATGCCACCAGCTTTCTCTTCATTACTCTTATTGCCAAAGATTTTTGATAGTAATCCCATAAATATTTGCTTTCTGAAATCGTTTTTCTTAAATGTATGCAAAAATACCACAATATCACGAGAAATCAAAATAATTTGAGCAAATAAAGTCATGATTGCCAACAAAATGCGCCTAAATTTGCCGCCCTTTCCTATCCACGCAGTCCAGGAATGCCATGCGGTCTGCGGTATAGCCGGAAGCTCCCGTCTTCCCTCTCCGACATGCTCGGGGAAAGGGTAAAAAGGCCTCTCGGCATGTTACAAGACTTGAAAAATATCAATAAAATCCTGTTTTTGCCCAAAACACATCATATTTTCCTTGTACAAACCTGTAATTAATCAAAATTAATTATTAACTTTGCCCCGAAAAGTCAATAACACCATATATTTAAGGATAGACGCTTAAAAAACATTTCACTACAGCCCGGCATCTATTTTCATTAGGGAAGTTATGAAGTTGTGATTAATGAATTTTGCAAAAACATGAAAGGTATCGTATTAGCTGGCGGCTCAGGGACAAGATTATATCCCATCACGAAAGGAATAAGCAAGCAACTTATTCCTATTTTTGATAAGCCCATGATATACTATCCGGTGTCGGTGCTCATGCTTGCCGGCATCCGCGAAATCCTTATTATATCCACCCCACATGATCTTCCGGGATTTCAGCGACTGTTAGGCGACGGCCACGAGTTCGGCATTCATCTGGAATATGCCGAGCAGCCCAGCCCCGACGGTCTGGCCCAGGCATTTATCATCGGCGAGAAATTTATCGGCGACGACTGTGCATGCTTGGTCTTGGGCGACAACATCTTCTATGGAGCAGGGTTCACCCGACTGCTTTCCGAGAGTGTCCGCGCCGCCGAACAAGACGGCAAGGCTACGGTGTTCGGCTATTATGTCAACGACCCCGAACGCTATGGAGTGGCAGAGTTTGACACACAAGGCAACTGTCTGAGCATCGAGGAGAAGCCTGAGCATCCCAAGAGCAACTACGCCGTGGTGGGATTGTATTTTTATCCCAACAGCGTGGTGGGCATTTCCAAGCAGATCAAGCCCAGCGCCCGCGGCGAGCTTGAGATAACAACCGTCAACCAGGAATATCTCGCACAGCAAAAACTGAAGGTCCAGACCCTTCCCCGCGGATTTGCATGGCTTGACACCGGCACCCACGACAGTCTCTCGGAAGCCAGCACATTCATCGAAGTTATAGAGAAACGGCAGGGACTCAAGGTGGCCTGTCTTGAAGAAATAGGATATAAACAAGGCTGGATTTCACGTCAACAGCTCATCGAGGACGCCAGGCCGATGGCCAAAAACGAGTATGGCAAATACCTCTTACAGCTTGCTGACGAAAACATTTAGATTATAATAACAAAAAAAATACACACAATGGAAGAAAACAAGAAAGCGGAAGTGGATGCTATGGCGGTTCCCGTGGAGGAGGAAAAGTCCTCTTTCGACTTTGCGGCCATCTATACCACTCTTATCCTGAACTGGAAGTGGTTTGTGCTCTCCTTGATTATCTGTCTCGGAACGGCCGCTATCTACCTGCGCTACAAAACCCCAATCTATCAAGCTTCTGCCAAACTGCTCATCAAGGATAATGACCAGAATAGCAACAGAAGTGCAGCCAACATGCTGAATTCGGCTACACTTGGTATGATTTCCAACTCTAACGGTATAGACAATGAGATGGAAATCCTCACCTCGCACTCGCTAGCCGAGCAGACGGTTCGCGACTTGAAGCTGTATGTCAACTATTACCATGTGGGAAAGGTGAAAGACCAGCTGTTGTACAAAACGCAGCCCATCAGCGTGGATATGGACCCCGCGCATCTGGAAAAGCTCAATGCCCCCATTGACTTGCTGATCAAACGTAGCGGCAACAAATATCATGTGACCGGCACATACTTCGTTCCGGTGAATGAGAATACGGCCGACGGTCCGTTCTACATCGACAAGACCTTCTCTACATTGCCGGCAACAATCGGCACCCGCTCTGGTGTTTTGAGTTTCACCCCCAATACGGTAACCCCTATGACAGACGGCGAGCAAATAAAGATTGACCTCCAATCGCCGAGATATGCCGCATATAAATATGTAGGAGAACTCAATGTTTCGCAGACCAGCAAGACGACAACCATTGCCCAGCTGGTGCTCAACGACGAAAACCCACAACGTTCCATCGAGTATCTCCAGCAGTTGGCCGTCAGCTACAACCGTCAGGCCAACGAGGACAAGAACGAGATAGCCATGCGCACCGAAGAGTTTATCAACGGTCGTCTGGAGAAAATCAATGCCGAACTCGGCAACACCGAAGGCGAGCTTGAGAACTATAAGAAGCGCAACAACATGGTTGAGCTGAAGATGAATGCCGGTCAGGCTGTGGGCAATGCGGATACGTATGCCCAGAAACTGGCAGAGGCCAACACGCAGGTAGCCCTTCTCGATGAGATGAGAAGCTACATGAACAACCCCGCCAACAAAAACCAGCCCATGCCTTCCAATGTGGGTCTGACAGACCAGTCGGCCACCATGCTCATCAACGACTACAACACCCTGGTACAGAAGCGCAATCTCCTGTTGCAGAGTGCCAGCGAGTCGTCTCCCTCGGTAGTGCCTCTGACCACTCAGATCGAAGGTCTCCAGAGTGCCATCCGCCGCGCTTTGAACCAAGCCCGTCGCAGCATGGACATCCAGCGCAACGCTGTGGCATCGCAGTTCTCAAAATATCAGGGACAGGTAGGGCAGTCGCCGGAACAGGAGCGCATGCTGACACAGATCGGTCGTCAGCAGGAAGTGAAGTCGGGACTCTACCTGATGCTGTTGCAGAAACGTGAGGAAAACTCTATCTCGCTGGCTGCCACCGCCGATAAGGGCAAGCTCATTGACAACCCTGCCATGGGTGGACAGATCAGCCCGAAGAAGCCGATGATCATGCTCATCGCACTGATTCTCGGTCTGGCAATACCAGCATTGATTCTGTTCCTGATCCAGTTCTTCCATTACAAGATCGAAGGCCACAACGATGTAGCCCGCCTCACCACACTGCCAATCCTTGCTGACGTAGCCATAGCCTCGGAAGCAGCCAAAACCAAGGCCGACATAGTGGTACATGAGAACAAGAACAACCTGATGGAGGAGATATTCCGATCCATGCGTACCAATCTCCAGTTTATGATGGAAGAGGGCGAAAAGGTCATCATGTTTACCTCTACCAACTCGGGTGAGGGTAAGACCTTCATCGCCGCCAACCTTTCGGTATCTTTCGCCTTGTTGGGTAAAAAGGTGCTGCTGGTAGGACTCGACATCCGTAAGCCCCGTCTGGCAGGACTCTTCGAGCTCACCGACAAGGCACACGGCATCACCAACCTCTTAGTGAAAGACTCCCCTGACTGGGATGCCATTCAGAGTCAGATCATCCCATCGGGCATCAACAATAATCTTGAGCTGCTTCTGGCCGGTCCTATACCACCCAACCCTGCAGAGCTTGTTGCACGCAAGAGTCTGGAACAGATCTTCTCCCATCTTCGTGAGCACTACGACTACATCATCGTCGACACGGCTCCGGTGGGTCTGGTGACCGATACCCTGTCTATCGGACGTGTGAGCGATGCCACGGTTTATATGTGTCGTGCCGACTACACACCGAAGGAGAGCTTCGAACTCATCAACGGACTTTCTAATTCGAAGAAGCTTCCTAAGATGAGCGTGGTCATCAACGGTATTGATATGTCGAAGAAGAAGTATGGTTACTATTACGGCTATGGCAAGTATGGCAAGTATGGCAAGTATGCCCGCTACAGCATGTACGGTCGTTCGAGAGGCTATGGTTCATATGGCAAATATGGCAACTACGGCAACTATGGTAACTACGGCAATTATGGTGCTTACGGCAATTACAGCAGTAGCCACTACGGAAATGCCGATGATAACTCTATCAAGAAATAAGCATGGCAACAATCGCAGTAGACTTTGACGGAACAGTCGTGGAACATCGTTATCCCGAAATCGGCGAAGAGCTCCCGTTTGCAACAGAAACTCTTCGAATGCTCATCAAAGACCAGCACCGGCTCATCCTGTGGACTGTCCGCGAGGGCAAGCTCCTGCAGGATGCCATAGACTGGTGTCATGAGCGGGGTGTGGATTTCTGGGCCATCAACCGTGACTATCCGGAAGAAGAAGAAAATAAGAACAATCATTTCAGCCGCAAATTAAAAGCCGATTACTTCATCGATGACCGTGGAATCGGCGGATTGCCCGATTGGGGAGAGATTTATCGAATCATTCATGAGCAACGCTCCTATGCCGACATTCTGCGTGAGAGCATGGGGCATACCCACGAAGACGACACCCCCAGGAAGAAACACTGGTGGCAGTTCTGATTCTTTGAGGAGCTGAGGAGTGAAGGAGATGGGGAGTTAAGACATTACACCGATGGTTGCAACAACATCATGCAAACAGGTATCGGGGATAATTCTTACCTCCTCATCTCTTTAAATTAATTGTCAAAGATTTGTCTAAACGCCCTATCTCCCCATCTCCCAGACATTTGTCTTAACTTCTTAACTCCTTAACTCCTTAACTTCCTAACTTCTTATCTCCCCATCTCCCAGACATTTGTCTTAACTTCTTAACTCCTTAACTTCTTAACTTCCCCTCTCACCACATCATCATGGAAAAGAAAGATTTAAAAGTCATATTCATGGGTACCCCCGAGTTTGCAGTGGGCACCCTCAGCCGATTGATAGACGAAGGCTATCAAGTGGTGGCTGTGGTGACACAGCCCGACAAACCCGTGGGCCGTCATCAGAACGTCCTTCAACCCTCCGCGGTGAAGACTTTTGCACTCGAACACAACATTCCCGTGCTGCAGCCCGTGAAGATGAAAGATCCTGATTTTGTCGAACAACTCGCTGCATACAAGGCCGACATCCAGGTGGTGGTGGCGTTTCGCATGCTGCCCGAGGTGGTGTGGTCCATGCCCCGCTTCGGAACTTTCAACGTCCACGCTGCCCTGCTGCCCCAGTATCGTGGTGCGGCACCCATCAACTGGGCCATCATCAACGGTGAAATCGAGACCGGCGTCACCACCTTCTTCCTCGATCAGGACATCGACACAGGTCGCATCATCCTGCAGAAGCGCTTCCCCATCCCCGACGAGGCCGACGTGGAGTATGTCTACGACGGACTGATGCGCCTTGGTGCCGACATTGCCACCGAGACGCTCCAGCTCGTGCTCGACTCCGATGGACATATTCCCTCGACGGCGCAGAGCGACATCCACGCCTCCGACGTGGAGCTTCATCCTGCCCCAAAGATTTTCAAGGAGACTTGTCAGATCAGTTGGGAGCGTCCGGCGAAACAGATTTACGACTTCGTGCGCGGCCTGTCGCCCTATCCTGCGGCATGGACGGCGATGGAGCACAACGGTCAGGAGCAGACGGTTAAGATTTTCAAGACAGCGAAAACCGGCCGCTCCTGCCCCGACATCACACCCGGCACCATCTCCACGGAGAAGCCCCGGCTCTTTGTAGCCTGCGCCGACGAGTGGCTCGAAATCACCGACCTCCAGCTCTCCGGCAAGAAACGCATGCCCGCCCGCGACTTCCTCAATGGCAACAAAAACCTCGATGAGGCTATGATGAAATCGTAGATGCCGGTGCTGTGCAGCGCTGTCCATGACAGAAAACGATGAGGTGTATCATCCGCTTGACGGATGGTATACCTTTTTTATTTAATACAAAGACAAAAAGAAGATTTGTTTTCCGTGTATTTATTAGACATAAAGACACGTGGCTGCGCGGTGGTTTTTTTAGACAGAACTACATAAAAGGCATATTTTTTCTCCACCATATATTATTTCTTCTATGATGGCGATGCTATGACCATTGAATAAAATAGAGCAGTCATTAGGTCTTAGTGCCTTTTGTGTCTTTAGTGGATTGAAGGTTGTCATCGTCCACTAAAGACACAAATTTCACAAACAAACTAACGCAGTACTATTTCTTTGAGAATTTAGTGGATTTAGTGGAAAACTCATATTGTATCCACAGAAGACACTAAATTCACAAACATTCATTTGAAGAAAAGATGTCTTGGGGCCATCGGAGATGTCCAAAGCCACAGACAAATGCGACAAGACATCGTTTTGCATATACCGATTTTCACGATATCATAACACATCCGCTCATCTTATTTTCAGGCATTAGTCGGTGAATTTTGACCTTGCGGAGCGAGATTTTGTGAAATCAAAACATCAGAATAAAATCTTTAGAGAGTTTTGTGTCTTTTGTGGACAACCTTTTTTATCCACAGAAGACACTAAAATCACAAAACAACTATTTGAAAAAACAGATGTCTTTGGGCCCATCAGAGATGGCCAAAGCCACAGACAAATGCGACAAGACATCGTTTTGTAGATACCGATTTTCACGATATCATAAAACATCCGCTCATCTTATTTTCAGGCATTAGTCGGTGAATTTTGACCTTGCGGAGCGAGATTTTGTGAAATCAAAACATCAGAATAAAATCTTTAGAGATTTTTGTGTCTTTTGTGGACAACCTTTTTTATCCACAGAAGACACTAAAATCACAAAACAACTATTTGAAAAAACAGATGTCTTGGGCCCATCAGAGATGTCCAAAGCCACAGACAAATGTAACAAGACATCGTTTTCCAGATACCGATTTTCACGATATCATAAAACATCCGCTCATCTTATTTTCAGGCATTAGTCGGTGAATTTTGACCTTGCGGAGCGAGATTTTGTGAAATCAGAAATATCAGAATAAAATCTTTAGAGAGTTTTGTGTCTTTTGTGGACAACCTGTTTTATCCACAGAAGACACAAAACTCACAAAACAACTATTTGAAAAAACAGATGTCTTTGGGCCATCGGAGATGGCCAAAGCCACAGGCAAATGTCTATACTAAATGGTACTCCGTATGGCAAACAGCTTTGTAGGGGCATGCCCCGTGCATGCCCGCACCGCCGGATGGCAAAAAAATAACAGCCTCTCCCCCTTGCCCCTCCCCGAAAGGGAGGGGAGTGATATGTTTGGGGGATGATTTTATGATGACAAATGATAATTGTTTTGAGGCGGGCATGCACGGGGCATGCCCCTACAGAGCACACGATTTTCGTATGCGATAGCCACATCCAACTGGCATTATATTCTTTTGTGGTATAAAGAAAGTTTGCCTTGGCACACTGCACTCTGCGAACTCTAAAAAACCTCTGTTTAAAACGCAGTTTGTCTCCTATAACTCTGTGCCTCTGTGTGTGAAAAAGATAACAGCCTCTCCCCGTTGCCCCTCCCCCGAAAGGGAGGGGAGTGATATGTTTTGGGGATGATTTTATGATGAAAAATGATACTTGTTTTGAGGCGGGCATGCACGGGGCATGCCCCTACATAGCACACGGTTTTCGTATGCGATAGCCACATCCAACTGGCATTATCCTCCCCTCCCTACGGGGGAGGAGCAAGGGGGAGAAGCTGTTAATACCAAATCGTCACGCGATAACTATCGAATCGCATGACGATTAGTACCTAATCGCGAGACGATAACTATCGAATCGCAAGACGATAACTATCGAATCGCAAAAGCCCCAAAATATAAAGTAAAATCGGGTGACCAATATCCCCAATTCTACTGATGCGAGACGCACCAGCGGAACACCATTTCTGATAATCCTACTGATGCGAGACGCACCACGGGTATTACAAATCCCAACCCACGGCAGAGGCACCGAGCACGGCGGCAGAGCTGCCGTCGAGACCGCTCACGAGGAATTTGGCCTTGCCCTTGAAGATCTGCATCACGTGCTTGTCATAGCCCGCCTTGATGGGATCCATGATGAGGTTGCCGGCCTTGGTCAGTCCACCGAAGAAGATGAATGCCTCGGGAGAGGAGAAGGCGGCGAAGTTGGCGCAGGCCTCACCCAGCAGTTCACCGGTGAAATCGAAGATATGCTTGGCCAGCGCGTCACCCTTTCCGGCGGCGATGCTCACCTCCAGCGACGTGATTTTCTCCGGCTCAAGCTCGCGCAGCAGCGAAGGCTCGTCAGAAGAAGCAAGCAGTTCGCGGGCGGTGCGGGCCACACCCGTTGCCGAGCAGTAGGCCTCCAGACAGCCGAAACGACCGCATCCGCACGAGCGTCCGTTCTCGCGGAACATCGTCACATGGCCCAGCTCACCGGCAAATCCGTCGCATCCGTAGACCACCTTACCGTCGACCACGATGCCCGAGCCTACGCCCGTGCCGAGAGTGATGACGATGAAGTTCTTCATGCCGCGTGCCACACCGTAGGTCATCTCACCGATGGCAGCAGCGTTGGCATCGTTGGTCAGTCCCACGGGAATGCCGAGAGCCTTGGAGAACATGTCGGCCAGAGGCACGATGCCGTTGTGTCCCCATGAGATGTTGGGTGCAAACTCGATGGTGCCGCTGTAGAAGTTGCCGTTGGGCGCACCGATACCCATACCTTTGATTTTCTCAATGCCCCCCACCTGGTCGATGATGATGCTCAGTGCATCTACCGATGCCTTCACATAATCCTCTACCTCATCGTAGGCCTGAGTCTTGATGGCCGTGGTTGCCTTGATGTCTCCACGACTGTCTACAATGCCGAAGACGGAGTTTGTTCCGCCGAGATCAAGTCCTATCACATAGGGCTTCAAGTCCTGTTCGTTCATTTCTTATAATTTTAAGTTAGTAATATTCCTTCCTTCTGTCCGAATGCGCTGCCGGGTAAACCAGAAGCGGCCTTACGCCCCATGCCCTGCATCCACTGCCCTGCAAAGTTAACAAAACATTTGAAATATCATCGATAAAATTATTTAAATTCAAAAACAATCTTCTCTTGGCCCTTGGAAAATTTGATTTAAATCAGTAGCAACGGCCGATAAAATCAACATTCGCCGTCTTCGGCATCCGCCTCTGCCCCAATCGGATGCAGCCCGTCGGACCACCGAGGGCAATGCGTTGCGCAATTCATGCCGCAAAAACTCTGGGAAACATTTGGGCGGTTTATAAAGAATGATTATCTTTGCGTAGATTTGTATAAAAGATGACACAAGAAGAAGACATCAAGAATGCCGTCAAGGTGCTGAAAGAGGGCGGCGTGATATTGTATCCCACTGACACCGTGTGGGGTATCGGTTGTGACGCGACCAATGCAGAGGCCGTGGCCAAAGTGTATGCTATCAAGCGCAGGGACGACTCCAAGGCGCTCATCTGCCTCGTCGACTCCGACGCGCGGCTGCAGCGCTATGTGCGCAACGTGCCGCAGGTGGCGTGGGAACTCATCGACGCTGCCGTGAAGCCCACCACCGTGATTCTCGACGGGGCCGTGAACCTTGCGCCCAACCTCATCGCCGAAGACGGGAGCATCGCCCTGCGCATCACCAACGAGGCGTTCTCCAAGGAGCTGTGTTATCGTTTCCAGAAGGCGCTCGTGAGCACCAGCGCCAACATCAGTGGCGAGCCTGCCGCACAAAACTACCGCGACATCTCCGAGGAATTGCTCCAGAGCGTGGACTATGTGTGCTGGACGCGCCGCAATGAGCACAAGCCCCACACGCCAAGTTCCATCATCAAGCTTGGTCCCACGGGTGAAGTGACCATCATCCGCCCCTGAGTCTCGCCGCTTAGAGCCACCGGGCGCGGAGCCGGAACGCGTGTTCCCGCCGTTGCCACGAGTGTCCCGCCCTGCGGGTCGAGTCCCCTTTCCACACCCCGGAAGTTTCTGTCTACAAGAGAAATGTAGAGTCGTTTTTGATAAATTAAGTTAGAAAGTGATTGCGCAGATTATAGCTTGGAAAGATAAAAACCTGACCGACCGCCAGATGACCTACGTGCTGGCGTTCATCATTGGCATCCTCGCGGCAGTGGCCGGATATGTCCTCCATAGTTTGATCCGTCTGATACAACGTCTGCTTACCGAAGACTTTCTCACCAACACCGCCAACTGGCTCTACCTCGTTTTCCCCGTCATCGGCATCTATCTCACGTCGCTCTTTATTAAATATGTAGTGCGAGACAATATCTCCCACGGCATTACGCGCGTGCTCTATGCCATCTCGACCAAGAATTCACAGATCAAACGCCACAACACCTGGTCGTCGGTGCTGGCCTCCGCCATCACCATCGGCTTCGGAGGGTCGGTTGGAGCCGAGGCCCCCATTGTGCTCACGGGTGCCGCCATCGGCTCCAACCTTGGGCAAATCTTCCGCATGAACAAGCGCACGGTGATGCTGCTCGTGGGCTGTGGAGCCGCCGCTGCCATCTCCGGCATCTTCAAGGCCCCCATCGCCGGACTCGTGTTCACGCTCGAAGTGCTGATGATCGACATGACGATGGCCTCGCTCGTGCCCATCCTCATTGCCAGCATCACCGCCGACATCTTCTCCTATATCTTCACCGGAACAGCCTCTCTCTTCACCTTCCACCTGGACAGTGCATGGGATGTAAACCGCATACCGGCAACCATCCTGCTCGGCGTGTTCTGTGGTGTGGT
Source organism: Prevotella sp. (assembly GCA_016901395.1). GTDB lineage: Bacteria > Bacteroidota > Bacteroidia > Bacteroidales > Bacteroidaceae > Prevotella. The sequence goes on along the minus strand of JAEAMQ010000001.1, from coordinate 18,700 downwards.
GAGCCTCTACTTCATGCGCACCATGACGTTTTGCGAAGACCGCTTCGCCCGGATGAAGGAACACCCTTACCAGAAACTCTTCATGGGCGGACTGCTCTTGAGTTCGCTCATCTTCCTCTTCCCGTCGCTCTATGGCGAGGGCTACAATTCCTTGGCCATCTTCATCAACGGGCAGACCGAAGCCGACTGGAGTCAGGTGATGAACGGATCGCTGTTTTATGGCCATTCGGAGTTGCTGGTGGTCTATCTCGCCCTCGTCATGCTCACCAAAATCATCGCCACGTCGTCGACCAATGGTGCCGGAGGATGCGGTGGAACGTTCGCGCCGTCGCTGTTTGTGGGCGGTTTCGCCGGATTTCTCTTTGCCCGCGTGTGGAACATCGAGAAGTTTGGCAACTATCTGCCTGAGAAAAACTTCACCCTCCTGGGCATGGCGGGCGTAATGGCGGGTGTGATGCATGCCCCGCTGACCGGCATCTTCCTGATTGCCGAAATCACGGGAGGCTACGCCCTCTTTGTCCCGCTGATTATTGTGTCGGTGGTGAGCGTCATGGTCATCAGCATTTTCGAGCCCCACAGCATCTACGCCATGCGTCTGGCGCGCGAGGGCAAGCTCCTCACCCACCACACCGACCGCAGTGTGCTCACCCTGATGAGCATGGATTCGGTCATCGAGAAGGAGATGACGACCGTGCCGCCCAACATGCCGATGGGCAAATTGATTAATGTTCTCACCAGTAGCACAGACAGTTTGATACCCGTGGTCGACGAGAGCGGCCGACTGTTGGGCCTCATCGACATCACGAAGATACGCCACATCGTGTTCCGTACCGAACTGTACCATCGGTTCAAAGCCAACCAACTCATGACACCCGTGCCCGCCATCCTCTACGACAACGAGCCGATGGAGGAGGTGATGGAGGCTTTTGACAAGACCAACGCCGAGGCCTTGCCCGTCGTCGACATCAACAACCACCTCAAGGGATATATCAGCAAGACACGCATGTATAAGGTTTACAGAGAGTTAGTGGCTGATTACTCGGCCGAATAATTTATTATTTTTCCATATCAAAAGAGTGGAATATTCCGACGAATTGCTTATATTTGCAAAATAAGGGAATATTTAAACTAAGGAGGAGGATATGGAAAAGACAAGCAACTTTTGGTCCATTTGTATTCTGTTCATACTGACCGTGCTCGCCACGCCTATGCGGGCACAGCCGGATTTCTATACCATTTCGGGGACAGTGAGGAGCGAGGACACCGGCAAGAGGGTGGCCTACGTCAACGTGGCCTATCAGAAGGAGCATGTCTCGACGGTGACCAACGCCGACGGGCAGTTCGTTTTGAAGACTCGCCAGCGTCCAGAAAAACTCACGGTGTCGCATGTGGGCTACCGCGCCCGACAGGTTTCGCTCCGCGACCGCCTCGACAATCTGGAGATAACGCTACAGCCTTCGGTGGTGATGCTGTCCGAAATCATCGTCAGTTCGGGCGACCCGCGGGAGATTTTGAAGGCTGCCGTGGCTAAGATTTCGACCAACTACAGCGGCCATCCGGAGCTGTTCAGGGGTTTTTACCGCGAGACGACGCAGAAGGGACGGCGCTATATCTATGTGGCCGAGGCCGTCATCGACATGTATAAGACCGCCTACACGCGGGCGGTGTCGGGCGACCGCGTGCGCATCGACAAGGCACGGCGGCTCATCAGCCCCAGACAGGCCGACACGCTGGGGGCCAAGGTGCAGGGCGGACCGACCTTGCCCATCTATGTCGACGTGGTGAAAAACCTCGATTACATCTTCAGCGAGGCCGAGATGATAAACTACGACTACGTGCTGGAGACTCCGACATCCATCGACGACCGTCCGCAATTAGTCATCGCCATGCGGCCGAGGCTCACCGTGGACTACCCGCTCAACTACGGAAAAATCTATATCGACCGCAGCACGCTGGCCTTTACGCGGGTGGAACTCGACCTCGACATGGCCGACAAAGCCAAGGCTACGCGGGCCATGCTCGTGCGCAAGCCCCTCGGCGTGAGGTTCAAGCCGCGGGAAATGAAGGTCGTGGCCGACTACACGCTGGACAATGGCGTGAGTCGTCTCAACTATGTGCACAGCTCGTCGGTGTTCAGCTGCGAGTGGAAACGCAAGCTGTTCCACTCCAACTACCGCGTCACGGCCGAGATGGTGGTCACCAACCGCTATCCCGAGGCGTCGACCATCTCCGGCCGGTCGTCGTTTGACAACCGGTCGTCGCTCTACGACAAGGTTGAGCTCTTTGAGGATCCGGGCTTCTGGGGTAGCGACAACATCATCGAACCCACCGAAAATCTGCTGAAGGCCATCGACAAACTGAAGAAGAAATTGCTCAAGGATATGCACGATTAGCCCTATTCTCACACCGCGGGTAAGACACGGCCCTTTCTCCCCGACACCCCATCGGCATCGTCGGGAAGGCTCCGTGTCTTGCCCGTCTCATCAGACCCCTCATGGAAAAACACATTATTTTTATGCCTTTTATGATTACTAAATCATGGAATTTTAGTAACTTTGCACCTTGAATTATGCCATTCCCGATACAAATAGATATTCTGGAACTCATGCTGAAGGGCCTACTCATAGGGATCATCGCGTCTGCGCCCATGGGCCCCGTAGGTATCCTGTGCATTCAGCGCACCCTGAACAAGGGGCGTTGGTACGGGTTTATCACCGGTATTGGTGCCGCCGCGAGCGACATCATCTATGCCATGATTACCGGATTTGGCATGAGTTTCGTGATGGATCTCATCACCAACCCCACCAATAAGTTCTGGCTTCAGATCTTCGGAAGCCTCATTCTGCTCGTCTTTGGCATCCACTGCTGGCGTAGCAACCCCGCCAACAACATCCGGCGAAGCGGCAAAAACGGCAAGGGCTCACTCATTCACAATGGGATAACAGCATTTCTCGTTACCTTCTCCAACCCCCTCATCATCTTCCTGTTCATGGCATCGTTTGCCCAGTTCGCCTTTGTCATCCCCACCCGCCCACTGGAAATGAGTCTCGGCTACCTGAGCATCATCAGCGGTGCGCTGATATGGTGGTTTGGTCTCACGTGGCTCATCGACAAGGTGCGTGGGAAGTTCGACGAGAATGGTATCCAGATTATTAATAAAATCATTGGTTCCGTGGTCATCCTCTTCTCGTTAGTGGTATTGGTCGGAACCGTGTTCAACATCTATACATTCAATTATTAGCTGGCGTGGTAGTGTGTTGGTGGGGTGGTGTGGTAGTGAGTTGGTGAGTTAGTTTGATAGCGGGGTAGTGAGTACGTGAGTTGGTTTTTGGTTTATGGCATGTAGGTTTTTAGCCTTTGCCCGCCACAATCCAAACTATAACAACCCCAAAACAGCCTCACTTCCCATCCAAACACCATCCAAACACCATTCAACCAACAACCGAACCCACAAACAAACCACCCCACCAACCCACCACCTCACCACCAAACCAACCCACCACCAAACCAACCCACCATGTACATCGCAAAAGAAATACGCAAGACCTCTATCGCCGAATATCTGCTTTATATGTGGCAGATAGAAGACATCATCCGAGCCTACGGCTGTTCGCTGTCGAGGCTCCGCAACGAGTATATCGACAAGTTTGATTACACGGACGAACAGAAGGAGGAGGAGACCGACTGGTTTGGCGACCTCATCCGGATGATGAACGAGGAAGGATGCAGGGAGCAAGGCCACCTGCAAATCAACAAAATCCTCCTGCAGGACATGGCCGACCTGCACAACCAACTGCTCGAATCGCCGAAGTTCCCGTTCTACAACGCCGAATATTACAAGGTGCTCCCGTTCATCGTGGAGCTGCGCAACAAGGGCGACCGCGACGTAAACGAGATAGAGACCTGCCTCGACGCACTCTACGGCATCATGCTCCTGAAGTTGCAAAAGAAGGAAATCTCGCCCGAAACCAATAATGCCGTGAAGGAAATCTCCACCTTCATCGGCATGCTCAGCGACTATTACGTGAAGAATCGCGACGAGGGATTGGACTTCGGGGAGGAGTAGCCTCCCCAAGCCCCTCCGAAGGAGGGGATGTCAGATTACCTCCAGCCATCGAATGGGCTAAAGAACATGAGAGGCAATATATATAAGGAGAGGTTAACAAATTAGTTACGTCCAATAAGTGAGTAGCAAGACAAGCGAGGCAGTATCTATAAAGTGAGTTTGACAGATTACCTCCAGCCTTCGGAAAAACTATTATTCTGACAAAAAATGCCACGATAGAGTATTGCAAACAACAGTTTTATTTCAACGAGTATTCCATATAAACATTAAATCTTCCTGTAAAGCGTGCCGGATGGCACATCCCCTCCTTCGGAGGGGCTTGGGGAGGCTTCCATTATGAACGAAATATCCCGCAGGCGAACCTTCGCCATCATCTCACACCCCGATGCCGGTAAGACCACCCTTACCGAGAAATTCCTGCTCTTTGGTGGACAGATTCAGGTGGCAGGAGCTGTGAAAAGTAATAAAATCCGCAAGACAGCCACGTCCGACTGGATGGATATCGAGAAGCAACGTGGTATCTCGGTGTCGACCTCGGTCATGGAGTTTGACTACCTGCCCGACGACCACGAGGGCGAATCCTATAAGGTAAATATCCTCGACACGCCGGGACACCAGGACTTTGCCGAAGACACCTACCGCACGCTGACCGCCGTAGACTCCGCCATCATCGTGGTAGACTCCGCCAAGGGTGTGGAGGCGCAGACACGAAAACTCATGGAAGTGTGCCGCATGCGCAACACGCCGGTAATTATCTTCATCAACAAGATGGACCGCGAGGGCCGTGACCCGTTCGACCTGCTGGACGAACTGGAGGAGGAACTGCAGATCCACGTGCGGCCGTTGTCATGGCCCATCGGTCAGGGACAGAAGTTCAAGGGCGTCTACAACATCTTTGAGCAGCAGCTCAACCTCTTCACTCCCAACAAGCAGCGCGTCACCGAGAAGGTCGCCGTGGACATCGAGTCGGCCGAACTCGACAGCACCGTGGGCGAGAAAGAGGCCCAGCGGCTACGCGACGACCTCGAACTCATCGACGGCGTGTACCCCGAGTTTGATGTCAACGACTACCTGAAGGCCGAGGTTGCTCCCGTGTTCTTCGGGTCGGCACTCAACAATTTCGGTGTACAGGAACTCCTCAACTGCTTCGTGGAGATTGCCCCCAGCCCCCGACCCACCAAGGCCGAGGAGCGCATGGTGGAGCCGCAGGAGAACAAGTTCACCGGTTTCGTGTTCAAAATCACGGCCAACATTGACCCCAACCACCGTTCGTGCATCGCTTTCTGCAAGGTGTGTTCGGGCAAATTTGTGCGCAACCAGCCCTACCAGCACATCCGGTTGGGCAAGACCGTGCGCTTCTCCTCGCCCACACAGTTCATGGCTCAACGCAAGAGCACCGTCGACGAGGCATGGCCCGGCGACATCATCGGACTGCCCGACAACGGCATTTTCAAGATTGGCGACACGCTCACCGAGGGCGAGGACCTGCATTTCCGCGGACTGCCGTCGTTCTCTCCCGAGCTGTTCAAATACATCGAGAACGACGACCCGATGAAATCCAAGCAGTTTGCCAAGGGTCTGGAGCAGTTGATGAACGAGGGTGTGGCCCAGCTTTTCGTCAATCAGTTCAACAACCGGCGCATCGTCGGCACCGTGGGTCAGCTGCAGTTTGAGGTTATCCAGTATCGCCTGGAGCACGAATACAACGCCAAGTGCCGCTGGGAACCCGTGCATCTCTACAAGGCCTGCTGGATAGAGGCCGAGAACGATGCCGAACTCGACAATTTCAAGAAGCGCAAATACCAGTATATGGCCAGAGATATTGAGGGACGTGACGTGTTCCTTGCCGACTCCGGTTATGTGCTGAGCATGGCACAAGAAGACTTCAAAGGCATCAAGTTCCACTTCACGAGCGAGTTCTGACCTCGCCGTTCCCCATCCATTCTCCTATGCCCCGGACAGCTCCTCAAGCCCGTCCGGGGCATCATCATTGTCTCCCGTCATCTACGATGGTCCTAAAGCCTCCCCCCTGCGTTCCGGCATCGCTCACACCCTACATCGCATTTATGGCGAGAGCCTGTATGCCGCAACCCTGCGAGGGGGGCGTGTCCCATCGGCAATCCGTCCCATCCATGTGTCTGATGACGGGGCCTGCCGATGGCAGAGTGCCTCATCTCATGAGGTCCTTGGCGATGACCACAACGGGTTTGATCAGCTCCTGTGGTTTGTTTTTCATGAGCTGCAGTGCCTCCTCCATGTGCTCAAAGCCGTTGAAGCGGTGGGTGATGAGCGGTGAGAGGTCGAGTCTTCCGGCCGTCACGAGCTTCGACAGCTTCTCCATGCGCAGGCGTCCACCGGGCATCAATCCGCCGCGAACGGTCTTGTGGCCCATGCCTACGCCCCATTCGCAGCGCGGAATCTTCACAAAGTCGCCACTGCCGAGATAGTTCACGTTGCCGATGGTGCCACCGGGCTTCACCACTTTCACGGCATCGATGAAGGTGTCGACGGTGCCGCCGGCGATGACCACGCGGTCTACGCCACGCCCATGCGTGAGATCCATGACCTGTTCGCAGATAGGCCCCTGATGGTAATCGATGATTTCCGAGGCACCATACCCCCGTGCGGCCTCGGCACAGACAGGTCGGCTGCCCACGGCATAGATATAAGACGCACCGCGGAGGGCGGTGCCGGCCACGGCCATCAGGCCCACCGGACCAATGCCAATGACGAGAACCTCGTCGCCCAACTGCACATCGGCCAGCTCTACACCGTGAAATCCGGTGGGCACCATGTCCGAAAGCATCACCGCTTCGACCGGATCCACACCCTCGGGAATGAGGGCCAGGTTGCCGTCGGCATCGTTCACGTGGAAATATTCGGCAAAGACACCATCCTTGAAATTAGAAAATTTCCATCCGGCCAACATCCCGCCGGAGTGCATCGAGTAGCCTGCCTGGGCTTCGAGAGAGTTCCAGTCGGGTGTGATGGCGGGCACGATGACCCGGTCTCCAGGCTTGAAATCCTTGACGAGAGCGCCGACTTCCACCACTTCTCCGGTGGCTTCGTGACCGAGGATCATGTCCTTCCGGTCGCCGATAGCACCTTCCCAGACGGTGTGAACATCAGAGGTACAGGGGGCAACTGCAAGGGGGCTGACGATGGCATCCATCGGACCGCATGCCGGTCTCTCCTTGCTAATCCATCCGGCCTTGTTCAGGCCCATCATAGCATAAGCTTTCATCATGGTGTTGTGTTTTAAATAATGTTTAAGGTGTGGTAATGAAGTTTGCCAGTTTCTTGTGATGTGTCCTTTGCAACAAGCAAAACACCCATCTTGAACATGACGCTTCAAAAATAAGAAATCATCTTCAAACTTCCAAATTTAAGTGGATGAAAATGAGCCATTGCTGCACAGAAGAGGCATACTGTGCATGGTCTGGTGTTACTAACAATGCGGGCCACAACCTCCCGGTGAAGGGAGGTGTGGCCCGATTCTGCATAATGAGAAAGCAGCTTATGCAGTGATGTATTGCTTGATGTCTTCTTCCACGGTGCTGATGGTACCCAGTCCGAAGGTGTCTACGAGCACGTTGAGCACGTTGGGCGACACAAATCCGGGGAGGGTCGGACCGATGTGGATGTTCTTGATGCCGAGACTCAGCAGCGCGAGCAGCACGATGACGGCCTTCTGCTCATACCAGGCGATGTTGAAGAAGATGGGCAGGTCGTTGATATCCTGTGCCTGGAAGATCTCCTTGAGCTTCAGTGCCACCACGGCCCAGCTGTAAGAGTCGTTGCACTGACCGGCGTCGAGCACGCGAGGTATGCCGCCAATGTCGCCCAGCTGCAACTTGTTGTAGCGATATTTGGCACATCCGGAGGTGAGGATCACGGTGTCCTTGGGCAGGGCCTGGGCAAACTCCTCGTAATAGTTGCGGCTCTTCATGCGGCCGTCGCAGCCTCCCATGACGATGAACTTCTTGATAGCGCCACTCTTCACAGCGTCTACAATCTTGTCGGCGAGGGCAAACACCTGTCCGTGGGCAAATCCGCCGACAATCTCTCCGTGCTCAATCTCCGTGGGAGCGGGGCAGGTCTTGGCCAGCTCTATCACGTCGGTGAAGTCCTTGTGACCGTCTTCCTTCACCTTGATGCGCTTCCATCCGGGGTAGCCGGCGGCGTTGGTGGTAAACACGCGGTCATTATAGGTAGCCTTGGATGTGGGCGGCACGATGCAGTTGGTGGTGAAGACGATGGGGCCGTTGAAGGTCTCAAACTCCTCTTTCTGCTTCCACCAGGCGTTGCCGTAGTTGCCCACGAGGTGCTTATATTTCTTCAACTCGGGATAATAGTGTGCGGGCAGCATCTCGCTGTGGGTATAAACATCCACGCCAGTGCCCTCGGTCTGCTCCAGCAGGTCCTTGATATCCTTCAGGTCGTGGCCCGACACGAGGATGCCCGGACGTGTGCCCACGCCGATGTTCACCTTCGAAATCTCAGGTGTGCCGTATGTGCCGGTGTTGGCCTTGTCGAGCAGTGCCATCACGGCCACACCGTTCTGGCCGGTCTCCACGACGGTCTTCAGCAGTTCGTCCTGATTGGCGTTGGGGTCGCTGATGAGTGCGAGGGCGCGCTCCATGAAGCGGATGATGTCCTCGTTGCGCTCGCCGAGACGCGACGCATGCTCATAGTAGGCACACGTTCCCTTCAGTCCGAGCACCACGAGCTCCTTGAGCGAGCGCTGGTCTTCGTTCTCATTGCGCAGCACACTCTCACGGGTTCCCTCTGCGAGATAGTCTTCCTTCTCGCCGCCCCAGCGCACTTCCTGATAATCGGGCAGTGCCACCTGGTTGTCGGCGGCAATCTTCAGCAGTCTCTTTTTCAGCTCAATGCCCTTGTCCACCTTATTCAGGATGGCTGCGTCGTCGAAGTTGGCGTTGGTGATGGTGATAAAGAGTGCGTCGACGATATAGTCGCCGGCCTCAATGTTGTCGTAGGCCACACCGGCCTCGTTCAGGGCGTGGGCGATGGTTCCGATACCACGTGACACACTGATGAGCAAATCCTGCCAGCGTGCTGTCTCAGGGAGTTTGCCACAAACACCTTTTACTGTACATCCCGTACCTTTTGCTGTTTCCTGACATTGGAAACAAAACATCTGATTTTCCATATTGTTTCTGTATAAGTTGTGTTTCTAATTACAATTGCAAAGATAGGGAGTAGAGAATAGAGGTGGTGGTAACAAATGTTACTTCTTTTAGTTAAAGTTGGTTAAGCGCCATGATTTTCCCCTGTTGCGGAGCAAGGGAAACGGCCGGTTTGTATTTTATAGATGTAGACACCTTATTATATTACATACATGAAACGACTGTTGAAACCCTTCTTCCTCCTATTTGTGGCAGCCACCACGCTGTCGGCTCTCCTGTCGTGCCTGTCTGATAACGAACCCGACGACCGACTGATCATCGACCCGGCAGACGTAGTCTTCGACTCCGACGCCGCCGGGCGCCCCGTATGGCCAGACCTCAAGCCCATGAGCCGCGCCTCCTTCGACCAGCTCGTCGTGGGCCATGCGTGGCATTGCGACGCCACGTTTGAAATCATGGACAATGGCATCGCCTCCCACAAAAACCTCTGGGGCAGCATGCTCGGCATGGGACCGACCCACTATTTCTTTGACAAAGACTCGGTCACGATGTTCGTCTATAACGACGCCCACGGCAACATCAATGCCGGACTGGGCTACATGCGCCTGCCCTACTCCTTTGACGAGCGCGACAACGGCATCTATATCGACGGCCGTCGCGAACTGCAACTCGCTCCTCTCAAGCTCTCCTCCACTCAACAACTCTCTGCCATTCAGCACATTGCCCAGCGTTCTGACGGGCGCCACATATACGGCATGTCCGTCTTCCGCCGCCTCAACGACCGCGAATACCAGCAGCTGCGGGAGACCTACAAGGTGAGGTGGGAGTAATATCCGCCACGCCCGTGCGGGGCCACCAAGCGGCTTTTTCCTCGCGGAGCGAGGCTTTTGTGAAATCTAAAATACGTGTTTTAAATTTAGAGAAATCTGTGCCTTTAGTGGACAATTCCTGTTTTTGTCCACAGAAGACATGAAATGATACCTTAGTGTCTTCTGTGTCTTTAGTGGACGATAATCGTTTTTTGTCCACAGAAGACATGAAACGATACCTTAGTGTCTTCTGTGTCTTTAGTGGACGATAATCGTTTTTTATCCACAGAAGACACAAAATTCTCAGACTTTTTTTTCTTTGGGTGGTGACCAGCCATCTTCGATGGCAAAAGAACACAGACATTTGATGACAAGAAATAGGTGGAATACCCTTGCGTAGACCATGATTTGATGACAAGAATTGGGTAGAATACTCTTGCGCAGACCATGAATTGATAATAAGAATTGGGTGGCCTACAAGGTGAGATGGGACTAATATCTACTGTGTTCGTGCGGGACCACCACGCGGCATTTCCCTCGCGGAGCGAGGCTTTTGTGAAATCTAAAATACGTGTTTTAAATTTAGAGAAATCTGTGTTTTTAGTGGACAATTCCCGTTTTTGTCCACAGAAGACACAAAATTCTCAGACTTTTTTATCTTTTGGTGGTTGCCGACCGTCTTCGATGGCAAAATACTCGCGGAGCGAGTCTTTTGTGAAATCCCAAATACGTGTTTTAAATTTAGAAAAATCTGTGCCTTTAGTGGACAATTCCCGTTTTTGTCCACAGAAGACATGAAATGATATCTTAGTGTCCTCTGTGTCTTTAGTGGACGACAATCGTTTTTGTCCACAGAAGACACAAAATTCTCAGACTTTTACGATTAGTACCTAATCGTCTCGCGATTAGATAGTAATCGTCCTGCGATTAGATAGTTATCGTGACGCGATTAGGTACTAATCGTAAAGGCGTTTTTACCCCGAATATTAAACCGCTGATTACAAGCAGTTTATCTCTTAAACAAAATCTTATTCGTCGTAGGCATCGTAGGACACGTTATCCTCGTCCCATTTGTTCTTGGGAGTCACCTTCTGGGCCGGATAACCGATGGCGATGGCACTCAGGGGCACTACCTCCTCGGGCAGTTCGAGCACCTCGGAGATGCCCTTCACACGGTCTTTCACAGGATAGACGCCCGTCCAGACGGCACCAAGTCCAAGGGCGTGGGCAGCCAGAAGGATGTTTTCGGAGGCGGCAGAGGTATCGAGGATCCAGTTGTCGCGCCCTTCGCCGTCCATCGTCTTGCGCATGTCACCACACACCACGATGACCAACGGAGCCTTGCTGATGAGCTGTGCGTGGGGGTTGACCTCGGAAAGGGCGGTGAGCTGGTCCTTGTCGGTCACGGCGACAAATCGCCAAGGCCGTTTGTCGGCAGCCGTCGGTGCGGCCATACCCGCCTTGAGCAGGGCAGTGATCTTGGCATCTTCCACCGGCTGGGCTTTGTAGGCTCGCACGCTGGCACGTGTCATGATGTTTTGAAGGGCGACATTGACGGTGGTGTCGGCCTTGACTTCGTTTTTATTTTTGTCGCTGCCAGAGAAGGCCATGCGTCCGCAGACGATGACCAGCGCAACGGCGAGGATGAGACTGAGAAGTGAGTTTGCTTTCATGAGTGGGTTGGGTTGGTGAGTTGGTGGGGTGGTTTGGTGGTGGGGTGGTGAGTTGGTGGGGTGGGTTATTTGTTGCCCTCGGCCAGTTTGAAGAGGGTGCCGGTGGGACAAACGAAGCGGCAATAGGGTCGCACGACGAAGAACGAGAGCACCACAAACAGCAGGGCCAGCACGATGACAACGACGGCGGCCGACTGGAAGATGAAGGCGGTGAACAGCTCGTAGTCCATCCATTTGAACCCGATGCCGGTCAGCATGAGCACCATGAGCACAGCAAACAGACCCTGACGCAGGTAGCCGAGCCGTTTCACGGTGGTGCTACCGAGCTTCCATTTGCGCTTGTTGCCCTTGCCCGCCAGCTCCTGCAGCGACCCAAGGGGGCAGATGTTGGTGCAATAATAGTTTTTCTTGCCAAAGAGCGGATAGATGAATGCCGTGACGAGCATCACGATGGGCACGAGCGATATCCACACGTTGATGCCGCCGGAGAAATAGCCTACAAACAGCGACCAGTTGAGAAACGTGCCGCCCCAGAGTCCCAGCACCACGGTGTTGAGCACGAGTTGTATGGTGCGGTAGGTCTTCTTGCGATAGAACAGGGGCACGATGGCACCGAGAAGCACCACCACAAGGCCGGCCAATGTCTTCGGACTATGGTCCATCTTGTCGAGCAGCGAGGGCTTCACGGCATTTTTCGAGGCGAATTGCAGTCCGCGCTGCACGTTGCCGATGATGGCACGCGAGGAGAACGTGGCCCCGCTCACAGCGTCGACCTTCATGGTCTGCGCCTCGTCGAGGGTCTTGCCGTTCCACAGTGTGAGCAGTCGCGAGGCCTTTTCAAAGAAGTCTGGGGTCTCAGTGTTGGCCAAAGCCTTCACCTGCGAGACCTTGCCTTCCTTGAGATAAATCTCCAGCGGCACCTGTCCGGCATAGCCCACGATGTCTTTGCCGAGGGCGGTGGTGTTGACAATGACGGTGCCGTCGGCCAGCGTGCGCATGGTATCCACGGCGGCAGTGCCTGTGGCGGCGGTGCGGGTGGTATCCACGAGCTGGTGTCCCCACACCCGGCCGTCGCGTTGCATGGCCGCCACGACCATGATGGCAAGGCATGTCAATAGTAAAACAATCTGTTCAATCTTCTTCATAAGAATTGGTTGAGGGGTCAGACAGAAGCGTGCTGGCCCTTGGAAGTCTTGTTTTGCAAAATTAGAGGAAATATCTTTAGGGTGGACTTCTGACAAGCTTTCTCTAACTTTTGTTATTCCAAGTTTGGGTTTATTAACACGCCAGCCCTTGGTTTCCGTGTTTCTACGGGCGGCGAGGGCGGTTCCTAATGCCTGTGGGCAGGGGGAAAACGATATGGAGTATTTTGCCAATATTCGTAGGATTTTATGACTATATGTGGCTTAATCTATGTATTTTTGCAACGGTAATGAAACAAAACAAATCAAATAACTAAAAACTTATACCAGACCAATGAAAAAATTTACGCTATGTTGTCTCTTTGCGGTCCTGCTGCCCATGGGCGCACAAGCCCAGCGCATCGTGCAGAAGCTGAGCCGCGGAGTGACGGCTGTGAACAGAACGCAGGGCGACATCCGGTTCAATGCGGGCACCTATCTCATCAGTTGGAGACGGTGGGCCGAGGAGCCGGAGTCGACCTTGTACCGGGTTTACATCAATGGCACGCAGGTCGCCGAGACCAGCAACACCAACTATGTGCCCTCAACACTGCGCGACGGCGACGTGGTGACGGTGAACCCCGTGTACGACAGCACCGAGGATGCCACCCAGGGCGGCAGCTACACCTACAAGCAGCGGTGGGCCAACGCCTTCATGGATATCGACTTTGAGACCACGGTGTGTCCCGCCGACAGTTTCCGCACGCCCTTTGTGTTTCCCGGTGACCTCGACGGCGACGGCGAGACAGACTGGGTGGTCATACGCAACACGGCGGTGGCCAGCTACAACACCATGGCCCAAGCCTACAAGAGTGACGGCACCTACCTGTGGACCATCGACTTCGGACCCAACCTCAATCCCGTGGGGGGACAAAACTGCATCCTCAATGTCTATGACATCAACTGCGACGGGAAGGCCGAACTCGTGACCCGCACATCCGACGGCACACGTTTCTGGGACAAGGCCAAGAACACGTGGGGCCTCTATGTGAAGGGCAGCACGACGGGCGATGTCGACGGTGACGGCATCATCGACTATACGAAGGTGACCAACCGCAACGCGCCTTTCTACATGTCGGTCATCAATGGAGAGACCGGCGCGGAGATGGACGTGTGCGAACTGAACTACAGCGAGTTGCAGGACGGCGCAGACCACTATGGCCGCGACAACCGCGCAGACTATATGAACGACGGCAATGGTCAGGAATATGCGTTTATGACGGGCCACAACATCGTGACCTACGACGACGGTATGCACCCGATGATCATGTCGGAGTGTCTCGATCGCACCAAGGCCGACGGACGTCACCATAACTATGTGCTGGGCTTCACCTATGACTGGGACAACGGTGTGCCGTCGAACTGGCACCATAGTTACACGTGGAGCCGCAACGACAAGACCCCCTGGCCGGCAGAGTTCCATCAGCTGCGGGCAGCCGATGTCGACGGCGACGGACGCGACGAGATGCTGCAGGGCGGCTATGGCGTGAACACCCACAAGGACATGGTGTTCTCGGCGGGCATCGGTCACGGCGACCGCTTTCGCACGAGCGACCTCGACCCCACCCACCCGGGCATGGAAACCTATGTCATCCAGCAGAGCAACCTCCTCGGACAACTCGTCTATGACGCTGCCACGGGCAAACATCTGAAGGAGTGGTATCTGCCCAGCGTGGTCGACGTGGGGCGTGGAGAGTGTATGGATATCGACTCCACCCATCTGGGGTATGAGATTTATTCCACGATGGCCAACTGCTACGACATCAAGGGCAACGTGGTGCACGCAGGGTCAACTCCCTATCCCTACGAAGGCGTGTGGTGGGATGGCGACCTCGGCCGTGAGAAACTCGGTTCGCCGGGTGGCAGCGGTTACAGCACCAACGCACACATTGAGAAAGACTACGGCGGCCGACTGGCAGAGCTGTCGCGCGAGTCTGGCTGGGCCACCCATTCCGAATGGGCCAACCGCGCAGGCTTCTGGGGCGACATCACCGGTGACTGGCGCGAGGAGGTGGTGCTCATGAAGCAGTCCAACGACAAGGGTGCCACGGGTATTGTGGGCTACACCACCAACGAATATACGCCCTACAGCATGTACTGTCTGATGCAGGACCCGCACTATCTGCTCGACTGCACGAGTCGCGGTTACTATCAGGCCCCCAACACCTCGTTCTATCTCGGCTATCAGATGAAGCGTCCACCGCTGCCCGGCACCATGAGTGCCGACCTGCGATGGAGCAAGGGAGGCAGCTGGGACACGGCATCGTCTAATTTCGTTTCCTTCGACGGCAAGCAGGCTCAGGCCTTCCAGAAGGGCAAGAGCGTTATCTTCGACATCACCGGTGACACCACGCAGGTCATTGCGCTGAATGCTACCGTGGAGCCTTCGAAGACCTATTTCATGGTGCCCAAGGAGCACAGCTACACCATTTCGGGTGCGGGAGCCATCGGCGGAACGGGCGAAGTGTGGAAGAGTGAGCGCGGATTGCTGACGCTTAACGCCAATATCTCTACCACGGGCAAGACCGTGGTGTCCAACGGCGTGATGCTCGTCAACGGTACCATCAGTGGTCCGGTGAGCGTGCGCGGATATGGTTCGCTCGGCGGCAAGGCCACCCTCAACGGCGATGTGGACTTCGAGGGTTCGCTCAACTACGAGGGAAGCCGGCTCCTTCCCCAGGAGGTGATGACCTTCGGAAAGAGCCTTACCATTACTAATAATGTGTACGACGAGGTGACATTGGGCAACGGCACCGTAGACAAACTGATGGTGAACGGCGACCTCAAGGTCAATGCGCCATTGGTGTTCACCATCAATGCCACGTCGACCGACAACAAATTGCTCGCCGGCGACTACACCCTGGTGGAGGCTACCGGTACGATTACGCTGGCCAACGACACGTTGCTCTCCGTCCGGTCGCTGGAGGGACAGCCCTATTCGCTCAAGGTTGTGGGCAACAAGATTGTGCTCAACATCCCCGAGACGCGTGCCGCTGCCGAGGGAGTGAAGTGGGAAGGCGCGTCGAGCAACATGTGGGACTACACCGCCAACAACTTCAACAATGCCGGCGAAAGCACCTATTTCGTGCAGCATGACAAGGTTTCGTTTGGCGATGATGCCCAGATCTACGACGTAATGCTGAGTCAGAAGATGATTCAGAACGGCGTGACATTCAACAATGCCAAGGACTACACCCTCAATGGAGAGGGCGGTCTCTCGGGCGAAGGAGACTTGGTGAAAAATGGCGAGGGCAATCTCGTCATCAATACCAAGAACAACGACTTCACCGGACAGACCATCATCAACGGCGGTACGCTCACGGTGAAGGAACTGAACGATGCCGGTTATCCCAGCTCCATTGGCGCAGGTGTGCAGAATATCAAGATAGCCGGCGGCACATTGAAGATTGTTGCCGACAACGTGGCGACCGACCGTGGCATCGAAATCGCCGACACCGCCACCATCAACGTGGCCAATGCCAGTGGCGCCGTGTCGCTGAAAGGCCTTGTGACGGGTGCCGACGGCGTGCTGGTGAAGGACGGCCCCGGACAGTTGAACTTCACCTACCCCGGCCTTTACACCATGAAGGCCTTGGTGATGAAGGGCGGAATTCTCGCCCAGGGCTCCAGCAGTGCGACCTTCGGCAATGTGCAGGTGTATGCAAGAGGGGGCAACAGCCGCATCAACCTGATTGTCAACGGCAGCTATCCGTCTGTGGTCTATAACCATCCGACCGATATTTCCGAAGAGGCGACACTCACCATCGGTGGCGGACAGAACGACCAGCAGCGTGGAATCGTACAGGGTAGCTACACCGGCAAGGGCACCCTGTGTATCCCTGCAGGCGGTGTGAGGTTCTATGTGAATGGCGATTTTAGCAACTTCGAGGGCACATTAAACTTCCAAGGCTCCACAGCCCTGAGAGAAAACGTGACCGATATGAAGAAGCTCACGCTCACACTGAACGACGCTTCCGCTGTCTATCACATCAATAGCAGCTTTGCTGGCACTGCGGCCGCACTCCAGGTGGGTGCGCTGGCCGACCCGACAGGCGTGTCAAGCTATGCCACCCAGCCTACGTTTGGTGGCTCGTCGGAGTCGTGGGAGGTGGGTTATAACAATCAGGATGCCTCTTACAGCGGTGTGCTCACGGCCAAAAACGTGACTAAGGTGGGCACGGGCGCATGGGCCCTCAATGGCGCAGGCAGCACCTCGAGCATCGTCGTGGCTGGCGGTCAGCTCTTCATACGCAACTCTTCGGGTACGCTGACCACCGGCACCGTGACCGTTCAGGACAGCGGATATGTAGCCGGATATGGTACGACGAATAGCATTATTGTGAAGCAGGGCGGCACACTCTCGGCTGGAGTAGCACGCGATGCCGTCGGCATTCTGCCCTTGAAGACCGCATCCAACCTCATTGTCTACAGCGGGGGAACACTGCTTGTGAAGGCTGGTACATCCCTGAACGACAAGTTCCAGATAGGCGGCACGATGTGTCGTTTTATGTCTGGCGCGAAGATCAGGGTCGAGGCGCTCAACGGCAGAGCCTTTGCCGCGGGCGACGAAATCACGGTTTTCAATGCCGCAAGCCGCAAGCCGACCATCCCCACCGACCTCATCGTGGAGAGCAACGACGGTTCTCAATGGAGCACAGAGTTGCTTGCGACCGACGGTAAGTTGGTTTGCGTGGCCACAACCGGCATCAACGGTCTGACCATCGACGACTCCACACCGGTAATCGTCTATTCGCTCGACGGTAAGATGGTGCGTCAGGACGTGCCCTTTGGCACCGCACTCGACGATCTCGCCAAGGGTGTCTACATCATCAACGGCAAGAAAGTGGTGAAGAAATAAGTCCACAAGTGGCTACAGCAAGTCCTGAGAGTGGCTACACCAAGTCCGAAAGTGGCATGGGAAAACCCTTTCCATGCCACTGGGTACTATAAATCAAGCCCCCGTTCCAATAAGGAGCGGGGGCTTTGTCGTATATATCGGCGGACCATTAAACCCATATCAACCATTAGAAAACACCCAATGGATTCAATAACCGAAAGAAACCACAGAGCGTCCCTACTTAGAATTGCTGCTCAAAGCATGCCAACCCCCAACGAAGTTGTGCTCACGATGTATGGGTAGTATTCAATCCCCAAAGTGGGTTGTGTTAACAATATATGGGTAGTATCCTATCCTCGAAGCGAAGTTGTATTAACGATGTATGAGTAGTATTCTATCCCCGAAGCGAAGTTGTACTCACGATGTATGAGTAGTATCCTATCCCCGAAGCGAAGTTTGTGTTGACGATGTATGGGTAGTATCCTATCCCCGAAGCGAAGTTGTATTAACGATGTATGAGTAGTATCCTATCCCCGAAGCGGGGTTGTATTAACGATGTATGAGTAGTATCCTATCCTCGAAGCGAAGTTGTGTTAACGATGTATGAGTAGTATCCTATCCTCGAAGCGAAGTTGTATTAACGATGTATGAGTAGTATTCAACCCCCGAAGTGGGGTTGTGCCGTTGAGAGGGCGGGGTTGGCAAGCGAAGCGATGACAACCCCGCCTATGGGATATAGGTAATATTCAACCCCCAGAGCGGGGTTGTGCTGTTTTAACTACAGAATATCGAGTACAACGATACATATTCCGGGTGTTAACGGTAGAGACAGAGATGGTTTTCCCCACGCCCATGGGTGGGTGCCAGCCGTATCAAACAGCACAACCCCACTTCGGGGGTTGATCGTTTGGTGGCGCAGGCAGGCAGGGTTGTCTTCGCTTCGCTTGCCAACCCCGCCCTCTCAACAGCAGAACACCTACGGCG
>JAEAMQ010000037.1 GCA_016901395.1 Prevotella sp. | reverse complement strand
TCTGATTGATTAGCTTACACTCTGCAAATGTAGGCATTTCAAATCGTGTACAGGCGTTTGTCCGCGGAAAATATTATTTATCAGATACTTACGAATTCTAAGGAGAAGTTTACCGGACACTAGTGTTATATTTTATTTCCTCTTGGTGCTCTGTCAGAAAATATTCTTCTTCCATAAATTTCTTTGTAGAATTGAATGGGGAGATCAAATAGTTACTGGGATTGAATAGTTTGTCAATATCATCAAATTCGTAACTACCCTTAATCAATTCTTTGCATAAGTCATCAATGACAACAGGGATGAGATTGTTCTTATTATTATCCAGCTTATAAAGAATTCCGGCTTCCTGCACGTATGTGAAAAGCGAAACTTCTTTATTTAAAAATTGTAAGTAGTAGAGATTTCTTTTAAGTTGTTTCAAGATTTTATCTTCACTGGCTTTAGTCTTCAATTCTATATTAACAACATTAGCATTATTGAATTGTAACAAATCAAATTCTTTTCCTATTTGAGGTATCTTATATCCAACAAAGAAATTATCCAACAAGAATGTAGAATCCTCATTTGCCTTAAAAAGTTCAACAAAAGATGCCATGCAGTCCAACTCATCCTCTTTCAATCCACTGTTTTTTCCCCGGTCAGCTAATTCTATTCCATAGAAACCAAGATATGAAGATAGCGTTTCTTTGCTTAGACTTTTATATGAATTCACTAAGTTTTTTAGATTTACAGCTTTCATTGCATAATATTTTTTAAGACATGAAAGCAAAAATAATGCCAAAGAGGGTACGAGAATATATAATCTGAAAACATCATGCAACAATGTCTATAGTTGTTTCTTGTTTACCAAAGCATACAAATAAAACAGGGATAATGTTTAGAGTCCATCTTCTTGCAAGGATTTCAATACAAGAGAGCTGGATTGAGACCTCTACAAAACTATCCTCCCCAAAGTTTTCCCATATCAGCCATAATTAGTACCTTTATGGTATGAAATAGAAGCCTTCCTCTCCCAGTTTTGCCGACATGTTCCTCGGCCAGCGCAAGGTCAATCAGGCCTTCTTCTCTCAGATAGACCAGGTTGTGGACAGGAATCCCATCCGGGGTGTTCTGGAAATCGCCTATACCAAGGGCTATAAATCAACAGGCCGTCCGAGTTATGACAGTCTGGTGCTGTTCAAGACCGAACTTCTCCGTACATGGTATGGACTGAGTGACGGTGAGGTTGAGAATCAAGTGAACGACCGTCTCTCCTTCAGTCACTTCGTTGGTCTGGGCATGGAGGATACTAACTCAAGGCTCTACTATGACTATGACCTACGATGCTGCTGGTAGTCAGTTGTCTCTTTCTGACCCGGATGCGGGAATTTCAAATTATACGTATGCTGCTGACGGTACGTTGCTGACGCAGACAGATGGAAGAGGCTTTAAGACTACCAACAACTATGACAACTTGGGACGTTTGGCATCAACCCAAATAGGCCAGAAGACCATTATTTACCCGTTGGCGGAATTATATATTGAATAAGATGTATAAGAAAAGTTGCATATATCGCAGATTTTTAGTAATTTAGAGTACATAGTCTTTAAGTTATATAATCTCGTTATGTGCAACTTGTACACAAAGTTCGTTAAATTTCTGGAGACATGCAAACATTTCTCCAAAGATTTGGTTACGGAGACTGGCAATGTGCGTCGTCCAGGTCCTGTTCCTCGTTTCTCGTTTCTCTGATTTGGAAGTCATCGCGTTGAGCATGGCGGTCGAAGCTGAGGAGATAGACAGCGAGAATTGGCTTTTTGAGGCGAAGCTGAAAGAGTGCCGTTCTTCTATCCCCAACCTTATCTCCCGCCGTCAGTTCAATGACTGCCGCAAGTCTGTGAGTGCCCTGTGTGAGCAAATACGCAGCCGCATTGCCAGTCATATCGATGGCGGCGAGGATTACTTCTGCATAGACTCCAAGCCAATAGAAGTGTGTCGTACGGCTCGTGGGAAAAAGATGCAAGATGGGGCGGACTGGTGATTTTCGCAAAGCCCCGGATTTCGGCTACTGCGCATCCCAAGGAAACTACTTCTTCGGCTATAAGCTCCACGCACTCTGTGGTTTAAGCGGTGTTATACATTCATACGACCTGTCCAAGGCAAGTGTGCACGACATCAACTATCTGAAGGACATCAAGCTGCTTTACCACGATTGCAGCATATTTAGCGACAAGGGGTATATTGGTGCGGAAGTCCAGCTTGACCTCTTCGAGACAGCCAACATCAGGCTTGAGTGTCCGTACAGGCTCAATCAAAAAAACTGGAAGCCCACATTCATCCCTTTTGCAAAGGCAAGAAAGAGGGTTGAGACATTGTTTTCACAACTTACCGACCAATTCCTCGTCATCAGGAACTACGCTAAGGAAACCTGCAGCCTTTTTGCCCGAATAGTGGGCAAAATCAGTGCGATGACCGTATTACAATACATCAACTACATTAACAACAGGCCTATAGGCAGGATCAGGTACGCACTGATTTAATTCCGCCAACGGGTTGTTTTTTTATTATTTCTGCTATAAGTTGAAAGTTTTTTTGAATATTCGTATCTTGAGGGTCACGTGAAAGTATTGCATCTGCAATTTCTTCAATTGCCTCTTTATGCTCAAAAGCCCCATATTGAGCATAATCACGGATACAGAACCTTTCGTTTATGATATGACGATTATTATATTTGCCAGTTATGATAATATCTTCTTTATCATGTTTCTTCAACCATGCTCGTATATCCTTGGCACCCACCTGTTGTTGTCCGTCTATTCCAAATGAGCCTGATGCATTCTCGGTAGGCGATACTAAATAAAATACACTTTGACCTGCTTCAACGCAAATTGTTGTATGAAGAAGATTTGCAAATACTTTTTTTACGAAAGAAAATAGGTTATCAGAAATAGGGCTACCAGATACATTAAGCTCAATGTTGTAGGCCGTTTCTTTACCCACATTTGTAACTTTAAGCATATAATGGTCATGCCAGACAATTATGCTGAATGACAACCTTGCACGGACATCCTCAAATCGAAGTTTATCTTGCTTTTTTCCCTGACTTCTTGTATACAAGTACGTAATAAAAGCTAATATTGCAATGCAAATGTTCGCAATTGCACTTAATATATTCCAATTATCGAAGCATAAAATATCTGCATTCATTTTTAGCCCACCTTAGCCAGATTGTTGGCGATTACCAGTTTACAAACCAAACGATATTTTGGTTGCCTTTAGTGTGTTCTCGCCTACAGTATAGGCATAACAAGCCACGGGCATAAACTGAAGACATCCATAAGGCGTCTCTTTTTTCCCAGTTTCTGAGATAGAAGTAACTATGGCATAGGTCAAACCATTGGTCTTCATAAACGTCTCCAGGGATTTTAGTTCTGTACTCGGATTATGGAAAGGCTTATTCGACCATTTCACCTCAACAGCCCACTCTGGTTTCTGTTTTGCCTCATTTACCCCAACAATGTCAACCTCTCCTTTCTTTTTATTGCCTTCATTCCAGTTAGCATAGGCTATATTCGCATTTCGAGGAATCCACTGAGCATAAACTGCAGTTTCCACCATATTGCCTATCACTTCATCATTCTCGTCTATGGGCTGGAATAGCGCACATCGTAAAGACGGGTTTGTGAGATAAAGCTTAAACAACATTTCACGTCTATACTCTTTGGCTGTGTCATCAGCACGACGAATCTTCTTGATTAAGAATGCAGCCTCAAGATACTGTATGTATTTTCGGAGTGTTTCCTTTTTTACCCCAGAATCTTTTGAAAGACCTTCATACGAGAACTGAGAACCTGAATGGTAGGCTATCATGGTAAAAAGGGAATTCAATTCTTGAACATCTGTAATTCCATACAAACTTGGCAAATCCCTCAACAAAACCTTGTCAATGATATCATGCCTAATAAACTGACCTGGATTTTCCTGAATACGCTGAGAGAACACCACTTCCGGATAACCACCATAATTAATATAGTCTATAAACAGTTTATTCAACTTGGTAATATCTATGGTGGTGTTTCCCGTTATTGGCCTATTTGACCAATCCATCTTCATTGGAAGCATTAAATGGGCATACCCCTTCAAATGAACGTATTCATAGAATGTCAGTGGAGGCAAGTCAAAATCGGTAAATCTTCCTGCACCGCTTTCGTTACTTCGTTTTTTCAATTCTGCAGCCGCAGAACCAGATGCGACAAACTTCACATTATGGTAGGTATCAACTAATGACTTTAAATTGACCTCCCAGTCTTTTAAATACTGAATCTCATCAAAGAAAACATAGAAAGTCTCCTTACTGTCAGTCTTGGCTAAAGCCTGTTTCGCCAGATTAAATAATTGTTCCAACAATATTTTATTATAGATAGGAGTTTCTACGGAAATATAAATAATGCTCTGCGGAGAAACGCCATCTGCTATCAGACGCTGAATGGTATGATACAGCATCACTGTTTTACCTACGCGACGAGGTCCCATCAATATGACAGCGCGTCTAATATCCATCCCGAAAACTAATGGGTAGAAGATATCAAGATATAGACGAGGGTGCATCTCTGCATAATATGCAGCAACCTCATTTTCAGTCCACCAAGGATTGTCTACACGAAGTCTGCCTATGACTTGTTTCTCTATTAGTTCGTTATAATGCATAATATAGATTTTTAGACCACAAATATAGCCGTTATTCTCTAAATATCCAAATATAAACAGAACAAAATGTTTTTAATCGTCTTAATATGTGATATTTTATTTTCTGGTATAATGGCTACGTGTTATATATTTATTTTCAAAGAGGTCCCATAAAAACTTGCTTTATCTTAGAATATAATGATAAAGTGCTGATATACAGTGGTTAGAAAAGAAAATATAGATTAAGGAGGTTTAAGTCTGCTTAATCTTTGACTTTAACTTTTGCAATTGCTGATGTAACTCATATTTCTTGCGTGTCTGCTTTTCTGTGAAAAATAGTTTGGACTAATCAGAGTTTAAAACTAAGGCCTCCAGACTATGGAGGTTATAACCAAAATTTCAATAAAAGAAGCAGGTCGTAAATATTCAGCGAATAGAAATAATCAGGGTGAAATTTCACAAGGTTGCATGCTGTAACTTTCTATTTAAAAAGTTCACCGCAAGTTCACCGGGAGAAATGAAAAAGGAGTTACTTTGATGTAACTCCCTGATTTTCAATGTGGACCAGCCTGGGCTTGAACCAGGGACCTCCAGATTATGAGTCTGTTGCTCTAACCAACTGAGCTACAAGTCCGTTATGACAAGTGATTGGAAATAACCCCCAATAATTGCGTGGTGCAAAGGTACGGTCTTTCACTTGAAAAACCAAATGTTTTTCGTAAAAAGTGGTGAAAAGAGAGATATTCTTTTGCTTGAAGGAGCAAATGATTTTTGCAAAAAGTAACGAAATAAGACATAAGATATTGGCTGATATTGGGTTTTTTAGCTAACTTTGCAGAAAATATATACACGTCTATGAATAAGCCAACATCATCGGGAACAATCTCTTGGGGATTGACCGACGCTCAGGTTGCTGAAAGTCGTCAAAAACATGGAGATAATGTCTTGACTCCTCCCCGCCCGGTTTCCCTCTGGAAACTGTATATGGAAAAATACCGTGACCCGATTATTCAAATACTTCTTGTTGCTGCATTAGTGTCATTGGTGCTGGCTTTTGTTGAGAATGATTTCATAGAGACTATCGGTATCATTCTCGCCGTGTTTATCGCCACGACGGTAGGGTTCTATTTTGAGCGTGACGCTGCAAAGAAATTCCGGGTGCTCACCGCCATTAACGAAGACCAGCCGGTCAAGGTGAGACGTGAGGGGAGGGTGATGGAGATTGCCCGACGCGACGTGGTGGTGGGCGACATTATCCTCATCGAGGTGGGCGACGAAATCCCGGCCGACGGCGAACTCATCGAGGCCGTGAACCTCCAGGTAGATGAATCGAGTCTCACCGGAGAGCAACTCACCACCAAGATGTTACCCATAGATGAGGCACAAACAGCCGACACCGAGAAAAGCAGCACCTCCGACATCGAGGAGAAGGAGGCGGCTTACCCCGCTTATGTCGTGCTGCGCTCGTCGATGGTGATGAATGGCCACGCCGAGGCAGTGGTGACCCATGTGGGCGACCATACCGAAATAGGCAAGGTGGCCACGAGTGCTGCGGAGAAAACCGATACCAAGACCCCGCTAAATATACAGCTTGACAAGTTGGCCAAGCTGATTTCCAAGGTCGGCACGGCCGTAGCCATCGCTGCCTTCATCGTATTCCTTATCCACGACATCCTCACCAACTCCCTCTGGCAGGGCAAAGACTACTTCGGCATGGCCCAGGTCGTGCTCAACTACTTCATGATGGCCGTGACGCTCATCGTGATGGCGGTGCCCGAAGGCCTCCCGATGGCCGTGACGCTGGCCCTCGCCCTGAACATGCGGCGGATGCTGAAATCAAACAATCTCGTGAGAAAACTCCACGCATCGGAGACGATGGGTGCCGTGACGGTAATCTGTACAGACAAGACCGGCACGCTGACACAAAACCGCATGACCGTGAAGGAGTGTGTCGTGGGTAAGAATATCGATATCCGGTCGGTCTATCAGGGCATCGCCACCAATACCACTGCCTTCCTCGATAAGGACAAGGGGGTGGGCAATCCCACTGAGGTAGCCCTGCTTCAATGGATGAATGGCCGCGGTGAAGATTATCTCCTCGAGCGGGATTCGGCAAAAATCGTGGAACAACTTCCCTTTTCCACCGAGAACAAATACATGATGACGCAGACTTCCAACCACCGGTTGTATGTCAAGGGTGCACCCGAAATCGTGCTCGATATGTGCTTCATCGACGATGAGAAGCGCAATCGCATCATGTCCAAGGTGGCTGCATTCCAGCAGGCCGGCATGCGCGTGCTGCTGCTTGCGATGGCTGACACCGACGAGTTCCGAACCTCCGACCTCACCTTCCAGGCTGTGTTTGCCATCGAAGACCCCGTACGTGAGGATGTGCCGAAGGCCGTGTCGACCTGCCGCAAGGCTGGCATCGAAGTGAAAATCGTCACCGGCGATAACTCCGCTACAGCTATCGAGATAGCCCGACAGATTGGGATATGGGACGAAGATAATGCGGATGAGGTATCCAGGCACAAGGAATTGGATACGGAAAGTGATGAATGGGTGGCAAAGAGCGAACGGTGGCATATCACAGGTTCTGATTTTGCAGCTCTCACTGATGAAGATGCCTACGAACGGGTGGAAGACATCCGCGTGATGTCGCGTGCTCGTCCCTCCGACAAACAGCGTCTCGTACAACTGTTGCAGAAGCACGGCGAGGTAGTGGCAGTGACAGGTGACGGCACCAATGACGCTCCTGCCCTCAACTATGCCCACGTCGGTCTTTCGCTCGGTTCGGGCACGTCGGTGGCTAAACAGGCATCGGATATCACGTTACTCGACGATAGTTTTCATTCCATCTCCTCTGCCGTGATGTGGGGTCGCTCGCTCTACAAAAATATCCAGCGATTCCTTTTCTTCCAGTTGGTGGTCAACCTATCAGCCCTGCTGCTGGTGCTCGGCGGCGCATTCATCGGTACCGAGATGCCGCTCACGGTGACTCAGATTCTCTGGGTCAACCTCATCATGGACACTTTCGCGGCGATGGCTCTGGCCTCACTGCCTCCCTCGCGCGAGGTGATGAGAGACAGACCCCGTAGTCAGTCCGATTTTATCATTTCCCCGCCGATGGGATGGGGCATCATCATCTGCGGCTTGCTGTTCTTCGCCGTGATGTTTGTCTTCCTTATCTGGTGTGAGCGCCATGGCGCAGGAAGTGTGGTCGACGTCCACGAACTCACGATATTCTTCACCACTTTTGTGATGATACAGTTCTGGAACCTGTTCAACGCCAAATGTTTCGGTTCCCGCCATTCGGCCTTGCGCTATCTCTGGCGCGACCGTGGTTTGCTTTTGGTGTTAGTCTTGGTGTTTTTAGGTCAGTGGCTTATTGTCACCTTTGGTGGCCGTATGTTCCGCACCCAGCCACTGAGTCTTTCTGAGTGGACATGGGTGACAGGTATCACGGGAGTGATTGTGTTTGGTGGCGGAGAGATCTGGCGTGCATTCAAGCGTATTGGTAATTGTTGATGAAAGGTTGTCAAATGAAGATTATCTATCTCAATCACCAGCAACCGGCCGAAGGGTTTTCCTCTTGTGTAGCCACCCTCGGCTTTTTCGATGGGGTACACCGTGGACATCAGTTTCTCATGCATCATGTCATCGAGGAAGCGCAGTCGCTTGGCTTGCCTTCTATGGTTATCACTCTTGATTGTCATCCTCGTCAAGTACTCCATTCCGATTATCAGCCGGAATTGCTCACTACACTTGATGCAAAGCTCCAACTCATCGAAAAGACAGGTGTAGATATTGTGGTCGTGCTCCATTTCGATGAGACACTGGCCCGGTTGTCGGCCCGAGAATTCATGGCTGGAGTGTTGAAAGACCAGCTGAATGTAAGTAAACTCGTCATAGGTTATGACAATCGTTTTGGGCACAACCGAGCCGAAGGTTTTGATGACTATGTGAG
Source organism: Prevotella sp. (assembly GCA_016901395.1). Lineage (GTDB taxonomy): Bacteria > Bacteroidota > Bacteroidia > Bacteroidales > Bacteroidaceae > Prevotella. The sequence continues at coordinate 42,468 of JAEAMQ010000037.1, read as the reverse complement.
ATACGGACAGGAATTGGGAATCCAGGTCATCCAGAGCCATCCCTACGAATACAAGGGTATACAGGTGAGCTCCTCGGTCGTGAGGGCATTCCTTAAGGAGGGGGAAGTTGATTTGGCCAACAGTTGTCTGGGATATGCTTATACTCTCACCGGCAAGGTGGTCGATGGCTTCAAGCAAGGGCGAGAGTTGGGGTATCCCACGGCCAATTTAGACACTGAAGACAGCGGACAGCTTATTCCTGCCTGTGGTGTCTATGCCACCCAGGTTAAGGTAGGAGAGAGCGACAAATGGTTGCCAGCCATGACGGATATAGGTACTCGCCCTACGTTTGGTGACTTCCAGCGCACCATAGAAACTTATATTTTTAATTTCCATTCCGATATTTATGGTTGTCCTTTAGCGTTGTCTTTTGTTCACCGCATCAGGGCGGAAAAAAAGTTTGATAATGTCACCCTGCTTGTCGAACAGCTAAAGGAAGATGAACGGATGGTTGAAGAATTATTCAGAAAAAATCATGCAAACGAATAGTTATCTACATAGAATTATAGACATTGTATTGTATCTTGTTGTTTTTTTCCTGATACAATATTTTGTAATCCTCGGCGTGGGTGCGGTATCCACATGGAATAGCGGCCTTCCAATGAGTGAGTTTATATCTAATGCCTATCATGGTGCCATAGATTTATCAGGAAAGCTTATGGTGGTGGTTTCTGCATTGAGCAGCATCATTACCTTGGCTGTGTTTGTCTATTCCAAATGGGCCCCTGTGTCGCGTGTGTGGCTTGCGTCTCATCCATGGACGGCATTGGCTTGGGTGGTGTGGCTTGCCTTGGGCACCATCCTTCCTTCTGAATGGATCATTGATCAGTTACAGGTATCTATTCCCTCTTCCACGGCCAAGATGTTTGAAGACATCATGGGCGAACCTGCGGGATATCTTGCCATAGGCATCCTTGCGCCTATAGCAGAGGAACTGGTGTTCCGTGGTGCCATTCTCCGTACCTTGCTGAAGATGTTCGATCGCAAGCTCCACTGGCTGCCCATCGTGATTTCTGCCCTTGTGTTCGGTGCAGTACATGGCAACGTGCCGCAGTTTGTCCATGCCAGCCTCATGGGGCTTCTCTTGGGCTGGATGTTCTATCGTACCGACTCCATAGCCCCCGGTGTGGTATTCCATTGGATCAATAATACTGTGGCCTACCTTATGTTTAATCTCATGCCGCAGATGGCCGACGGAAAGCTGATCGATCTTTTCCATGGTGACAGTCAATCCATGTGGATGGGGTTGGGCTTTTCTTTGTGTATACTCATACCAAGTTTGCTACAGCTTTATGTACGCTTGAAGCGCACTTGTGAGTAGTTCTTTGTCACTGTGAACATTATTATTCGTCAGGAATATAATGACGGGGTGAAATCCAAAAAAATAAGGGACCACATGCTCATTCTTGAGTTGTGGTCCCTTCTCTACGTTAGTATGTTATGAAAAATTTGAGAGAATTGAAACTTCACAGTTTCGTTTTGTTGTTTTACTAAACATTATTTTATAGAGAAAGCATAGAAATAATCTTATTTAATGATGGGCTGATCAACAGAAACCTTGGGCTCAACCATGCTTTGTTTCATCGTGTCTACCATTGCACTGTCGCCCATTGCAACAGAGTTTCCTTTCTGAATTTCTGGCATGCTATAACCGTCATAACTGCTAATTGTGTCTTTGGCCCCATTGCCAAACGACACCTGCATGGCGTTGCCCAAGGTAAGAATGATGGCCACGACAGCGGCTGCCTTGAAGAGTGGACGGAGGCGTTGCGTCATCGTGATGATGCGTGCCTTGACCGGCTGCGACTCCTCTATGATAGCCATGATTCTATCATCGAATCTGTCGTCCAATACATCTTCATCGCTTTGCTGCTCTCTGTAGTTGAAGAGAGGCTTGTAGCATAAGAGAGCTGCCGGGATATTGTCCTGACTAAAGAAGGCTCGCAAGATGTCCTCTTCTTCCAAAGAGGTCTCGCAACGCCAATAGCGCTCTAACAGCTGTATGATGTATTTGTAATCCATGTTGAATTCCTTCGTTACTATCTAAATGACGACTCGGATATTTCAAAGTTACTGGATTGAGTCTTTTTAACGTTTGTTTAACATATTTGTTCTCACGCTTTCCCTATGTTTCTTCAATGAAACAATATTTTATGTGTATCGTCTTGCGGCAGTGAAATCAAATGGTTATCTTTGCGATAAAAAGAACCTAAACCATTATCATTATGATTGAAAGAACCCTTGTACTACTCAAACCCTGTACGCTTCAGCGCGGTTTGGTGGGTGAAGTGACCAAACGATTTGAACAGAAAGGTTTGCATCTCTGTGGAATGAAGATGATGCAGTTGACCGATGCTATCCTCAGTGAGCACTATGCTCATTTGGCTGACAAACCTTTCTTCCAACGTGTGAAGGATTCAATGATGACCGCTCCTGTCATTGCAATGTGTTGGGAAGGCGTTGATGCCATTGCCACTGTTCGTAAGTTGGCTGGAGTAACCAATGGCCGGAATGCTGATCCGGGCACCATCCGCGGTGATTTATGTATGAGTTTTCAAGAAAATATCGTCCATGCAAGCGACGGTCCGGATACGGCCGTGGCTGAACTTGATCGTTTCTTTAAGCCCGAGGAATTGTTTACATGGAAGCAGAGCTACTTTGATTTTCTCTATGCCAATGATGAATTTTAAGATGTGCTGGCTGTCTTGAAATTCGTTTATATATGTAAAGAACATGGCCCTGTTGGAATTTTGTTATCCAGCAGGGCCATGTTTGAATATGAGGTGTGGGTGTCTTGCGAAGAAGGGTAAGTGTTATACACCGAAATTCTCCAATTCTATAAACTTTTGTTTGATAGCTTGACGTCCACGAAAGATATTTACCTTGACTTGCTCTTCTGAAATCTCCAAAATCATTGCAATATCCTTATAGCTCTTCCCTTCAAAATCGCGCAGCTGAATACAGCTACGTTGTTTCTCGGGCAGACAGTCTACAATCTTTCTTACAAGGCTTATCTGGTCGCGCTGGATGGTCTGTTCAGAAGGGTTACGGGTGTTGTCAGGGCGTTCCATCTGTGACTCGTCGAGAGAATCGTGCTGATTGGCTTGTCGTTTGATGCTGTCAAGGGCAAGGTTTCGGCAGACCGTAAAGCAGAAAGCTTCCATGTTCTCAATCTCCTCCCATGTTTCCCGGCGATTCCAAATCTTGATAAGGGTTTCCTGCACGATATCCTCTGCCTCGGCGCTGTCGAGGGTAATGCGTAGCGCGAGGCGGTAAAGCTGATTTTTCAGCGGTAGGATGTCATTGCGAAAACTTATTTTTTTCATGTGGAAAGGGTGTGAAAGAGGGGGAGGGGTGGACCGCCACAGTGTGGCGGTGTACGTGGACAGGAACGGCTCAAGGCCTCAAGGGGAGGACGTGATGATGAAGTTGGAATGAGACAAGGGGCCTGCGGGGAGGGCGGGGTGTCATTCGAGAGGTCGTCATTCGGCGTTCCTGATGACGGTACCGTGCTTGCCGTCAATGGCGGTGGCAAGTGTGATGTTGACCTTATACACCCCTGCTTCGATAGCCTGAAGGGCATTCTCAATCTTGGGAATCATTCCTCCGGAGATGGTTCCGTCGGATACATAGCGTGAGAAGTCGCTGCGGGTGATGGTAGGGATGACACTGTTGTCGTCGTCGGGGTTGGCAAGAACGCCCGGTTTCTCAAAGCTGTAGATGAGGGTGACCTCGTAATATGCTGCCATTGCCTTGGCCACTTCAGAAGCGATCGTGTCGGCGTTGGTGTTGAGCATGTTGCCATGACCGTCGTGGGTGAGCGGAGCCATCACTGGTGTGATGCCGCTGTCGATGAGGGTGGAGAGCATCGGGCCGTTGACCTGCTCCACATCGCCGACAAAACCGAAGTCAACCAGCTGGGTGAGGGGGCTTCCGTCGGTGGAGGGGATGGTCATGTTGACGGGTGGCCGTTTGTGGCTGAGGATGCTGTTCATATCGGCACCGGTGAGTCCGAGGGCATTGGTGCCCTGTGACTGGAGACCGGCGACGATGTGCTTGTTGACCAATCCGCCGTACACCATGGTCACGATTTCAAGCATTTCTTTGTCGGTGATGCGTCGACCATTGACCATCTTGCTCTCGATACCCAAGGCCGAGGCGACCTTGGTGGCACGGCGGCCACCGCCGTGAACAAGGAGCTTATGGCCGGGGATGGCGGAGAAGTTGTGGAGCAGGGTGGTGAGCTGGGCCTCGTCTTCGACGATGGCACCACCTACTTTGACGATTGTGAGATGTTGTTTCATAATTTATAGGGTTGGTTGGCGTAGTACGCCAACATACAGAACGTAGGAAAGGGCAGGCTGGGGAGCCCGCAGGACTTATTCGAGATAGGTGTAGCCGTAGAGGCCGGAGCGATAATTGCTCAGGAACTCCTTACCCTCTTCGAGGGAAATCTTGCCGAGCTTGACGCTCTTGGTCACCCACTGCTCCAGCTGCCGCACCAGCTTCTTGGGATTATACTGCACGTATTCGAGCACCTCCTCAACCGTCTCGCCGTCAAAAATCTGGTCGATGCTGTACTTGCCATCCTTCACACTGATGTGGGCGGCAGTGGTGTCACCGAAGAGATTGTGCATGTCGCCGAGGATTTCCTGATAGGCACCCACGAGGAAAACGCCGAGATAGTAAGGCTCGTTCTTCTTCAACGAGTGGAGGGGGAGTACGTGAGACACATGCCCGTCGGCCACAAAGTTGGCGATTTTTCCGTCAGAGTCGCAGGTGATGTCCTGCAATGTGGCCTTGCGGGTGGGGCGCTCGTTGAGGCGCTGCAGGGGCATGATGGGGAATAGCTGGTCGATGGCCCATGAGTCGGGGAGACTTTGGAACAACGAGAAATTGCAGAAATACTTGTCGGCAAGCAGCTTGTCGAGTCCGCGCAACTCGTCGGGAACGTGTTTCATGCCTTTGGAGAGAATGTTGATTTCATGACAGACACTCCAATACATAGCTTCTATTTCTGCGCGGGTACGCAGGTCGACGATGCCATGAGAGAACAATTCCAGCGCCTCGTCGCGTATCTGCTCAGCGTCGTGCCAGTCTTCGAGCATACTCTTCGGACTCAGGTTGCACCAGATGTCATAGAGATCTTTTACCAGTTGATGGTCGGTCTCCTTGGCTTCAAACTCTTCAGACATCTCCGGAAGAGATGCTGTCTCCAATACATCTATGACCATTACCGAATGGTGAGCCGCCAATGAGCGTCCGCTTTCGGTGATAATGTTCGGGTGGGTGATGTCATTCTTGTTGGCAGCATCGACAAATGTGTAGACACAGTCGTTCACATACTCCTGAATAGAGTAGTTGACCGAGCTCTCGCTGTTTGACGAACGGGTGCCGTCGTAGTCCACTCCGAGTCCACCGCCACAGTCGACGAAGTCCACGTCGTACCCCATCTTGTGGAGATTGATATAGTATTGTGCAGCCTCGCGCAGTGCGGTCTGGATGCGTCTGATCTTGGTGATCTGGCTTCCGATATGGAAATGGATGAGTTTCAGACAGTCATGCATGCCCATCGCATCGAGTCTTTCCAGTGCCTGGAGCAACTCCGATGAGGTCAGTCCGAACTTCGAGGCATCGCCTCCGCTCTCTTCCCACTTGCCCGATCCCGACGATGCCAGCTTGATGCGTATGCCGAGGTTGGGTTTCACCTTCAGGTCTTTAGCCACTTTCGCTATGATGTCCAGCTCATTGAGCTTCTCCACCACGATAAAGATGCGCTTGCCCATCTTCTGTGCAAGCATGGCCAGCTCGATGTAGCTCTGGTCCTTGTAGCCGTTGCAGATAATGAGCGAGTCGCTCTGACACTGCACGGCAATCACGGCATGAAGCTCCGGCTTCGAGCCTGCTTCCAGTCCTAAGTTGAATTTGCGGCCGTGGGAGATGATCTCCTCCACGACGGGCTGCATCTGGTTCACCTTGATGGGGTAGATCACAAAGTTTTCTCCCTTGAAATCGTATTCTTCTTTTGCTTTATCGAAGCACGATGCTGTCTTCTCGATGCGGTTGTCCAGGATGTCGGGAAAACGCAGAAGTACCGGAGGAGTGACGTCACGCAGGGCGAGTTCGTCCATCACATCACGCAGGTCCACCTCCGTGTTGTCTTTGCAGGGCGTCACGAAGACGTCGCCTTGCTCGTTGATACCAAAGTAGGAGGTGCCCCATCCGTTGATGTTGTAGAGCTCCCTCGAATCTTCAATAGTCCACTTCTTCATAGAAAGTAAAAAAGATAAGAGTAAAATTGCCAGCAGAATTTACGCTATGTGGAGCGCTTCTTTCAACTTAGCTACAGTTATTTTTATTTTGTCGTAATTGTCCATCAAGGTCACATCAACCGTATGTTTGGCTTTGGAATAATGGGGCTCACGCACCACAAGCTGCTCACGGATAAAGTTTTCCACCTCTTCGTGGGTCTTGTTGAGCAACAGCGGTCTCACCGTCTTGCCCATCTTGAGATGCCTGTGCAGCACTTCGGGTGAGCATTTCAGGTAGACAGACTCCCCCTGTTGGTTGATATAGTCCATGTTGTCGAAGAAGCAGGGTGTACCTCCGCCGCAACTGATAATGACGTTTTCAAACTCGGCGACCTCGTGGAGCATGTTGCGCTCAATCTCGCGGAAGCCTTCCTCGCCCCGCGTGTCAAAGATTTGTTTCACGGTCTTGTGCATGCGACTCTCGATATACCAGTCGAGGTCGTAGAAGGGCATGCCCAAATCTGCCGACAACGCCTTGCCGACAGTGGTCTTTCCCGAGCCCATGTAGCCTACGAGGATGATGCGGGGCCTCTCAGAGTCCAACCCAAGCCCCCCCAAGCCCTTCCGAGGGAGGGGCTGTTGATTACCAACGTGGTTGGTTGTTTCGTCCTGTGGCTTTTCCTGCATGGTCGCTTGGTTTTATATCTTGCAGCCCTCAAAATGTTTGCTGCAATTCTTTAATTTATATGCGGCGAGGCCTTAGATGCCTTTGCTGCCGCTCTTTTATTGTATGTGGTAACTTACATCCCCTCCTCCGGAGGGTCTTGGGGAGGCTTGAGGGTCTTGTGGAAGCCCCTACTTCCTTGCCTTCTTTGCCTTGGGTGCAGGAGCATTGTTCACAATCTCCATACACTCCTCGAAACTCAGGTCGGCGGCCAGCGCACGGTCGTGGAGTTTCTTGTCGATGCGGTAGTTCTGCCCGTCGTAGGCGATGTAGGGACCGTAGCGGCCCTTGAGCAATTCCATCTTGGCATCCTGCTCGAAGGTCTTGATGTGGCGCTCCTTCTCCTGCGCACGCTTCTCCTCAATGAGTTGGATGGCGGTGTCGAGTGTGATGGTCATCGGATCTTCGGTCTTGGGCAGAGACACATATTTCTTGTTGTGGAGCACGTAGGGTCCGAAACGTCCTTTACCGATGCTCACCTCCTTGCCTTCAAACTGGCCCAGTGTGCGCGGGAGCTTAAACAGTTCCATCGCCTCCTCCAGGGTTATAGACTCAATGCTTTGGTCCTTGGGTATCTGTGCGAAGCGGGGCTTCTCCTCGTCGTCGGCCGAACCGATCTGTACCATCGGTCCGAAGCGGCCAATCTTCACAAACACGGGCTTGCCCGATGCCGGGTCTTGTCCCAGTTCGCGCTCACCTACCTTGTGCTCAGAGCGACTCTTCATCACCCGTTCGACAGTCGGTGTGAAGTTGTTGTCAAATTTCACCATCATATCTTTCCACTCCTCTTCACCTTCGGCGATAGCGTCGAACTGACGCTCCACCTTGGCCGTGAAGTTGTAGTCCATGATTTCGGGGAAGTTGTCCAGCAGGAAATCGTTGACCACGATGCCGATGTCGGTGGGCAACAGCTTGCCCTTCTCTGAGCCCGCCATCTCTTTTTTCTTTTTCGGCGTGATGAGATTGCCTTTCAGGGTGTCGATGACATAGGCACGCTCGGTGCCGGGCTTGTCGCCCTTCTGCACATATTCGCGCTGCTGGATGGTCGAGATGGTGGGGGCGTAGGTAGACGGACGGCCGATGCCCAGCTCCTCCAGCTTGTGCACGAGCGATGCTTCGGTGTAGCGCAGCGGCCCTTGTGAGAATCGTTCGGTGGAGGTAATCTCGCGGCGCTCGAGCTTGTCGCTCACCTTCAGGGCGGGCAGCAGGTTGCTCTCCTCCTGGTTGTTTTCATCGTCGTCGGTCGACTCGTGATATACTTTGATAAATCCGTCGAAGGCCACCACTTCGCCCGTGGCGATGAATTTCTCCTCCACGCCGTCCACGTCTATGGTCACCGTGGTCTTCTCAATCTGTGCGTCGGCCATCTGTGAGGCGATGGTGCGCTTCCAGATGAGGTCGTAGAGGCGGCGCTCCTGATTGGTCCACTCCTGTCCGGACTCCTGACTGAAGGTGGGGCGGATGGCCTCGTGAGCCTCCTGTGCACCCTTGGAGTGGGTGTGGTAGTTGCGCGGATTGCTGTATTCCTTGCCGTAGGTCTTGACGATCTCGTCCTTGCTGGCATTGATGGCCAGTGAGGAGAGGTTCACGCTGTCGGTTCGCATGTAGGTGATGCGTCCGCTCTCGTAGAGCCGCTGGGCCACCATCATGGTCTGGCTCACGGTGAATCCGAGCTTGCGGGCGGCCTCCTGCTGGAGGGTGGAGGTGGTGAAAGGTGGCGCGGGGGTGCGCTTCAGGGGCTTCTTCACAATGTTGTCCACGGTGAACGTGGCATCCTTGCACTTGCCGAGGAAGGCCACGGCTTCGTCGTGGGTCTTGAAACGCTTGTCGAGTTCGGCCTTCACTTCACTCTTGCTGCCATCGGCATTAGTCACGGCGAAGACACCGTTGATGCGGTAGAACGGCTCAGAGTTAAATCCTTGTATATCACGCTCGCGCTCCACGATGAGTCTCACGGCCACGCTCTGCACACGACCGGCAGAGAGGGCGGGCTTCACCTTGCGCCACAATACGGGCGAGAGCTTGAAACCCACGATGCGGTCGAGCAGGCGGCGGGCCTGCTGTGCGTTGACGAGGTTCATGTCTAAGTGACGCGGATGCTGTATGGCATCGAGGATGGCACTCTTCGTAATCTCATGGAATACGATGCGTGAAGTCTTCTGTTCGTCCAATCCCAATACTTCGCAAAGGTGCCAGCTGATGGCCTCTCCCTCGCGGTCCTCATCGGATGCCAGCCAGATCTTGCCGGCAGCCTTGGCATTTTTCTTGAGTTCGGCAACGATTTTCTTTTTCTCTTCGGGTATCTCGTAGTCGGGGTCGAGGGTGGTCTCGTTGATGCTAAGTTCTTTTTTCTTTAAGTCACGGATGTGTCCATAAGACGACATCACCTTGAATTCCTTACCAAGGAATTTCTCAATGGTCTTAGCCTTTGCGGGGCTCTCTACGATAACTAAATTATCTTGCATACTTCCACTTGAATGTTTAATGGTTGGCAAAAGTAATTAAACTTTTTGCATACACCTTATTATATAGAGATAAAATTAGTTTTTTTAACAGACCTCATGCCGAAGAAGGCGCAATTTCTCTGTTTTAGGGTGTCGGGAGAGGGGGCTTTGAGTCGAATTGGACTGCATCAGACGGGTGGTGGGGTGTGTTTCCGGGAAGTTGGATTCTGTTATGTGGCGTGCCGCCGTTATCATAGGATGATTGTCGTGGGGCGAACGTGTATGTATCGAGGTGTGGAATCGAGCGCTCTTTCATGGATAGTCTGTCGCCGTTTGCGGGATGGGTTGACCGTAATACTATCTTTTGATAGCGTACTTCGTTCGCCATACGCTCGTATTCCGTTCGCAGTACACTTGTACTCCGTTCGCCATACGCTCGTACTCCGTTCGCAGTACGTTCGTACTCCGTTCGCCATACGATGAGAAATGATAGTTATGGCAAGTTTAATCAATAGGAAGGATAGAAACACAAAATGGTTTCCTTTGTTGAATATCCTCCGGATGCAAGTCTGTAATACCTTTATATATAAGAGGTTTAGTTAAAAAATGTAATATATCCAATTTCTAAAGGAAAATAATTTTTATACTTAAAATAATTACATTAAATTTGCATCATTAGAACAAGACAGAAGAATGTCTGATTAGAAATTTAACAACATCAATCAAAATCAATTTAGTTATGAATCAAGTTATGGCATTGGTCGACTGGGTATTACATCTGTCGGCATCACTCAAAGGTTTTGGAGTTCATCTTATTCGGGTGGCAATCTTTATCATCTTTGTATGGATTGGCGGCCTCAAGTTTTTTAATTATGAGGCCGAGGGAATCGTGCCGTTTGTGGCCAACAGTCCGTTTATGAGTTTCTTCTATACGAAGGATGCGCCCGAATACAAGGAATACAAACTCAAAGAGGGCGAAGTGGATGTCAAGAAGCAACAGTGGCACGAGGCAAACGGCACTTATGTGTTTGCCAAAGGGCTTGGCATTGCCATCATGACGTTTGGCATTCTCACGCTTTTAGGCATCGTGTGGCCCAAGGTGGGCTTTGTGGGTGCTGGACTGGTATTCCTTATGACGATTGGAACATTATCGTTTCTGGTGACGACACCAGAGTGCTGGGTGCCCGATCTGGGTGGTCCTGAACATGGATTTCCGCTGCTTTCCGGTGCCGGACGGTTGGTCATCAAGGATGTCTGTATCCTCGCCGGAGCCGTTGTGGTGGGTGCCGACTGTGCCCAGCGTATCCTTGCCCGCCGTCGCGACTGAGGTCTGCGATATACAGACAATATACAAGCATGGGAGACTGATAGATGATGTCAGTGCGCCCATCAAGGTTTGTCCCGATGTTGCTGGAAAACAGCAGCATCGGGATGCTTGATTTCTGAGGATGAGTAATGTCCCATTTAGGAGATTATGTAACTTTTATGTCCATTTTGTATTTAATTTGAAGTTGAATATTAAATAATTCTTAAAATCTGTAACAATCTCTTTTCCATTTAGTTGCGTTTGTTTAACTTTGCCACTTTGAACTTAATAACTTAAATAAGAGTAAAATGGGAAACGTTAAGCCTGCAGAAGGCAAACTCGGAATCATGGTAGTGGGCTGTGGAGCCGTAGCTACTACATTTATGACCGGCGTACTTATGGCCCGCAAGGGACTGGCTAAACCGGTGGGTTCTGTAACACAGTATGACAAAATTCGTGTAGGAAAGGGTGCGGAAAAGAAGTATCTCCACTACAAGGATATCGTGCCATTGGCCACGTTGGACGATATTGTGTTTGGTACATGGGATGTGTATCCGCAGAACGCTTATCAGGCTGCAGTGTATGCTGAGGTGCTCAAAGCCAAGGATATAGAGCCGGTACGTGACGAGTTGGAACAGATAGTGCCCCTGAAGGCTGCTTTCGACAAGAACTATGCCAAGCGTCTTGACGGCGACAACGTGAAGTCGTGTGCCACGCGATGGGATATGGTGCAGGAACTGAAAGCTGATATTGCCAACTTCAAGGAGCGCACGGGGGTGAACCGTGTGGTGGTGATCTGGGCCGCTTCGACCGAGATCTATGTACCTTATGACGAGAAATTCCATGGCACCATCGATGCTTTGGAACAGGCGATGAAGGCTGACGACCGCCAGCATGTAGCCCCGAGCATGTGCTATGCCTATGCCGCACTGACCGAGGGATGTCCGTTTATCATGGGTGCGCCCAACACTACGGTTGACATTCCGGCCATGTGGCAGTTGGCCGAGAAGGCGCGTATGCCGATTGCCGGCAAGGATTTCAAGACTGGTCAGACCTTGGTGAAGTCGGGTTTTGCCCCGATTCTGAAGGTGCGCAACCTCGGACTGAACGGCTGGTTCTCCACCAACATCCTCGGAAATCGCGACGGTCTGGTGCTCGACGAGCCCGCCAACTTCCACACCAAGGAGGTGTCGAAGCTCTCTACGCTGGAGACTATTCTCAAGAAAGAGGATCAGCCCGACCTCTATGGCAACATCTACCACAAGGTGCGCATCAACTATTACCCACCGCGCAACGACGATAAGGAGGGCTGGGACAATCTCGACATCTTTGGATGGATGGGCTATCCCATGCAGATCAAGATCAACTTCCTCTGCCGCGACTCTATTCTCGCCGCACCGCTGTTGCTCGACCTCACGTTGCTCAGCGACCTTGCCGCCCGTGCCGGACGCTTCGGCATCCAGCGTTTCCTGAGCTTCTTCCTCAAGAGCCCGATGCACGACTACACCCAGGGCGAGGAGGCTGTGAACAATCTGTTTGACCAATACGTCATGCTGAAGAACGCTGTCCGCGAGATGGGCGGCTACGAGGCTGACGAAGAAATAGACTGATTGTCGTTCCGCGAGGTTTCGCGGACGGATGAGAATAATAGAATAACAGAATAAAAGAATTAAAGCCATCACTTTAAGCTTAGTGCTTGCGGTGATGGCTTTTACTTTAATGCTTGTACTCTTTGAGTAGACGGAGTATTGGCTATTATTCTTTAATTCTATTATTCTCTTATTCTCCTGTCACCTTTCAGAGTATTGGCTATTATTCTATAATTCTTTTATACCCTTATTCTTAAATCTACTCTTCAGAGTATTGGCTTTAATTCTTTTATTCTGTTATTCTATTATTCTAACACGAGCATCTTCGCTTCGCCTTCCATTGATGAAGTCTATCAGTCCTTGGCGCACCGAACGGAGTCCGAATTGCTCCGTATGGATATCGTCGAGTGACAGCCACTGGTAGTCGGCGGCATCGTCGTGGATGCTGATGTCGGCCGTGTTCTCGACCTCACAGAGGTAGAACGCGTCGAGCGTCTTTACCTCGAAGCCCGCATACATGTACACATTGGGATAGCTGAAAAGGTATTGTGCACGCGTTACCACGAGGTTGGTCTCCTCCCTGACCTCGCGGATGACACCCTGTTCGGCTGTCTCGCCGATGTCGGCAAAGCCTCCTGGCAGGTCAAGTGTTCCCTTGCCCGGCTCCTTCTTGCGCGTGACGACCAGCAGTTTCTGCTTGTCGTTGAGGATAAAAGCTACGTTGGCGGCACTCGGATTCAGATAATATTCGAAGCCGCAGTTGTCGCATTTCTTACTCTTGGCGTCCTGTTCTTCAAAATGTTTGCTTCCGCAAACCGGACAATAGTGGAATTTTGAGAGTGGGTGCATGATATAAAGCCTCTTTGACAATCTCCCCAGCCTCTCCCCCGACCCCTCCCCCGGAGGGAGGGGAGTAGAATGCTTGGGGGGTGATAATGGGTTGGTTGCGGGGGGGTAGAGTGGTGCTTTGGAGTTGTTAGAGGGATGTTTGAGGGTTATTAGAGGATTGTTTTGGGGTTATTATAGTGGGTTGGGGTGAATGATAAGGGTTTATGGTTGATTGATAATCATGTTAAGCGAAGGGGTGTTGAGTGCTATCGCTTAGACATTATCCTCCCCTCCCTTCGGGGGGAGGGGTTGGGGGAGAGGCTTTTTGTGAGATCGCCTACAGCATCTTCTTAATCTCCTCATCCAGATTCTGTATCTGCGCGTCGCGCTTCTGCAATACATTGTTCTTGTCGATGAGGAAATATGTCGGCACGCTCTGCACGTTGTACTGAGCCGCTGCCTGCGATGACATGCCCTGAGGATCGCGTACGGAGATCCACGGCAGGGCAGCAACGTTCTCCTTCCAGAAGTGTTCGTCGGGGTCGAGACTCACCTGATAGATCTCCAGTCCGGCGGCATGATACTTGTTGTATAGCTCTCGGAGCTGCATGATACGTGCTGTACTCGACTTTGTGGCAAAGACATGGAAGTCGAGCAATACCACCTTACCCTTCAGATCCGTCAGCTTACGGATGTGTCCCTGATTGTCGGGCAGGGCGATGTCGATGACACCCGATGACGTTATCTTGCTTGCTTCGATGGTCTGGTTTTGCTCAGCTTGTATGATACGCACGTTTTTCATACCCTCGATGGCAATGTTGTGGAGGTTCTTTCCGCGCTCCGACCCAGGGAAATAGGTGTCCCAGCTGGTGGCGACGGCGGCAAATACCTGCACGTCCTCCTTCTTGCTGCGGGGATCGAAGATAAGGGCGGTCTGATTACCCACGCCCACTGTCTGGAAGAGGGCATAGTAGGCATAGGCCTTCATCGGCTCCTTGAAGATATAGTTGCGCTTCACCTGATCCTTGTACACGGCCAGAATGGTCTGGATACTGTCGGCTTCCTTGGCGTAGCTGACACTCGGATTTTGCATGATGGCATTGACCTGCAGCTGCAGATTCATCTGCATGAGGGCGAGTTCCTTGATTTTGGAGCATTCCTCAGAGCCTTTCACATCGTATTGCGACGACATGGTGGGGTAGGAAGCCTTGACGGAAATGGTCTCGGTGGAGTCTATGGCGATGTTGATAATTTGCCTGTCGATGCGCAGACGATAAAACTCCGGGTTTTTCGGGGCATCGCCGTCGAAGCTGAACGAACCGTCTTCGCCGAGCTTCACGGAGTCTACGGTCACGGCCCCGTTGAGGCTCATGTTTTCAAAATAAAGCAGGGAGTCGTGGGCATTGGCAATATTTCCGGAAACGTGGAACTTCTTACCTGTACACGAAGTGATTGCAAAGGCAGCCAGCACAAGCGTCGCAGCCGTCAAGAGTTTGGGTAACTTCATTTCAATCTGAATTATGTTGTGTGTTGCAAAGTTAATGCAAATCGCCAAAAAAACAAAAAATAATACCCTTTTCTTCTTATTTCTCATTGTAAATAGGTATCTTTGTCGCATTATATTTTATTAGATGTAAGTCAAAACAATAAGATTTTTAGATGAACGTAATTACAAAAACCGTTCAGTTGCCAGATGGCAGAACCATCTCAATTGAAACCGGAAAGGTTGCAAAGCAGGCCGACGGTGCCGCCGTACTCCGTATGGGTAACACCGTGTTGTTGGCTACTGTTTGTGCAGCTAAAGAGGCAGTTCCGGGTACAGATTTCATGCCTTTGCAGGTAGATTATCGTGAGCAGTACAGTGCTGCAGGCCGTTTTCCAGGCGGATTCACCAAGCGCGAAGGCAAAGCAAGTGACGAAGAGATTCTTACTTCACGTCTTGTAGACCGTGCTCTTCGTCCCCTTTTCCCATCAGACTATCATTGTGAAGTTTATGTGCAAGTCATGCTTCTCTCTGCAGATGGCGTGGACCAGCCCGATGCATTGGCCGGTTTCGCCGCTTCGGCAGCTATGGCATGCTCTGATATTCCATTCGATTACACCATTTCCGAGGTGCGTGTGGCACGCGTAAATGGTGAGTATGTCGTGAACCCCACGTTCCAGCAGATGGCTGATGCCGACATGGACCTCATGGTAGGTGCCACGAAGGACAACATCATGATGGTGGAAGGTGAGATGAAGGAGGTTTCCGAGCAGGATCTGATTGCCGCTCTGAAGGTGGCTCATGAGGCTATCAAGCCGATGTGTGAGCTGCAGGACGAACTCGCCAAAGAGCTTGGCACTGACAAGAAACGCGAATATGATGATGAGGTAAACGATGAGGAACTTCGTCAGCAGATTAAGGATGAGCTTTACAAGCCGGTGTATGACGTGAACCGTCAGGCTCTGGAGAAGCACGCCCGTCATGATGCTTTCGACAAGATTCTTGCTGATTTCCTTGAGAAATATGATGCCGCCCATGCCGATCTTGCAGCCGATGAGCTGGAGGAGAAGCATGCCGAGGCTACCCGTTATTATGACGACGTGCTGCGTGATGCCATGCGTCGCTGCATCCTCGACGAGGGATTGCGTCTCGATGGCCGTGCAACGACCGAGATTCGCCCCATCTGGTGCGAGGTGTCGCCGCTGCCCATGCCCCACGGAAGTGCCCTCTTCCAGCGTGGTGAGACCATGAGTCTCTCTACCTGTACACTGGGTACGAAGCTCGATGAGAAGCTCGTCGACGGCGTGCTCGACCGTAGCTACCAGCGTTTCCTGCTCCATTACAACTTCCCTCCGTTCTCTACGGGTGAGGCAAAGGCACAGCGTGGCGTTGGCCGTCGTGAGATTGGACACGGCCATCTGGCTTGGCGCGGACTGAAAGATCAGATTCCTGCCGACTTCCCCTATACCGTTCGCTTGGTAAGCCAGATTCTGGAGTCCAACGGATCATCGTCTATGGCCACTGTCTGCGCAGGCACATTGGCACTGATGGACGCTGGTGTTCCCATGAAGAAGCCTGTTGCAGGTATCGCTATGGGACTCATCAAGAACCCCGGAGAAGATAAGTATGCCATCCTGAGTGATATCTTGGGAGACGAGGATCACTTAGGTGATATGGACTTCAAGACTACCGGAACGAAGGACGGTCTGACCGCAACACAGATGGATATCAAGTGCGACGGTCTGTCGTTTGAGATTTTGGAGAAGGCCCTTTTGCAGGCCAAGGCTGGCCGTGAGCATATCATGGGCGAGATGATGAAGACCATGTCTGAGCCTCGTGCCGAGATGAAGCCACAGGTTCCACGCATTGTTGCCATCGAGATTCCTAAGGAATTCATCGGTGCCGTGATTGGCCCGGGCGGAAAGATTATCCAGCAGATGCAGGAGGATAGCGGTGCAACCATCACTATCGACGAGGCTGATGGTGTGGGTAAAGTACAGATTTCTGCTCCCAACAAGGACAGCATCGAGTGTGCACTCAATAAGATCAAGGCTATCGTGGCTATGCCCGAAGTAGGCGAAGTGTACGACGGAACAGTGAAGAGCATCATGCCTTACGGTTGCTTCGTAGAGATCTTGCCTGGCAAGGAAGGCCTGCTCCACATCTCAGAGATAGAGTGGAAGCGTCTGGAGTCGGTGGAAGAGACTGGCTTGAAGGAAGGCGACAAGATCAAGGTGAAGCTTCTTGAGATTGACCCGAAGACCGGCAAGTACAAGCTTTCGCACCGTGTGCTGATCGAAAAGCCCGAGGGATATGTGGAGCGCGAGCGTCGTCCACGTCCCGATCGTGGTGAGCGTCGTCCTCGTCAGGAGCGTGGCGACCGCCAGGATCGTGGTGATCGTCAGAACTACGGCGACCGTCGTCCCCGTCGTTTCGAGCACAACGACAATGGTCAGCAGCCCAATGAAGGTGCTGAACAGAATGGAAACAACTTCGATGCAGAGTAATTAATACTCGCATCCAAACTATAATCAGAAAGCCCTGCAATGTCCATCGTGACGTTGCAGGGCTTTTTTTAATGAGGAATGACGAAGGGGGAGTGACGAATGAAAGGGGCGGAGAGCAGGGGAGGGAGGACGTGGAAAGGAGGAGAGACCGCCACAGTGTGGCGGTGTACAGGGACCGAGGACAGAGAAAAAAGAAAGAACTGGGTGAGGAAAGAGGGACCGAGGACAGAGGAAAAGAAAGGAACTGGGTGAGGAAAGAGGGACTGAAGACAGAGGAAAAGAAAAGAACAGGGCGAGAAAAGAGGGGCTGAAGATGGAAGGATGCGAAGGGGAAGGGAGAGAGAAGAATGAACAAAGATAGATAAAAGGGAAGGAAGAGGGAGGAGAAAGGAGGCGCGAGGGCGGGCTTAGTCGCGCTTAGTGACAATCCAGGCGCTGAGCAAGACAAGAGCGAGGGCCACGGGCTTGTCCCAGGTGAGCACGTCTTGGGCGAGGGCGATGGCCACAAGCGAGGCGACAATGGGCTGCAGATTGGTATAGACGCTCACCGTTGTGGCCTTGAGATAACGCATGGCAAAGGGGATGGCAAAGTATCCGGCAACCGTGGCAAAGACCACGATAAACGCCATTTCCAATGCGCCGCTCCATTGCCAGTCGCCACTATACAGGCGTGCGCCTTGCAAATCGCTCCATGAGAAAGGCAGCACGGCAATGGTGGAAACGAGAAACACCCACTTCATCTGGGTCACAGCGGAGTATTTGGTCGATACCGATCGGGTGATGATGAGATAGATAGCCCACGTGAGTAGGCTGAGAATAGCCAGCCCTATGCCCAAAAGGTCGTTGCTGCCACGCCCGCTTTTCCAGCCCATCAGCACCATCAGCATGGCCCCCGCAATGCCAATGATGACACCAATGGTGCCCCTGCCCGACATCTTCTCACCAATAAACAGCGCCGCACAAAGCAGTGTCGCCACAGGAGTGAGCGTGGCGATGAAACTGAAATACACCGGACTGGTATAATGCAAGGCCCAGGCCGTGAGCGTCTGTGATATGACAAACCCCAGCAGGCCGCCCGACATTATTATAATAAGGTCACGACGCTCCACATGTTCCTTGGGCAGAAACAGTGAGATGAGCCAGAATATGGCAGCCGCACCAATGCATCTCGTTGCCATATAGGCCATGGGAGAGACCCAGCCGTCCAACAGAAGTTTTGTAATTGGAATACCAAGTCCGAATATCACGTTGGCCATCAGCACCGCTGTATGCCCTTCTATTTTTGTTCTTTCCATATCAAACGCAAAATTAGATATAAAAAACTAAATTCCGTCCTATACAGGTCTCCTTTTTGTGGTCTGCTATTGGGATTAATGCCCTATGATTTTGATAATCGTCTTTAATTTTTGACTAATAACAGTCGTTTGGAAATTTTATAGGGTAAATCTTTTGCAAGTTGCTGAATATATGCTTATTTTTGCGCTTAGCAAATTACGAAAACCAGATCTAAGGATTTTAATAACTTAAATATCAAACTTTATGAACAAACGATTACTTTTATCTTTGGCAGTCGGTTTGGCCGCAATGTCCTCATTTGCATACAATGTAAGTGACTACATTTATACTACCGACGCGAAGTACAAGGTTGTAGGTGAAAACCTGATTGCCAACGGCAATTTTGCCAATGGCTACAATTCTTGGACTAATCTGACAGGAGCTGCTGTTTCTTCCGACTTCTGGTCTGTCGAGGCAGGCGTAGGCCCCAACGGAGAAAACGTGCTGCAGAGCACCAACAACGCTGACGGCAACGACGGTGCTTTCGTGTTCCAGAGTGTACCTTTCGAGGCTTCCAAGACATACGTTGTGTCGATGAAAGTGCTGGCTCCCACAGCTATCACCACCAGTGTGACAAGTGGTGCCCAGAATTATATTGATGTTTTTGCCAATGGCGACTTCTCTTCGAGCAAGACCGCCACACGTTTCCAGCAGGTGGCTACCACCACAGGTATTCCCGCCAATGTATGGACCGACGTGACATTTGCCTTCACCGATACCGTGACTGGTGGTTCGACGGGTGGCATCCAGGTGGCTCTCGGTCGTCTTGATGTAGGTACTCAGGTGACCAACGTGGAGATACACGAGGTGACTCAGGTGTATGACACTCGTATCCTCGAGCGTAAGATTGCCTACGACAAGAAGCTTTTGGCCCTCACCGAGTTCCCCAATGGCAAGGATGACCTGCAGGGACTGGTCGACGGTCTTGAGGCTTGTCTGGCCGCTAACGACGGTACGTCGATGGGGCTGCAGTTTGATGATATGCAGAGCATGACCGATTTTGTGGCTCAGATGGTAGGTGCGGAGTCTGCTTACATGGATGCCAACTCCTATGATCTGGTTGCAGGCGGCAAGATTGACTCCAAAATGCTTTGGACAACCAAGATTCAGAAGGGTGCCGGCAACTACGGCGACTGGTACGTAGGAGGCACAGGTCGCTGGTTCCATCAGCCTGCTGACGCTGACTATATCAATGATGCTATTCCTGGAAACTATTCGTTGGGTGCAGGTTACGCCGGTATCCAAAAGACTCTCCCCGCTGGTAAGTATTTCTTCCAGATTGATGCACAGGGATATGCCTACTATAAGACCAAGGTTAATGGCTCTTACTATACCATCAATTATGACCAGTATGTTACCAATCAGCTCTTTGCAGGCAATGATACCTTGAAGGCTGACACTCTGGACGCACGCAATTATCAGAGCTATTTCATCGTTAAGGAGTTTGATGCCCCCGTGGATCCAAGCGAGCTTAACGTGACTGTTGGTTTCATTCACGAGGCAATGAGCAATGGTGGACAGTTCAACTACAAGAACCCTGTGCTCCGTTACATCAGCCCGACCGCTGAGGCCGACATCAACAAGTTCCTCTCCGACAACGCTAAGGACATTCAGCTCAATGCTGCCAAGGTGATGATCGACTCTGCTGTCACCGTGAAGGCCAAGGTGGAATATCCTTGGGGCAAGACCACCCTGCAGGCTGGTATCGACGCTTGCACCGCAGACTACAACGCCCTCGACGCTATGGAGTCTACTGTTCTGCTTGATGCGGCTTCCGGCGACGGCACCACCGTTACCGTTCCCGACTCGCTGACAGAGGTGATGCGCAATATGCGTGGATTTATCGATGCTTATTACACCGAGAATGCTGCCTACACCAACCTCGTGAAGGCTACTGCCGACGCAGAGACTATCTACAGCGACCCGAACAATGCCGGTGCATCTGCCACTACCAAGGCTGCCCTCAAGTCTACGCTTGACCAGGCCAATGCCGCCATCGCCACCTTTGCTGCTCAGACAGACTCTCTTGCAGGCGACCTCGCAAAGGCCGACGAGCTCATTGCTGCCCTGAAGACGGCTTCAGAGAACTTCTCAGCCACGACTGCTACTCTTGCTAATCCTTCCGAGATTCAAATCGTTAACCCGAACTTTGAGAAGGGTAATGCTTCCGGATGGGATACTTCTGGCTCTCAGACTGATAATGGTATGTGGAAGTTTAGTACCAACGATAACTTCGATGGCAAAACCGTCATCACCATGTGGCGTGGTAACACCGCATACAGTAAGAATAAGGTTGTGCAGACTGTGACCCTCACCCATGCCGGTGCATACCAGTTCTCCTGCCAGTGGTACGGCTACAACGAGGCCGGTGCACGCGACGGCGATGAGACTACCAACTCTCATGTTTACTACTTCGCAAAGGTGGCCGACGCTGCTGACTCTATTGCCTCAATCTCTCTCCATACCAACAGAAACTATGTTGACTCCATGGGCTATGGTGCTACTACTCCTCAGTATTTCACCATCGTTTACAACAAGACTGACGACACGCCCACAGACATCCTCTTTGGTTTCGACGGACTGGCCAATGCCTCATCTGCAGGTGGTTTGAACACCTATTTCTTCAGCAGCAACAGCATCAAGTATACTGGTGATTTCACCAAGTATACCTCAGACTTGGAGACTGCTCTGAAAGACGAGATGGCTACTGCCAATGCTGCCCTCGCAGCCAATCCTTCTCAGGCTACAGACTCTACCTTCTATATCAACACCGAGGCTGCCCTGCGTAATGCTGTTCTGGGTGCTCAGAGTGCCATCGACGGCGTAACTCTGGCCTATCCGTTGAGCACAACGTTGAAGGCTCCGTTCCTCCAGACTTATGTTGATTATATGGCTGCTGACGAGACTACCGGTACCGCTGAGTCTCGCTATGTGAGCAACAAGGACGCTGCCTCTGAGAAGGCTGCCGTTCAGGTTAAGGCTCTGTTGACCTTGAAACGCGCTGAGGCTAAGTTCCAGGCCGTGGCTACTGGTATCCAGGGTGTATCTGTTTCCGACGCTGTGAAACCCGTAGTGAAGGGTGTTTACAACATTGCCGGTCAGAAGGTTGCCGACAGCGTGGAAGGCCTTGCCAAGGGTCTCTACATCGTCAACGGTAAGAAGATCATCGTGAAGTAATCGCGCATAGGTTTCCCTCGGGAAACCAGGTGACATTCCAATATCAAGCCCTGCATTCTCGGATGCAGGGCTTTTTTGTGTTTTCTGGAAGAGTGGGAAATGGGATTTTTGTTAAAATACTTCTTAGTTTTCAGATATTCTTATACGCTTCAGATATAGAGGATTTTCCGTTCATCATACCGTTTACATGCCTTGATTAGGGCTTTTTATCCCTGTTTTTCACTCATTATTCTTCGTTTTTTAGCATTTTCCCTTGTTTTTCACTTCCCTTCAGGCCCTTTTTCGTTTACGATTCGGCCCTTATCGCCTTGCGATTAGATAGTATTCGTGATGCGATTAGATAGTATTCGCAAAACCATGATTTGTTATAAAATTACAAGATACTGATTATTAGCTCTTTACTAAAGCCTTGTTTTTGCCGAAATCCAGATCGAACGCTCACGATTTCCAAATGTTTTCAGTTTTTAAAGCCATTCTTCAATTTTTTTCATAAGCATTTAAATCCACCTGTATCAGAGTGTTGGTCAGGCGAAAGTTTGGTTTCTTGCATAGTTCAGCAAATTTTATTAAGTTTGCAAAAATCTCTATATTGAAAAAAGAATGAAACAGATTATCAATCATTTCACAGACGACGACCTCTACAAGTTTTCCATGTGCTGTGCCGTCATCGATAACTATCCCCGCGCCCAGGTCAAGTACCAGTTTTTCGACCGCAACAATACGGTCTATCCCCCGGGATTTGCCGACCTCGTGCGCGAGCAGATCAAGATGCTCGAAAACGTGGTCATCACCGACGAGGAAATCGCATTTATGCGTGCCCGCTGCTACTATATCCCCAACTGGTTCTACACCTACATGAAGGGTTTCCGCTACCGTTCGGAGTGGGTCTCGGTGAGTCAGGATAGCGAGGGACACCTCAGCATCGGCTTTGAGGGCAACTGGTCTGACACCATTCTGCTTGAGGTGAAGGTGCTCGCCATCGTTTCCGAACTCTATTACATCGTCATTGGTCAGGACACGAAGTTTGATTACGACGACTATTACCGTCGGGCCTACGACAAGGCCGAGCGGCTGCTTGATGCCGGTTGTGTGTTCTCCGACTTCGGCACGCGCCGCAGGGCATCATTTCAGGCCGAAGATACCGTTGTGAGGGCCTTCCGCGACTGTGCCGTCAAGCGTGGCCACAAGCCCGGCGGAAAGCTCGTGGGCACGAGCAATGTGTATCTCGCCATGAAACACGACATCATGCCCGTGGGTACGATGGCCCATGAGTTTGTGTGCGCTATCGGTGGAATGTTTGGCCCGCAGATGGCCAACCACCTCGCCATGAACGCCTGGCGCAACACGTTCCGCGGTGCCCTTGGCACCTATCTCTACGACAGTTTCGGGTGGAACATCTTCTCGCTCAACTTCTCCGAGGACTTTGCCAATCTTTTCAAAGGCCTGCGCGTCGACAGTGGCGACAACGAGGAGGAGCTGCAGCGCATCGTCGACAAATACAAATCCCTTGGCATTGACCCGCGCACCAAGCAGGTGGTGTTCTCCAATGGGCTTACCACCGACGAGGCCATCGACATCCAGCGTATGGCCAAAGACCGCTGTCAGCCCTCTTTTGGCATCGGCACCCACTTCACCAACGACTTCCCCGGTGTCCATCCCATGAACACTGTTATCAAGCTGGTGGCTGTGAAGATCACGGAGACGTGGCCCTTCTACAACGACACCTGTAAGCTTTCCGAGGACACCGGCAAGCACACCGGCAAGCCCGAAGTCATCCGCCGCTTCATGGATGCCATCCACATGGAGGAGTAGCGCCCCTGCGCTACCCTCCCTCTCACCCCTGTTCCCCTTCCGCCCGTGCTTCCATGTCCTCCACCCTCGCTCTCCCTGCCCCCCCCCGCTTCGCTCTCCCTCTCGCTGTTCTCGGTCCCTGTATTCCGCCATACTATGGCGGAGAACTGCAACCAGAGACACCCTTTCACTTTGGCTCCCCCTCCTGCCCGTCTCCCTCTCTGCGCTGTCCGTCCTTTTCCTTTCTTTCATCTTAACCTCCCTTCTCTATGAAAAATGACCCCTCCCGCCCTCGCCCCGTGCCGCCTCCCTTTGCCAAGGCCTGCCACCCCTCCATGCTCCGCCGTTGCCCTTCCCACGACTACAGCTCCCGCCAGATATACCTCGTCACCCTCACCACCGAGCGTCGCCACCCCCTTTTCGGCCACTTAGAGGGCGACGTAGACCTCCCCTTCCTCGACCCGCGGTCTCCCCACATCGTCCTTTCCCTCCTTGGCGAAGCCGTGGAGCAGGTGTTCCGCGGCATCCCCAGCTACTACCCGCAGGTCTCCGTCATCCAGCTGCAGATGATGCCCGACCATCTCCACGTCATCCTCTTTGTCAAAGAGCAGATGGATAAGACGCTGGGCGATGTCATCCGCGGTGCGAAGATTGCCTGCAACAAAGAATACCGTCGCCTCGGCTTTGCCCCTCTGCCTCTGTCTTCCGCACCCCGTGCCGACCAGTGGGACCCCGAACACCCAAACCGTTCCCACAGCGACCTCTTTGCCCCCGGCTACAACGACCGTCTCCTCCACGATGGCGGGCAACTCCAGACGTGGGTCAACTACCTCACCGACAACCCCCGCCGTGCCTTAGTGAAGCACCAGCACCCCGACTATTTCCGCGTGCGTCAACACGTGGAATATGCCGGTTACGAGTTCTCCGCCATCGGTAATCTCTTTCTCCTCGACCGCCCCGTCAAGCTACAGGTGCAGTGTTCGCGCAGCATGACCGCCGGGGAGATAGACCAGAAGGCCCGCGAGATGGCCGCCTTGCCCACCGAGGGCACCGTCCTCGTGTCACCGAGCATCTCCCCCGGAGAGAAGGCCGTGATGCGGGCAGCCTTCCAAGCCGGCCTCGCCGAAATCATCTTAGAGGAGAATGGCTTTGCCGACATGGAGAAACCCGTGGGTGGAGCGCGCTTTGATGCGTGCAGCCGGGGTCAGATGCTCTTCCTCTCGCCGTGGCGACACCACAACGACCACCGCACCATTGAGCGCATGCAGTGCCTGCAACTCAATGGTCTCGCCGCGGCGATATGCGCCTTTCATCGGTCGCCCCGAGCATGATGTCTGCCTAAAAAAAACAAAAAGCCCCAACGATGCAACACCATCGTTGGGGCTTTTTGTATTATCTTGTTGAGGCTATCCCTTAATCTGGGCGGTCAATTCCTCCGGAAGGCGGGGCATAGCCCCCTTCTGCGTGCATACGAAAGCACTCACCTGCACGGCCAGCGCGTGCGCTTCCTGAATGGTTTTACCCGACAATATCGCGGCGGTGAAGGCTCCGGTGAACGAGTCGCCGGCTCCCACGGTGTCGGCCACAGACACCTTCGGAGTCTCCTGGAAACTGTTCACGCCTGGCGCAAACACATAGCTGCCATTGGTTCCGCAGGTCAGCACGAGCATGTCGAGATTGTATTTGCCGAGGATTAACCAGCATTTGTTCTCGATATCGAGGCCCGGATAGCCAAAGAGACGGCCGATGGTGATCAGCTCCTCGTCGTTGATCTTGAGGATATTGCAGCGTTTCAGCGAGTCCTGAATGATTTCCTTGGTGTAGAACGTGGACCGAAGGTTGATGTCAAAAATCTTCAGACAGTCGTCGGGAGTGGCGTCGAGAAACTTCCTGATGGTCTCCCGCGACGTCTCGCTGCGCTGGGCCAGCGACCCGAAACACACCGCGCTGCAGTTTCGTGCGGCCTCCTCCACCTCGGGAGTGAAGGGAATGTTGTCCCACGCCACATTGGTCTTGATGTCGTAAGTGGGCACACCCTCAGCGTCAAGTTCCACGCCTACCGTGCCCGTGGGGTACTCCACGCGTGGCATGATGTATTTCAGGCCTTTCTCATCAAACTCCTTGATGGTCTGGTCGCCTAAGGCATCGTTGCCTAATGCGCTCACTGCCATCGCCGAATGACCAAACTGACTGGCGTGATAAGCAAAGTTGGCGGGGGCGCCGCCGAGCTTAGCGCCTTCGGGAAGAACATCCCATAATGCCTCTCCGAGGCCTACTATATTACGTTCCATATCTTTGTTGTTAGTATTTTTACCTATGAGTTGTTGTTGCTTTATGCGGGTGTCGTTAGTGTTTTACCTGCGGGATATAAGTGAAAAGGTAGGCCACACCCACGGCCATCACGATGACTGCACCGGCCTGGCCAATGGCATCGCTGGCAAATCCCATAATCAACGGGAACACCGTACCACCGAAAAGGCCCATGATCATCAGTCCGCTCACCGCATTTTTCTTCTCGGGCACCGACAGAAGAGCCTGTGAGAACACGATGGAGAAGATGTTGGAGTTGCCATATCCCACCAGAGCGATGGCGGCATAGAGCACCGGTTTGGTCGTTCCGGCAAAGAGTCCGATCATGCTCAGGGTCATCATCGCGATGCTGATGATAAAGAATGCGCGGCTTTTCATGATGCGCAGAAAGTAGCTTCCGGTAAGGCAGCCGAGCGTACAGAATATGAAATACAGGCTCGTGGCAAAGGCGGCCTCGTTCAAGGTCATGCCCAAACGCTCCATCAAAACCTTCGGAGCCGTGGTGTTGGTGCCCACATCGATGCCCACATGACACATGATGCCGAGGAAACTCAGCAGCACCACCGGGGTGCCGAGGAGCTTGAAGGCTTTAGAGAAATGGCTTGCCACAGAGTTGTCCTCATCGGCATCGAGCGTGTCGACCTCCTCCTCGATGGGTGTGGAGGCCAGCAGCAGGGTGGCGATGACGCCGATAACCATATAGATGGGGAAGAGCACGCGCCAGCCTAAGCCAAAACTCGGGATGGTGGCCGATGCTCCCCACATGGCGATATAGGGTGCCATGAACGAAGCGATGGCCTTCACAAACTGGCCAAAGGTGAGCGTTGCGGCAAAGTTTCCCTTGATAACGGTCGACACCAGAGGGTTGAGCGATGTCTGCATGAGTGCGTTTCCGATGCCCAGCAGGGAGAAAGAGATGAGCATCACGTAGAAATTCTCACTGAAGATGGGCAGCAACAGCGATACGATGGTGACCACTAAGGACAGCAATACGGTCTTCTTCCGACCGATTTTGTTCATCAGAACACCAGTGGGAACGGAGAAAATGAGGAACCAGAAAAATACCAATGAAGGCAGAATGTTGGCCACGGAGTCGCTCAACGAGAGGTCTTCCTTCACAAAATTGGATGCGATACCCACTAAATCTACGAAGCCCATAGCGAAGAAGCAGAGCATCACCGGTATTAAGGCGAGTTGGTTTGTCTTACTCATGATGTTGGTTTGAAGTTGAGGATTGGTTTACTTTCGCTTGCAAAGTTATACGGTCATGGGTCGATGGGGCATTGAAAAATCGTTCATCCGACTCGATTTTTGTTTCAACGGAGCAGGAATGCTTGCGGACGAACGATTTTTACCATCCCCCAACGGGATTCTCCCACCGGAGCATCGGCACCGTGTCTGAGTGCCTTCCCCATGTCTTGCTTTGCAGCCGCGGTGCCTTATCTCAGGCCAAAGATACGGGCCTTGCCTCCCTTGACGCTGAGCTGGGTGTAAGGCGACGACGGGAAGACGATGTTGGACATGGCCATTTTTCCCTCGACATCGAAGACTTCGATGCTGCTTTTGTCTATGAAGATTTGAAGCGTATGTATTTTTCCACGTGTCGGAGCCTTTGTCACGGCGGCAAATTCGTCGGAGAAGCTGGTGTCACCACTCTTGGTACGGTCCATCTCGAAAGTCTCCTTCGCAGCATTATAGGTCATCGTCACGCTCTCCCCCTGACGGTTGGAGAGGACGATGGTGGCGTTGCCGCGCAACTGAACGTCCACCCTGCAAGCCTCGCTGAGCCGTTTGGCAGGTGTCTTCGCAAACGCATCCATCACCTCTTTGCTCGGTTTCACGCTGCAATAGGTCTCGCCCTGATAGCTGAACAGGCCGAGGTCGCGTGGCAATCCGTTGGCGGAGCGATACTGTTTGGTAGGCACTTGGTTGGCGTATTGCCAGTTGCTCATCCACGGCAAGGCCACATGGCGGCCGTCGGGAGCATTGTCAAAGGTGACGGTGGCGTAGTGGTCCTTGCCCCAGTCCATCCATTTGGTCTCACTGGAAGCATCCTCACACACGAACTTGTGGCCGTCGAAGGTGCCGACAAAATACTGAGTTGCCGACCCGCCGAATGGTCCTCCGGGGTTGAGATTGCAGATAAGCAACCACTTTTGGCTTTGAACTTTGAGGTTTGAACTTTGAACTTTAGGGTCTGAACTTTGACCTTTGGAGTCGGTGGATGCGGAGAGGGAGGACGATACGGGCATCTTCATCAGGTCGGGACACTCCCACACGCCGTCGTGACAGCCATAGCCCTCGCCGAAATCGCTCTCAAAGGTCCAGTCCTTGAGATTTTTCGACGAGTAGATTTTCATGTGCTGCTTCTCCGAAAGGATCAGATTCCATAGCTTGGCATCCTCGTTCCAGAACACGTGCGGGTCGCGGAAGTCGGCAATTTCCGATGTCAACACGGGGTTGTTGGCATATTTGGTAAAGGTCTTTCCGTTGTCGGTGGAGTAGGCCATACACTGTTTCTGCACTGCCCCGGCAGAGGTATAATAGGCCACGATGGCCCCTTTGCCGAAGCCGGCCGTATTGTCTTTGTCGACCACCGAGGAGCCGCTGAAGATCGTTCCCCACGCATCCGGCTCCACAGCCTCGCCTTCAAACGTCCAGTTGATCAGGTCGCGCGAGGTGGAATGACCCCAAGTCATGTTCTCCCACTGCGATCCATACGGGTTGTGTTGGAAGTAAAGGTGCCACACGCCGTCCTTGTAGAACATGCCGTTGGGGTCGTTCATCCATCCCCAGAGGGGCGTGTGATGGTAGACGGGACGGTATTTCTCTCGGTTTTGCGTATCAAATGTGTCTGAATACTTCATCTGTTTCCAGCACGTGAAGTCCTTGATGGCCACCTGTCCGCCCGACGGAGCGGTGGCGTTTCCACGTGTCATGGAGATGTCGAGCATGGCTTCTCCCTCGGCCAGACCGTCGAGCAGGAGCGGCACAAAGTAGTCGGTCTTGTTGATGGCGAGCCGGCAATTAAGTTCCCTGACGACCTTGTTGTCCTGAATGACGCGTATATGGTCGTTCTCCTGACTCTCCTCTACGGGCAGGAGGAGGTATTTGGACGAGGTGGAAATGCGCTGTATCACGTGGTTTCCGTCTAAAAACTGTGTGGTCTGGGCATGGAGATTGCCCCAGCCTAATATCATCGAAAGGGCGAAAATAGAAAGTCTTTTCATATTGTTTTATGGTTTATAATCATAAGATAAATGGTTTGTCAGGGTATCATCACCTTTTTTCCCCGGTGAATATAGATGCCGCGGGCGGTGGGATTTGTTTTTTTTAATCCGCCGAGGGTGTACCAACCGTTGTCGGTCGAGGCCTCGGCCACCGTAGGGCGGATGCCCGTCGTGGCCACGCCTGCCGTGATCCGGCTCACTGTGGTCGGCCCGTCGGCAAACACTTCCACGTCGTTGGCTGAGGCGTCTGTGGCAAACACGCGCAGGCTGAAGGCGTAGGTGTCGTTGATAAACACGTCGAGGATGGAATGGTCGAGGAATACATCGAGTTTCAAGGTACTCCCCACAGTGGATCTCACGGGCAGAGTGCTCACATATTTGCCGTCGAACACGCCCGCGTCGTTCACCTTGCGGTCGATGCCCGAGAGGTCTACCGTCACCTCGTTGGTGCTCGGGGTGTAGTAGATTTTGGCCATACGGTCGCCCGATTTCAGGACATTCAGGCCGAAGGCCGATGTGCCCACGGTGAACTCTCCCGTCACCTGCCACTGCCTTCCGCTCACGCCGTCGAGCTTCTGCGACTCGTTGAGCTGCAGATCGGTCAGCGTCGTGGCTGCCGAACCGCCGTTGAGCGTCACCGCCGGCTTCTGGATGAGCGTGCCGTCGCTGGCCAGCGTCACCTCGCGGGGCAGGCTATAGGTGTGTGCCCAACCCATCGTGTAGTTGTCTGCCGATCCGAGTTTGTTGGGCACGATGCCCATGAGGATGGTCTTGCCGTCTTTCTGCGCGATGCTTGGCGACAGCAGTCCGAAGCCCTGCTTGCTCATGCCGTCAAGCTCCAGCTGCCGTGGCGTGGCGTTGTCGGGCGTGAAGGTGCCGTCGGTGCCGATGGTTCCCACCCAGTAGAGCGTCACCGTGCCCTTGCCGGTGCCTATCGGCGTGGCGGTCACGAGCCACTTGTCGCCCATCGGCGTCACCGTGGGCATCTCCCAGAACGTGCCCGCTGTGGTGGCGTTGGTGCCCTGGAAGAAAATGCTGCCGTCGTTGGTCCACGCGCCGTTCACGTTTTTGTGGAGCGTCATGGCACCCACGCCATTCTTCGACGTGCCCACCACGATGTAGCGGTTGCCGCCCGACTCAAACGCGTAAGGGTCGCGGAAATCGTCGCTCAACCCCGCCGGGCGACCGTCGATGATGACGCCCTGCTTGGTCCAGTCGATGAGGTTGTCGTCGTCGGGCGTAGCCTCGACGATGCGGGCGCGGGCGTTGTCCACACCCGTATAGATGATGTGGGGCTGCCCCGATACCGTCATCACCGCCCCGCTCCAGCATCCCTTGAGGTCGTAGCTTTCGCTGGGGGCTAGCGCAATGGGTTCTTCCTGCCAGTGGAGCAGGTCGGTCGAGGTGAGATGACCCCAGTGCAGGCGGGCCATGTAGGGTCCGTTGGCGTTCTTTTGGAAAAAGATGTGCCACAGTCCGTTATACCAAGTCAGTCCGTGGCTTTCGTTGGTCCAGTTGGCTGCGGGCATGCCGTGGAGCCGCGGACGATAGATGTCGTCGGCAAAACGGCTGGCGGGAATCGATAGGTCGGGTGTCTGCGTGGTGCCGTCGAGCTGCGCCCCCGAGAGCAGACTGTTGTAAACGGCGAAGTCGTCGATCAGACCGTTGAAGGTGTTGATGTCGAACAAGCCGTAGGCCTTAAGCTCCTGGGCTGACTTGCCGATGTAGAGCGTCTGGCTGCCTCGCGTCAGCGGGTAGGCCATGTTGACCATACCCACCTGCGTGCCGTTGTTGTAGAGGTAGAGGCGGCGGCCGTTGCGCTGGGCCACGAGATGGCTCCAGCCATAGCGTGGCATCTTGCCCGTGGCGGCGCAGACGGTCTCCCATCCGCCGGCGTAGCAGCGGAAGCGGTAGTCGCCCTGCGAACTCAGTTCAAAGGCAAAGCCCGTCTTGGCCGCGTCGTCGATGTTGCCGACGATGGTGGCGTAGGTCGGGGTGGTCTCGGCCTCGTTGACATTCATCATGGGGTAGGTCTCGGGGGCGCACCACAGCGACATGGCGAAGGCAGTGGAGTCTATCTGTGAGGGGTCCACCGTGGTGGTGGCGTAGGTGGAATAGCCGTCGGTGCGGAGGGCTTTGCCCTGTGCGCCGTCGACATATTCGAGGGCTTTCACGCCATAGGATGTCACGGTGTCGCTGCCGTCATTGCCCACGCGGATGACCTGGGCATTCGTCGCGGCCGCCCCGAGGAGCAGCATGGCGATAAGGGTGAGGGGTTTGGGTTGGGGTTTCATCGTCTGTTTGTTGTTGAGAATGGATATAAGGGTAGGGCGGTGCCAGTCTGTGGTCACTTTCCTTGAACTATGCTGATACAGCGTTTAGGTTCATTTGTTATCGTATTGCGTTCGCAGTACACGCGTACTGCGTTCGCCATACATGTGTATTGCGTTCGCCATACGCGCGTACTGCGAACGCCATACGGTTTTGTTTGGGCCTAATCATCTTTTCGTTCGACTTTCAACCCTTGGATATAACGGGAGTTTGCTGGAAAAGTTATTCCCTAATGGCATCATTATGCTGATGGTCTGGGATCAGGATACCCATCAAACTCCCGTCGGGGTGGACTGCCGATTATTTGCTCAGGTAGCCGATGCTGTTCTTGGTGAGCCGTTCCATGTTGGACTGATAGGTGTTGGTCGTGCCGTTTTCATCCCATTCGTAGGCACTCAGTCCGATGGCGAAGATGCGTCCGGGCATGTCGGGGGTGGGGTTGAAATCGATGATTCCGGCGCAGCAATAGTCAGACACGTGGCCCCAGGTGCCCAGCATGGTGCAGTTGGTGTACTGCTGATAGGCATCCACCACGTCGTGGGCCGTCGGCACCAAGTCTGGCAAACCGTAGGAGTTGAGGTCCCACATGCAGTTGTGGTCTTCGCGGAAGCCCGGGCCTTCGAGTCCGAAACTCTCGTGGCCGAAGTCCATGTTGGTCGTCATGCCGGCATAGATGTCGTGCTTGCGGTGGTCATAAGGCTTGTCCTGGTCGCAGCCGATGTTGCCGTTTACCGTCCAGTTGTCAGTGCCTTGTCCGCCTTGTCCCGAGGAGAAGATGTGGGGACCAAACTTCTCGTCGATGCGTCCGAGGACCACGGTGAGCTGTGTGGCGTGCTTGGTGAGCAGGAGATTGCCGCCGTCTTTCACATACTGGGTGAGTATTCCGATGACCTTGTCGCTCACCATGTTGGCCGGCAGTTTCTGCCATCCCATGTCGATGCCCACGCGGTCGATCTGTATCCACACCACGTTGTACTCGTCGGGATAGAGCGTCGAGAGTGTGCCGGGGGTGAGGATGGCCCCGTCGGGATAGGTGGCGTGGAACCACTGGGCGGCCGCTTTCTCGTCGTCGTCCTCGATAGCGTCTATCGATTCGGCCGTGATGAGCATGGCGGGCTTGGCGTTGGCCTCGTATTGGATGTTCTGTTTAAGCGATTGTCCCTCAGACACACGGCCGTCGCTGTATTTCGCCTTCACCGTGTACCAGAGGTCGGTGTTCACCGCCACGTGGCGGTCGAGATAGGAAGTGACGATGCTGTCGAAGTTGGCCACAAGGGTGTTGTTCTTCAATATCTGCACGCCCGAGGCGTTGACGGGATTGGTCCAGTTGAGGGTAACGTTGCGTCCGCTGACCGATGAGGTGAGGGCGGAGACCGTTTCGGAGGTCACTGCCTCGGGAATCTCGACATCCGAACAGGATGCGAGCCCCAGACAGACAGTCAACAAACTGATGAAACCTGATAATATCTTTTTCATATCCAATGATGAATTAAGCGTGATGAATGGTGAATTACTTGTAGAGTCCGTGAGAATTGTCTACTTCTGACACGGGAACGGGGAGATAAACCTCGTCTTCGCTGAGCGTCGCGCCGTCGTAATAGGTGCGGAGTTTGGCCTCGCTCTTCATGTAGTCGTTGACGGTAGACACTGCGTTGCCCCAGCGCACGAGGTCAAACCAGCGGTTGCCCTCCATCGCAAGTTCCAGTCGGCGCTCCATGCGCACGGCCTTGCGGGCATAGTCCTGTGTCCATCCGGTCGAGGGATAGAGTCCCACGGCGTAGAACGCCTTGTTGGGGTCGAGGTCCACCGGGGTGTATTGGGCATCGACACTGCGGGCGGCTTTCTGGCGCACCTGGTTCACGAGGTTGCGCGCGTCGTCCATGTTCTGGCTGAGTTCCACCTCAGCTTCGGCCTTGAGCAGCAGGATGTCGGCATAGCGGATGAGGTTGAAGTTCAGGCCCGAGGCACCCCAGGGGAATCCCTGCACCATGTCGGCCGATGACGGGTCGATGAGTCCCTTCTTGCCGCTGTACTCGCCATAGACGTCGTAGGCACGGCACCAGCCCTTGGTGTAGAGGTGTCCGCGGAACGGAAAACCGATGCGTCCCACCGTGAAGTCAAGGCGCGGGTCGACGTTGCCCTCGTAGGTCTCGCTCACATTCTCCGTGGGAGCGTTGCCGTTGAGATAGGGCAGACCGTTGTCGTCGGTCTTGAAGGCATTGACAAGGTTCTGGCTTCCGAGGAAGAAATCGTCGCCGTTGCCAAAGAGATTGCCGTCGCTGTAGGTGGTGTTGAGCAGGTTGTTGTAGTTGATGTGGGCGTTGTTGTTGGCCGTGGAGAACTGAATGGCGAGGATAGCTTCCTTCTTATTGTTGAAGGCGAGCTTGCTCATGTCGCCGTAGTTGTCATAGAGGGCATACTTGCCACTGTTGATCACCGCGTCGCTGTAGGTGATGACGTCGGCCCAGTCGGATGTCTGGGCGCAGACCTTGGCCATCAATGCGGCAGCCACATACTTGTTGAAGCGGCCCGCCTGGGTCTGCGTTTCGGGCAGATTGGCGTAGGCATCCTTCAGGTCCTGCTTGATTTTGTCATAGATTTCGGCCTTGGTAAACTCCGAAGTGGTCTTGCTGTTGGGGTCTTCGGTCTCGTCAAAGTAGGCGATATTCTTGAAGACGCGGTTCAGGTCGAAGTAGAACCAGGCCCGCAGTGTCTTGAGTTCGCCGAGCAGAGCGGCCTTGTCCTGCAGGTTGGAGTTCTCGATGGCGTTCATCGCCTTGTGCACACGACTGATGGCGTAGTAGTTGTTTTCCCACTTGAACAGGCAGGTGGCGTTGTCAGCATTGATGTTGTTGACTTCCAGCTGGTGGATATTGGCCTCCATCGACACACCTCCGCCGCCCTTGTAGGCATCGTCAGACCGCACGTCCATCACCCAGTTGGTGATTGGTCCGGCAAAACTCTCGTTGTTTCCAAAGAAGTGGCACTCCAGTCCGGCATAGGCCGAGGCCATCAGTGCGCTCACGGCCGTGGTGTCAATCTGTTCTCCGGTAATCTGGCCCTGGGGCTTCAGGTCGAGCATATCGCTGCAAGCCACCGTGCCCATCGACAGGCCAACCACTGCCATGCCCATGAATATCTTGTTGAATATTGATTTCATCGTCTTTCTGTTTTTGGTTTTTAGTCTGTTACTTGTTGTTTCCTGACCACAGCATGGGTTAGAAAGTGAGGTTCACGCCCAGTGTGAAGGTTCTCGAACGGGGATACGGACCGATGTCGATGCGTGAGCCATAGCCGCTGAGGGGCACCTCGGGGTCGAGGCCGTCGTAACCTGTGATGGTGAAGACATTTTCCATCTGGCCATAGATACTCAGTGCCGTGGCATGCAGGGCCTTCAGTGCCGGTGCCGGGAAACGATAGGCGAGCTTGATGTATTTCATCTTGAGATAGCTGCCGTCTTCGAGGTAATAGTTGCTCATGCGCATCTCGTTGTTGTTGTCAACCACCGAGAGGGCGGGTATGGTGGAGCTGGTATTGGTGGTGCTCCAGGCATTGAGGATGTCGGCGCTGCGGTTGGTGCTCGTGCCGCCATAGCTCATGAAGAGCAGCTGTCGCTTCGTGGTGTTGTAGATATCGAAGCCAAATTCACCCGAGAAGAATGTGCTCAGCGTCCAGTTTTTGTAGTTCAGGTCGAGGTTCAGACCCAGTGAAAGGTCGGGGTTGGGGTCGCCGAGGATGGTGCGGTCGGCCTCGTCGATGGTGCCGTTGCCGTCGAGATCGCGGAATATCATGCGTCCCACGCCCTTGCCTTCCTGTGTGGCGTGGTTGGCCACCTGTTCTTCTGTCTGGAAGATTCCGTCGTAGACATAGCCGTAGTACACACCCATAGGCTGGCCTTCGATGAGCCGGTAGTCGCCGCCGATGGTCGTCACGAAGTCGTTGAGCTTCTTAACCTTGTTCTTATACTGTGATACATTGAGGCTGCCGTCCCAGCAGAAGTCACCGTGTTTGGGCGAGTGATAACCGAGGTTGAGTTCCCATCCGCGGTTCTCCATGTCGCCGGTGTTCATCCATATGGCTGCATTCTCTCCGGCCACGGCCAGTGTCGGCGGAATGGTGAGCATGTCGTGGGTGTTCTTCCAGTAGTAGTCGAACGTCAGGGAGAGTGCCTGGTCGAAGAAGCTGGCATCGAAACCGATGTTGGTCTGGGTCGTCGTCTCCCACTTGAGGTCCTTGTTTCCTGTGGCGGCGGCTTTCAGACCGGCTACCGTCTGGTTGTTGGTGCCGTTGAGATCATAGGCTCCATTGCCCTGGTCGTAGGCGTAAGTGGTGTAGGAGGCGTAGTTGTTGGAGATGGCCGAGTTACCGTTCTGTCCCCATGCGGCACGCAGTTTCAGGTCGTTCACCACCTTGTTTTTCGGGAAAAACTTCTCCTCAGAGATGCGCCAGGCAGCACTGAAGGCGGGGAATATGCCCGAATTGTTGTCCTTATAGAGGCGGGATGTCTGGTCCCTGCGCAGGGTGGCGGAGAGCAGATAGCGGTCCATGAAGTTGTAATCCACCTTTCCAAAGAGAGAGAACAGTGCCCATTCGGACTGTCCGCCGCCGTTGGTCTGGGTGCCCTCACCGGCGTCGAGCTGCATGTAATCGACATCTTCGAAGGCATATTGGTTACGGAAAGCAGAGATGTTGTCGTATCTATACTTGATGGCTTCCGTACCAAACAGGAAGTTGAAATGGTGCTTGTCGTTCAGGTCGAGGATATAGTTGGCCGTGTTGGCCCATGTCCAGGTGTCACCCTCGCCGAAGGCACGGCTCATGCTCGTCACGTCAGAGGACTGGGTCTTGCGGTTCAAAGTCTTGTTGTTAAACTGCACATGCTCGTAGCCGAGGTTGCTTTTCAGCGTGAGACCCTTCACGGGATAGACCTCCAGATAGCCGTTGCCGAAGATGCGCCAGCTTGCGTTGTCGTTGTCACGACCGTTGTAGAGCACCTGCACGGGGTTGGCAATGTCGCTCGCGGCGAGCGTCATGGGATTGGCAAACGTGCCGTCGGCGGCATAGACGGGGATGGCGGGGTGCTGTCGCATGGCCGTATAGGGGATGCCGCGGTCATCTTGTGTGCCATATCCGCGGTTGCTCCACTGGCTCACCATGAGGTTTTCGCCCACCTTGACATACTTGGAAATGTTGTAGTCGGAGTTGACGCGGACACTGTAGCGACGGAAGAATGTCTCGTTCATCAGACCGTCCTGGTTGATGTAATTGCCACTGAACAGCATCGAACCACGCTCAGACGAGTTCTGCACGCTGGCGCTGAGGTTGTGGGTCCAGGCTGAGGAGTAGACCTCGTCCTGCCAGTTGGTGTCGGCCACGGGGGTGCCGTCGGAGAGCGTCGACACTAATTGCGGTGTGTCGCCCGAACCGTAGAACGGATGCGAAGGCTTGATGCCGGCATTCTTGTTGGCCGTCCAGTAGGCCTCGCCCCACTGCTGTGCGTTGAGCATGTCGTAGGTCTTGGCTACGGTCTGCAGCGAAGCCGAGTAGTTTACGTTTACTGTCAGGCGGTTGCCCTTGCCCTTCTTGGTGGTGATAATGATCACACCGTTGGCGGCGCGGCTACCGTAGATAGATGCCGATGAAGCGTCTTTCAGCACCTGAATGCTCTCGATGTCGGCCGGATTGAGGGAGTTGAGGTTCTCCGTCGTGGCCACACCATCTATAATATAGAGCGGGTCGTTGCCGTTGATGGTGCTCATACCGCGCACGCGGATAGAGCTGCTGCCGCTGCCCGGGGCTGCGTCGGTCACGATTTCCACACCGGCGAGCTTGCCCTGCATGGAGCTGAGCATGTTCGGGTCGGCCTCACTCATCGTGCCCTTCATATCCATCACCGACACCGCACCGGTCAGGTCGGCCTTGCGCTGGGTGGTGTAGCCGGTCACGATGACCTCGTTCAGGTCGTTGGCATTTTCCTTCAGGGTCACCTTCATGCCCGCGGAGGCAGGAAGTTCGATGGTCTGATAGCCGATGTAGGAGATGACAAGTGTCGCTCCACGGCTCACTTCCAGCTTGAAATTGCCATCCATGTCGGTCACCGTTCCGTTGGCGGAACTCTTTTCCATGACCGTGGCCCCGATGACACCCAAGCCAGTTTCGTCGATGATGGTACCTGTGGTCTCAGTCTTCTGAGCACTGGCGACCACACAGACCATAATGAGTATGACACTCAATAGGATTCTTTTTAGGTTTTCCATTGAATAATTGTTTATGTTAGTACTTTGGTTTTCTGCCGGCAAATTTAGGATATGGGACCATTGTCGGCATAAAAATATCGTTCATCTACCCCCGAAATATGTTTCAAGTAACATAATTGTGGGCAAATGAACGATATTTTACAGGAAAAGATTTCGATCTATTCTTTCTGTTGCTTCATCCAATCAGCTCACTCGGGCTGATGTTGAACTCGTCTTTGAAGCATTTGGTGAAATAGGAGGGAGAGGTAAATCCCACGGCGTAGGCCACCTCGGAGATGCTTTGGTCGGTCGTTTCGAGGAGTTTTTTGCCACGTTGCAGGCGTGCGGTGCGTATGAGTTCCACGGGCGACTGACCCGTGAGGGCCTTCACCTTGCGGTAGAGTTGCACGCGGCTCAGGCCGATTTCCTCGCCGATGCGCTCCACGTTGAGGTCGGAATCCTGCAGGTTGCGCTGGATGATGTCGCGCAGACTGGCGATGAATGCCATGTCTCTGTCGCCTATCGATGCGCCTGATGCTGACGGCTGCACGCCCTGATCGCTGCCCGACGGCGTTGCCGACGCTTCGCCCGAGGCAAACAACTGCCGCAGCTGTTCACGGCTTTTCAGCAGGTTGTCGATGCGGGCCAGCAGCACTTTCGCGCTGAACGGCTTGGTGATATACGAGTCGGCACCCGTCTCATAGCCCTCGGCCATCTGGTCGTCGAGCGACCGCGCCGTGAGCAATATCACCGGAATGTGGCTTGTGGCGGTGTCGCCCTTCATCTCGCGGGTCAGTTCCAGACCGTCCATCACGGGCATCATCACGTCGCAAACCACCATGTCGGGCACGGTCTTGCGCGCCAGGCTCAGTCCGCTCTTGCCGTCTACGGCCTCGCTCACATGATACTGGTCTTTCAAAATAGTCCGCAGGTAGGTGCGCACATCGTCGTTGTCGTCGATGATGAGTATCTCGGGCTTGTCGTTTTCCTCGGCCGACACCACATCGTCGAGGTGCTGCTCCACGTTGACCGCGGTCCCGGCATACTGGTCGACGGGTATCTCCGTCGGCTGTGTCAGCGCCGACTGCTCCTCGATCACGCCCTCCTGACTCTTGGGAAGCCGCACGATGAAACTCGTGCCAC
This sequence comes from Prevotella sp., assembly GCA_016901395.1. GTDB lineage: Bacteria > Bacteroidota > Bacteroidia > Bacteroidales > Bacteroidaceae > Prevotella. Next base: position 3,743 of record JAEAMQ010000037.1, on the reverse strand, counting down.
GTCCCTTCTCGCTCTCTACACTCACCTCGCCGTGGTGCAGATCGGCAAAGGCCTTGACCAGCGCCAGCCCGATGCCCGTGACGCCCGATGACCCCTGGGCCTGGTAGAAACGCTCAAACACATTGGGCAGGTCCTTCTTGTCGATGCCCACGCCGGTGTCTTCCACCCGCAGCGTGTAGCTGCCGGTATCGCTGCTGAGGCGTGTGGCGATGGTGCCGCCGGCGGGCGTGTACTTCAAGGCGTTGCTCATGAGGTTGAGATAGAGGTGGTTGAGTTTCTCCTCGTCGGCCACAATCGTGTCGTCGCCGGCTACATCGCTGTCCATTTTCAGGCTGATATGCTTGACCTCGGCTGCCGAACCGAAGGCCGCACACCACTCGCCGAGGGCCTTGCCGAGGGCGAACCGCGTGAGGCGCAGCTTCATCTTGCCGTTCTGTACCTTGCGGAAATCGAGTATCTCGTTCACCAGTTGCATCAGCACATGCACGTTGCGTTGCACCATGCGAAGCATCTGGCGGCCGCTGTCCTTCACCTCTCCCGACTCCAGCAGGCGGTCCACGGGGTCGGCAATGAGCGTGAGCGGCGTGCGCAGCTCATGGCTCACGTTGGTGAAAAACGTGAGTTGGGCCTGCGTCATGTCCTTCACCTCGTCGTTCAGCCGTTGCAACTCGTGGTTGCTGTCGGCCAGCTGCGTGCTGAGTTTGGCCTTGGAGAGGTAGGCGCGGTAGGTCACGAGGATGGCGATGGCGATGAGTCCCAGTGCGGCAACGAGCATCACGATGAACCATCGCTGCATGGTGTACTGATTAAAGTAGGAGTCTACCTTCTTGTGCATGATGTCGAGGTTGGAGTTCTGCCGCTCCATGTCCTTGGCTTCCATGAGCAGCAGCTCGGCGTTGTCGCGTGTCACGATGGTTGTGGTGAGCGGATTCTCACGCTTGAACGGCTGTTTGCGCAGTATCCTCATGGCCAGCGCGATGACCTCGTCGCCCTTGGTGGGGTAGAGGTAGGAGGCCTCAAACATGCCGTCGCGCACCAGTTCGAGTCCGCCACCCTCCGTGGCCAGACCGTCGATGCCTGTGAATTTCACGTTCTGTCCCAGTCCGTGCTGCCTCAGCGCCACATAGGCACCCCACGCCATGCGGTCGTTTTGTCCAAACACATAGTCGAAATCGCGCGTCTTCCGCAGGATGCGGTTCATGGCATCGATGGCACTTTCCTCCTTCCAGTTGCCCGCTTCCGAGGCCACCAGCTGCACGCCGGGGAAGGCTTTCAGTCCGTCTACAAATCCGCGGTGACGCTCCTCGGCGGGCGACGAGCCGTCAAGCCCGCGTATCTCCACCACGCGTCCGTGGCCCTGCAGCTGTCGGGCGATAAACTGTCCCATCGCGCGGCCCATGCCATAGTTGTCGCCACCGATGAAGGCGGTGTACTTGTCGGAGTTCACCTTGCGGTCGTAGAGTATCACGGGGATGCCCTTCTCGTAGGCGCGGTTTACGGCCTCGGTGATGGAGTTGTACTGGTTGGGGGCCACGATGAGCAGGTCTACACCCTCGTCGATAAACTTGTTGATCTGGGCAATCTGCTTCTTGCTGTCGTCGTTGGCCGACGCAAGCCTCACCTCCAGCGAGTCGTTGAAATACTCGCTGGTCTTCAACTCGCGGTTGAGCTTGTCGCGCCAGATGTCCACACTGCACTGCGACACGCCGATGACAAACTTGCGCGGTCGGCGATGGCACGAGGTAATCATAGTGAGGAACAGAAGTAGGTATAGTATTTTCTTCATATAGTTAACGTTTCGTCATGTTGCAAAGATAGGAAAAAATAGGTGCTGACAAAAGAATATACTCCATATTTATTCTTTCCCACTCTGCCCTTCCCTCGTTTAGCCACAATATTTGTGTAATGGATAAGGCCTGCATGACAAGTGTGCTCTACCCATTACGTGGTCTTGTGGGGCGGAAGATACATGGGTTCAGGTTCTTTGATATTGTGGCCATTCGCTGATTTGTAATGCAATCGGTATCAAATCGTGCAGGAATCAGAGCCTTCACTCTTTTCTCTGCTATAGGAGAAGCATCATAAAAGAAAATGTTTTTCAAAGACAAACTAAGAACAATCATGGATATTTCAGAACTGTTTTGATATATCCATGGCATGGTCTGTATCTTCAAATTCTTTTGAATGAACAGCAATTGAGGGTTGGACTTGTTTGAGAAAAGAGCGTTTCCTCCGTATAATCGTCATGAAAACTATGCCACAATCACCCGTTCGAAATTGTCGAGTGCCCATTGGATGAGGCTGTTGATGCTCGGCATGAGCGAGCGTCCGAGGTCGGTCAGCGCATATTCCACGCGTGGCGGCACTTCGGGATAGGCCTTGCGGCTGATAAGATGGGATGCTTCGAGGTTGCGGAGCGTCTGCGACAGCATCTTCTGCGAGCAGTCGGTCATCTGACGTTGGATTTCGGAATAGCGCATCACACCGCTTTCATGCTGGTCTAAAGTGGAGAGAACGAGCATCGACCACTTGTCGCCAAACTTGCTTACTACTTGCCTTATCGGACAGTTGTCATATTCGAGAACCTTATTCTGTGACATAGTGTATTATTGTTATCTACGTGCAAATTTACGGCTTTCTATCTAAAAGAGAGTATGAATGGTGGAGTTTGTGGGTTAATTAAAGTTAACGCCGTGCTCCTTGTCTTTGTCAAGGAACACGGCGATGCGTTGAGAAACATAAACGTTGGATAGTCAACGAAAGTTCGTGTTATCCATCAGCTGTTGGTGACCGATTCCGAATAATCTTTCGGAGCTACGCCATATTCTTTCATGAAACTCTTGGTGAAGTAAGATTGGCTACTGAACCCAATTTGATACATTACCTCGGCGATGGTAAATCTATCTTGTTTCAATAAAAGTGCGGCACGTCTCATGCGTTGTTTCCTGATGAACCCAACGGGTGTTTCACCTGTCAATTGTTTTAACTTTCTGTAGAGTTGTTTTTGGTCCATGCAAAGCAATTCACAAAGTCTTGTCACATTAAAATCCTCCAGATACATATTTGAATTAATGAGACTTACTACTCGCTTCATGAGTTCTTCATCGCCCGTCAGGGCTTCCTCAACCTCTATGCTTTCTGCGATTGTTGATATCCTTACGTTTTGTTCCATTGCTTTGCGTCGCTGGAGCAACTGTACGATATGCAATTCCAGTTTGCGCATGTTGAATGGCTTGGGCATAAACACATCTGCACCACTTCTGATGCTCGCTATCTCTGTATCAGCATCGTCTTTTGCTGTGAGCATGATGATGGGTAAGGTTTCAGTGGCATGGTTGTGACGAAGCCTGTAGCATAGTTCTGTGCCATCGATGCCCGGCATCATCTGGTCGGTGATTACGAGGTTCACATCTTGGCTACAGGCAATCTTGAACGCATCTTCGCCATTCAATGCCGTCATGCAATGATATGATGTTTTGAGTGCAATGGTCAGAAAGTCCAGCATCTCTTGGTTGTCGTCGACAATAAGAATTTTGGTTGATGGGTTGGAGCTGACAGACTCGGTTGCATCATCTTCTGTGACATGATAGGTCTCGGGCAAAGTAATATTAATGGCCACTAGTGTCCGGTAAACTTCTCCTTAGAATTCGTAAGTATCTGATAAATAATATTTTCCGCGGACAAACGCCTGTACACGATTTGAAATGCCTACATTTGCAGAGTGTAAGCTAATCAATCAGAAA
>JAEAMQ010000036.1 GCA_016901395.1 Prevotella sp. | reverse complement strand
TCAAAATACAAATTTGGAACTTGATAACTTATAATCTGTAAGTTGAACTCCTATAAAAGCAAAGAAAAGTTCATTTCTCTACTCTATAATGAGTTTGAAATGGACTTTTCTTATAGAGGTTGTTTCAGACTGTAAGATTTAGAAAGGTAGATTTGTATTTTGACACACCCTCTTTGTTTTGTTTGTCATCTAATTCTTCACGGTGCCGTATGCCACCAATCGGTCGGTGCGGTCACCATTTCCTCGGAAATAGATCAAGGCCTGATAGCTGTTCTCCGTCTGGTAGAAGTTGCCCTCTGACGGTACCGGAACCATTGTTCCGTCGCTCTGCATCATGAGATATTGGTAGCTATAGTAGCCCTGCTTGAGCCATACCGCCGCCTCGTATTCCTGCTTCTCCTCGTTCCATTGCATCTGATATTCGGGCAGAAAACGGTCGTTGGTCCACCAGCCGTTGATGTAGACATCGCCCGGCAGGCGTGGCGACTTCAGGCGAAAATGAGCCATGAGATACTCCGACTGGACATCATTGTCGATATTATCCGAGTTGCGGATGTAGAAAGCACCATTGGCATCCTCATCGTAGACATAGCTCGGGCGAGGCTCGTCGGTCCATATCCATGCATGATAACGGCTGCCGTCCCAGTCGATGTTCTCCAATCCCATCGTGGTATGAGTCACATCGAGCATCTCAAACTTGCGATACTCGTTGCCACCATTGAAGATCAGGTCGCGGTTGTGGCTCCATTGGAGTCCGTTGCCCATCACATATTGTGGCTTCGTGTTCACCACCGCATTGTCCCAACGGCCGTTTTGCATTACCACGGTCTTGATTTGTGTCGCGGGGTCGGTGACGGTCATGTTGCCATAGCTCAGTTTCATCTCAAGCTGCTGGTGCCGGTTGTTGATGTCTGCATCCGTGATGGTCGTCATTTCCATGCCTATGCCCATCAACGATTCCACCACCATGAAGCAGGCTGTGAATACTGGTGCGTCCTCGTTGTGCTCATCATACACCGTCACCCGGTAGTTGCCGCTCATCTTCAGTTGGCATCTGTCGTTGGGAATCTGGAAGGTATAGTGAGTGTAAAGCTGGTTGACGTTCAGACTTTGCCCGAAGTCTTCGATGGTGTTTCCGCTGGCGAAGCCCATGCAGTAGTCGCTCTCGAAGAGTTCTTCGGATGGTGTCCAGTCGGCTTCGCAATGTTCTACGCGGTAACTGTAGCGATGATATTCATGCGTAAGATCATCGAATGAGATTTGTATTGGGGTCTGCTGACCTAAGCTGACGACCGGTATGGAAAGCCAATCGTCTCCAGCCACCACCTGCAGTGAGGCGATACGGGAGCTCAATATCTCGTTGCGCTGGGCATCGATGGTTGTTGTTCCCAGGAGGAAAAGCAAGAATAGTATAAGGAAATTCTTCATAAGCGCATGATAGTCTGACCTTGCAAAAATAATCAAAAAACACGATGCGGCAAAATATTAGTGCATATCTTTATGCTCTGAACAGCAATGGGCCCTTCCCAATGCTGTGCATCCGTTTTGCGTTCTACACCTTTGTACTTAACGACGGTGAACTGTTCAGCTTGCGTTGAAGGTTTTGTGTTCAAAAGATTTTCTTGCTCTTGACAGGCGATAACGGGCAGATAGCCTTTTGTCAGTGACAGACACGCAGCCCCTTCATCAGGTAGTCTCATTGCCAAACGAACGATAAAGCGGGAGGCATGGTATTGAAAGTAGCTGATCATTCATCCTTTTGCAATGCCCCTGTCATCTTATGATTTTAACTTTGCGAGGGTAAAAAAGGTTGGGTAAATAAAAAAACAGACATGCCGGATGATCATTTCATTATTTTTTCTTATATTTGTGCATGTGGTTTTCTTGACTACCTCATACTGTAACCTACTGAAAGCTTATTGCATATTTTATTAATTAATCAATCCATTTTGTTATGAAAAGAATAAATCTTTTCTCATGTAAGAGGTTGTGGGCTTTGCTTTTACTCTCTTACTTATGGTGTGTTCCGCGTGCTGCTGGTCAAGGAACCACATCTTTTACAGTATGCCCTCTAAATGTTGATGGGCTGCCTACATCCATCATGGGTATCACTCTGAATGCTGATGGAGGAGGGGCTGACGGCGCTACCGCCATTGGAAACTATCTTGCCGGCAAGCAGTATGATGTGTTGGCATTTAGTGAGGATTTTAACTACAACTCCGAGCTGATGGCTCCACTGAGCGATTTGTATAACAGTGGAACCTATCGGGGAGGACTTACCACATCGGGACTTTCTGTCGATAATATCCAATTTAAGACGGATGGGTTGAACCTTTTGTGCAAGAAAGGCCTGTCCCTGTCAAATGAGACGTGGGCAGCATGGAATCAATGTTATGGGAAGTTTACCAATGGAGCAGACGAACTGATAACCAAAGGCTATCGTTCTTATACGGTTGCTTTTAATGATAGTGTGGTCGTAGACTTCTATATCCTCCACATGGATGCTGAGGTGGACTCCGAGGACATAGCTGCCCGGGCATCCCAATGGCAACAACTCTGCGATGTCATTAGGGCTTCATCGAATAGAAGGCCAAAGATTGTGATGGGAGATACCAATAGTCGGTATACACGTGATGATATACTTGGCTTGTTTGTCAATCCTATCAATGCGACTGGCAATTATGTGGTGAGAGATGCGTGGATCGAACTTTGCAAACAAGGGAGCTATCCGCCATTAGGTTCCGATGCGCTGATGGTCGGACAGTTGGGCTATGAGCAGGGAGAAATCGTTGATAAAGTGTTCTATATAAATCCCACAGACGGCATTCAGTTAGAGCCTACATCCATCCATTTTGATGAAACTTACACGTTGGGAGACCATCTTCCCGTCGCAGTAACTTTTACAGTTGCAAGCGGTAAGTACATTCCTACTGCGCCTGAGCAATGGTGGGTGGGTGAAGAAATCACCTATAGTGGACAACCATTCTATATTTATAATGTCGGTTCACATTTCTTTATTCATAACAGTAATACTCCCAGCCTGACTAATATCTCCCAAGTGCCGGTATGGAATTTCTGGGGAACTACGTCAGGTTCAATATCCAATTCGAGTGATTACAGGTTGAAGATGAACAAAGTCTTATCTTGGAATACTGCAGTGGAGACGGGAAGCGGGGCTACCACCTTCAATTTTGTCAAGAGTACAACGTCGTCCGGAGCCTATAAATTTACAAAAAGTGGGCGCCTTTTCAATCTTGCCATCGAGGATGCCGGATTTAAATATACGGCTGCACAGACACAAGGAACTTGGAATGACTGGCTGCTGATATCGCCAGAACAGAAGGAAGCGTATGAAGAATATGTCAAAGCCTTCTGTGCAGCAAACAGATACGCTGATTTTGATTTGCCTTCTGCGCTCGCCTCTGCTCTGACTTCTCTGTTGAGTATGCCTGCAAACTATGTGGCATGTCAGGGAGCTGATGGCATCACACAGCAACTTACAAGTCTTGTCACAGAGATTGAAAGCTGGATAGGACAGCAGTCCTGCGAAGATGTTACCTCTCTGCTGCAGAACCCTTCCTTCGAAGATGGCATTAAGTTAGGCGATAATCAGGTGGAGGGATGGACCGTAGACCAAGGTGTATCCGAAGCTTTTTCTTCTGGAGTTGTTGATGGAGCGGATGGGGCTTCGGTGAGAAATTTCTCTCCCCATGATGGCCTGTATGTGTTTAATACATGGGGAGGGACACCGCAGAGCGGCTATTTCTTCTGCCGCCAAAATGTAGACTTGGCCCCTGGTTGCTATAGACTTGAGGCAACGGTGGCTTCTGATGGTGGAAACCGCGTGTATCTGGAATTTGGAAATAGGATTTTTACCTCGGTAACATTGACAGACAGAACTATAGGAGAGAAGGTCGAAGCCATGGTCTGTTGGCCGGGTGGGGAGGCCCGTATCGGGCTGATGTCTCCCACATGGTTTGAAGCAGACAACTTCAAGTTGTATCAAATAGCAGGTCTGACGGAGAGTCTGGCATCAAGTAAAAATGCAAGTCTTACTCTCATTGGAACGGTGTCTGACACAGAAACAAGGCAGTCGCCATCGGTACAACGTATTTATTCTGTCCGGGGAGAACAGCTTCTTCAGTTTCAGAAGGGTATCCATTTGGTGAAGATGAGTGACGGAAGTCTGAGGAAAGTGTTGGTCAAGTAGTATTTCTCCCTTATTTTAGCTTTGTAACAAAATTCAGCCCCTGCATCCAATATCGTCTGGATGCAGGGGCTGAAGGACTGTAGATGACAGGCTTCCTGCCGACATCACAGCAGGTTTAGCCCTCAATCATAGGCAGAAGTTCTACGATACGTGCCATCTGGTTGGGGATGCGTATCTGCTGTGGGCACTTGGGCAGACAGGCTTCGCAGTCGACACACTGGTCGGCGCGGCCAGCCTGTGGAATGGCTTTGGCGTATCTGTCTTGGAAAGCCTTGAGTTTCTGCTCGTAGTCGGGGGCCGTCTTGTCGTTGGGCAACGACTTATCGTTGACACAATCGTTGTAGACCGCGAAGTTGTCGGGGATGGCCACGCCGTAGGGACAGGGCATGCAATAGTGGCAACTCGTGCAGGGAATGACAGGGATACCAGCCATCTGGTCGGCAATTTTCGCAATGAAGTCATTCTCTACCGACGTGCAAGGGTCGAGCGGCGAGAATGTTTTGATGTTCTCCTGCAGCACGTCCATCGTCGTCATACCACTCAATGCCACGAGGATGTTGGGGTGGGTGCCCACCCATCTGAATGCCCACGACGCGGGAGAGGCGTCGGGTCGGCGGTCGGCAAACTCCTGCCGCACGTCGTCGGGCACCTTGGCCAGACGGCCGCCGAGCAGCGGTTCCATCACGACGCACTGCAATCCGGCCTTCTCACATTTATTATAGAGGTACTCGGCATCGGCATCTTTCTTGTTGCCCTGCTTGGCATGGCGCCAGTCGATGTAGTTCATTTCAATCTGAACAAAGGTGAGTCCGTACTCGTCTTTGTGGTCCACCAGCCAGTCGAACACCTTCACGTCGCCATGATAGGAGAATCCGAGGTTGCGGATGCGGCCCGCGTCGCGCTCCTTGCAGAGGAAATCGAGCACGCCGTTGTCGATAAACCGTCGGTTGAACAGTCCCATGCCGTCGCCGCCTCCGACAGAGTGAAGGAGGTAATAATCAAAGTAATCCGTCTTCAACAGCTTGCGCGAGTTCTCATACATGGCCTTGGCACCTTCGAGAGTCAGGTCCTGGAAATTGGACATCTTTGTGGCCAGATAGTAGGATTTGCGCGGGTGGCGGCTCAGGGCAATGCCTGTTGCCTCTTCCGAACGGCCGTAGACCGGTGCCGTGTCGAAGTAGTTGATGCCGTGGGCAATGGCGTAGTCCACCTCCTGATTGACCATATCCTGGTCGATATGACCATCGGCCTTGGGCAGACGCATCATGCCATAGCCGAGCAGCGACACCTTGTCCTGTGTGCTTCGGTTGATGCGATAGGTCATGTTGACCACGTCATCGTTGAACTGATTGATGCCTTTGGCGGGGGTGTTATAGGTGAGTTTGCGGGCCGCGCAGGACAGAGGTTCCATGCTCACGAGCGCAACCGACCCGAGTCCCATGCCTAACCGTTTGAGGAAGGCGCGGCGGGAGAGGTGATCGTCTTGTTTGCTCATTGTTCGTAGGTGGTTTAAAGGATTTGTCTATATTGTGTATAACTTTGCAAATATAGGCTATTCCTTTGAAATAGAATAGAAGTTCACTTATTATTTTTGGGTTTTATCTCATTTTTATGATGAGGTATCCTTCATTATCTGAGCTGTTCTTTTAACGAGAAATAAGGGCAAACCTCTGAAAAACAAAGCCATGGTCCCTGCTTGATTAGACCTTATAGTATTATGCAGAATTCTTATAAAATTATGGAATACTTAAAAAAACCATGAAAAAAACCTTGCTCTTTTGATAATATTCCTTTATCTTTGCCAACAAAGATGAAGAGGTTCTCGATTTTTATCCTGATGTTTGTCTTTCTGATTGGAGCAATCGGATTAGACATAAAGGTTCACTACTGCGGTAGCGAACTGATGCAGGTGTCGATCAATGGGCTTCCTATCAATACATCCGCAAGTCAGGATATGCCTGGATGTATGGATGGTGACGGATGTCATTCGTGCAAGAATATTTATAAAAGCTATAAGGTCAATTCTCAGTTTAGTGCAGGACAGGTGGTGCTTATCCAGCCCGCCCTGAGCGCTAACGACTGGTTTCATGGCGGTATGCCGCTGTTGGCCATTCTCAATCTGGCATCGCTGTTGCCCACTGTGGGTGATAAGGGCGAGGCCGATTTTATTTATCTGGCGCGAAGCCATCCCTCTTTTCTCCTTCCGCCGGGCGGACTGAGAGCACCTCCTGTGGCCTGAGAATATTGATTTAATTTTCAGGTTTCTCACACTTTATTTATTTTTTCATGATCAACAAGATTATTGAATACTTCCTGCGCAACCGCATCATATCCGCGTTTGTGCTGGTGGCAGTGATTCTTGGTGGCTTGGCCACGGCTCCGTTTGACTGGGATGGCGGATTTATTCCGCGTGACCCTGTGCCTGTGGATGCCATTCCCGATATCGGAGACAACCAGCAAATCATTGCGACCGAGTGGATGGGACACTCTCCCAAGGATATTCAGGAGCAGGTGACCTATCCGCTAACTACAGCGCTGCTCGGCGTTCCGGGCGTGAAGACCATCCGATCGACATCAATGTTCGGAATGTCTTTTGTCTATATTATCTTCAATGATGGCGTGGAGTTTTATTGGAGCCGCTCGCGGATACTGGAAAAACTCAACTCCCTGCCTGCCGGACTCTTGCCCGAAGGTGTCAGACCGACGCTGGGACCCGATGCCACGGCACTGGGGCAGATATACTGGTACACACTCGAAGGACGTGACCCGAAGACTGGAAAACCTGCCGGTGGCTGGGATCCCGAGGAGTTACGCACCATTCAAGACTATTATGTGCGCTATTCGCTGAGTGCGGCCGAGGGAGTGTCTGAGGTGGCATCGGTCGGTGGTTTTGTCAAGGAGTACCAGGTAGACCTTGACCCAGAGGCCATGCGCTCCTACGGATTGAACCTCATTCAGGTGATGAAAGCGGTGAAAAACTCTAACATCGATGTCGGTGCGGGTACGATAGAGGTGAACCAAGCCGAGTATCTCATCCGAGGATTGGGCTATGTGAAGAATCTCAAAGACCTCGAAGAGGCTGCCATTACCTCGCGCGACGGTGTGCCGGTGAGGGTGAAAGACGTGGCGAAAGTGACCTTCGGGCCGGGCGACCGACGTGGTGGACTCGACAAGGAAGGTCAGGAAGCCGTCGGAGGTGTAGTCGTGGCGCGCAACGGCAGCAACCCGATGGAGGTCATCAACAATGTCAAAGAGAAAATCAAGGAGATGTCGGCGGGGTTGCCCGAGAAGACTCTGAAGGACGGAACGGTGTCTAAGGTGACTGTCGTGCCGTTCTACGACCGCACCCAACTCATCAAGGAGACCATCGGAACATTAGAGAGTTCACTCACCGACGAGGTGCTTATCTGTATCATTGTGGTGCTGATCTTGGTGCTCAACTTCCGTGCTTCCATCGTCATAGCCACCATGTTGCCCCTCGCAGTCTTATCAACGTTCATAGTAATGAAGCTGGTGGGCATCGAGGCCAATATCGTTGCCCTGTCGGGTATCGCCATTGCCATTGGCGTGATGGTCGATGTCGGGGTGGTGTTTATGGAGAATGTGGTGAGAAAATTGGAGGGGCCGGGAGAGGTTTCCCTTGAAGACACCATCCTTTCCGCCGTGAGCGAGGTGTCGTCGGCCATCATGACCGGTATGGGCACCACTGTCATCAGCTTCTTGCCCGTATTTGCCATGCAGGCCCAGGAGGGCAAAATGTTCCATCCACTCGCCTTCACCAAGACCTTTGCGCTGATGTCTGCCTTGGTGTTAGGACTGGTGATACTGCCCACTTTGGCCTATTGGGTCTTCTCCGTCCGACTTCCCCGCCGGTGGGCCATGCGGTTGTTCCGCTACCGTGAGCCTCGGAAGGTGCATGTGTGGAAGTGGGACATCAGGCCCAATCATATCTTTCTGGCCGTTGTAGTGCTCATTGCGGTCTACATTCTCACGGCCAAATGGCTGCCCTTGGGACCTGAAAATGGTATCATTTTCAACATGCTTTTTGTGATGGGAATAGTGGGCGTCGTGCTGGCCATGCTGTGGAGCATTGTGATCTACTATGAGCGCATCCTGCGATGGTGCCTGAACAACAGGTGGAAATTCATGGTCATTCCACTGGCTACACTGGTTGCCGGAGCGATGATTTGGAAGAAAACCGGCAGCGAGTTCATGCCGACGCTCGATGAAGGAACGTTTATGCTCATGCCCACCTCAATGCCCCATAGTGGCGTGGAGGCCAATCTGCGGTATATCAAACTGCTCGACCAGCGGGTGAAATCCATCCCCGAGGTGGAGTCGGCCGTAGGCAAGTGGGGACGTGTGGAGAGTGCCCTCGACCCCGCACCTATCCAGATGTATGAGACTACCATCAACTATAAACCCGAATACATGCTCAATGACGATGGTCAGCGCGCCCGTTTCAAGACCGATTTCCATGGCCGGTTCTTGTTGAAGGGGGGCAAGACCTACGACCCTTCCAAGGAGTTCCGTGTCATTCCGCGCGACAGTCTCATTCCGAGCAGTCATGGCGACTACTTCCGTCAGTGGCGCAAGAGCATCCGTACGGAGGATGATATCTGGGCGGCCATTACCGCCGTGACCAATCTTCCGGGCCTCACGGGTAGCCCCAAGCTACAGCCCATCGCCACCCGTCAGGTGATGTTGTCCACCGGTATGAAAGCCCCCATGGGCCTGAAGGTGTATGGTCCCGACCTCGCCTCTATCGAAAAGGCTGGTATGCAGATGGAGAAGGCACTGAAGGAAGTGAAGGATATCAACACTTCGTCGGTCTATTACGACCGCTCCACGGGTGCTCCCTACATCGAAATCACCCCCGACCGCGAGAAGCTCGGGCGTTATGGCATCCAGATTGGCGATGTGCAGAGTGTCATAGAAACGGCCATCGGCGGCATGTCAGAGGGCAACACGGTGGAGGGCCGCGAGCGATTCCCCATCCGGGTGAGGTATGCCCGCGAGCTGAGAGACAACCCCGACGTGTTGCAAAACATTCTTGTGCCGGCAGCAGACGGTACGCAGATTCCCCTCGGACAGCTGGCCACGTTCAACTTTGTCAAAGGAGCGACGATGATCAACTCGGAGAATACTTTCTTAGTGGGGTATATCACGTTTGACAAAATGATGCCCAATGCGGCCGAAGTGGATGTGGTGAACACGGCACAGAAGCACATTGATGACCTCGTGGCCCATCATAAGATCGTGCTCCCCAAAGGTGTTACCTATAAATTCACGGGTACTTACGAGCAACAGATACACGCGGCGAAGCGCCTGATGATTGTCATTCCGGTGGCGTTGATGCTGATATTGCTCATCCTTTACTTCCAGTTCAAGAGCATCACGGCTTCGCTCATCCATTTCTCGGGTGTGTTTGTGGCTTTCGCCGGAGGTTTTATCCTGATGTGGCTCTATGGTCAGGACTGGTTTCTCAACTTTGATATTGCCGGCATGAACATGCGCACGCTCTTCGGCATGGGCAATATCAATCTGAGTGTAGCCGTCTGGGTGGGCTTCATCGCCCTCTTCGGCGTGGCCACCGACGACGGTGTGCTCATGGGAACTTATATTCACCAGACCTTCCTCAAGGAGCAACCCTCCACCCATGAGGCTATCAAGGAGGCGGTGGTGAAGGCCGGACTCAAGCGCGTCAGGCCCGCTTGCATGACCACGGCCACCACATTGATAGCCCTTCTGCCCGTACTCTCTTCCACCGGAAAGGGTGCCGACATCATGGTGCCTATGAGTATTCCGACGTTTGGAGGCATGCTCATCCAGACCATGACCATGTTTGTGGTGCCGGTGCTGCAATGCTGGTGGCGCGAAAGCAAGTTGCCACGCGAGACTTCTCCGGCCATAGAAACGGCCTATGATAAACAAGAAATAGTGAAAAAAGATGAAAACGATTTATAATCAGATAGCTGTCGTATTGGTTGCAGGGCTTTTTGTCTGCCTTTTGCCAACCCCAGTCAGGGCACAAGGCAATGACAGTCTGGTGACATACATAGCTGCTGCCATTCGCAATAATCCTGCAGTGATGAGCGAATACCGGGCTTATCAGTCAATGGTGATAGGAGCTTGTGGCGAGGGACAGCTCAATGATCCAGAAATTTCGATAGGTGTCTACCCGTCGCCCATGCAGCATGTCAACGTGAAGCAGTACGCCACCTTTTCCGTAATGCAGATGTTCCCATGGTTTGGCACGCTGAAAGCCGGCCGCCAAATGATGGAATATAAAGCCGAATCGGCCTATCAGAAGTTTCGTGAGGACGGTATTGCCCTTGCCTTTGACGTGCAGAAACAGTGGTATCAGATGCTGTCTACACAAGAGAAAATCAAGAGTGTGAGAGACAAACTGAAGCTCCTGAAGGATATTGAGACCGTGGCTCTTTATCAGTACAAGTCTCCCTCGATGGCCCGTGGGGCCAAGATGAGTGACCAGCTGCGCCTGCAGGCTGAGGAAGCTAATATGAACGAGCAGATTTCCAGTCTGGAAGACCTGATGAAATGGCAAATGCAGCAGCTGAACATCACCATGCATCGCGATGCCGACTCACAGTTGTCAATACCCGACTCCATCGCATTGCGGGAGATGCCTGTGGTCTCTTGGGAAGAGATTGAGAAAAACAATCCCAAGCTCAACCAGCTCATCGCCGACGGAAAGAGTTTTGAGGCCCAGCAGGCCAAAATCGATGGTATGGGCAAACCGATGATAGGCGTGGGACTGGAATATATGCTCAACGGTAAGGTGGATATGCCAAGCATGGCAAACATGAATGGCAAGGATATGCTTATGCCGATGTTCAAGGTGACGGTTCCTGTCTATCGTAGGAAAATCAACTTGGCCAAGAAGTCGGCAGCACTGATGAAATCCAGCACCGAATATGGTTATCAGAGCCAGCAGGACAAGCTGCGCTCGCAGTATCTCTCTATCGAGCAGCGTGCGGCCGACGAGAAACGCAAGCTGGAGCTCTACCGTCAGCAGGTGGAAATACTCAACAATACGCTCCGACTTATGGCCACAGAGTATGCCAATGGCACCTCTTCGCTCACCGATATCCTGCAGACTACGCGTGAGCAGATCGATTACACGCTGAAAAAAGCGGAGGCTTATGCTGCATATAATACTATTGTAGCTGAGTATGAGAAGCTTGCTTCGAAGTATGACTATGCGGAGCGCATGTCTTATGAACATAAGAAATAGATAAACATTAGAATCCAGAAATGATGAATAAGATAAGAGAAACCATTGGCAGAATGGATTGGAAGTCGGGCCTTATCGGTCTGGCCGTGGGAATGGTCGCTGTCGGTGTTCCCGCCATTATGCTCACACACCACGACAACCATGCCCCAGTCGAGGCCACGCAGGGTGCCAAGACGATGTACACTTGCACCATGCACCCCTCGGTGAAGCAGGACCATCCCGGCAAATGCCCCATCTGCGGCATGGATCTTGTGCCGATGGGCCATCACCATGCGGCTTCAGACGAGGCCAATCCCGATGCCGTGATGCTGAGCGATGAGGCTGCGGCGCTGGCCAACATAGAGACACAGGTGGTGGGCTCGGGTGCTGCCAGCAAGGATATCAGACTGTTTGGTAAGGTGCAGGCCGACGAGCGACTGCAGCAGACACAGGCTGCCTACGTCTCCGGACGCATCGAGCGCCTGATGATCAATGCCGTGGGCGACCGTGTCGCACGCGGACAGACGCTGGCCGTCATCTATTCTCCGGAACTTTACAGTGCCGAGCAGGAATTGGTCTCTGCCCTCGGATTTCCCGCGGGCGAACAGCGTAAGGCTCTGGTGGAGGCTGCCATAGAGAAATTAAGATTATTGAACATTACGCCAACACAAATTAACGAGGTCATCCGTAACAAGAAAGCTTCGCCCTACGTCTCTCTAAAAGCAAACACGTCAGGCACAGTGGTCGACAAGCAGATTGCTCAAGGCGACTATGTGAAGCAGGGACAACCCCTGCTGAAGATAGCTGATCTGTCTCGGGTGTGGGTGATGTTTCAGGCCTATGAGGGCGATCTGCCCTTTGTCAAGGTGGGAGAGATCATCCATTTCACCAGCGAAGCCATGCCGGGAAAGACGTTTGCGGGAAAGGTGAGTTTCATCGACCCGCTGCTCGACCCCAAGAGTCGCACGGCGGGTGTGCGCGTGGTGATGGCCAATCCGGGCGGAATGTTCAAGCCGGAGATGATTGTCACGGGTAACGCCGCAGCCAACATGAAGCAATATGGCGACGAGATCGTGGTGCCCAAGTCGGCTGTTCTCTGGACGGGTAAGCGCAGTGTGGTCTATGTGAAGGACGACAGCGGCGACATGCCTGCCTACGAACTCCGGCAGGTGACACTCGGACCGACGCTGCCCGACGGCTATGTCATCACCGACGGACTGGCCGAAGGCGAGGAGATCGTGACCAACGGTGCCTTTGCCATTGATGCCAGCGCCCAGTTGGCCGGCAAGCGCAGCATGATGAATCAGGAGTAATAACTTTAAAAAAAATAGACGCAAGGTCGTCACTCAACGAGGAAGACCTCATCTGTATAATGACAATTAAAATAAAAGAACAATGAAAAAGATGATTTTGACAATGGTAGCAGCTCTCGCCGTTAGCGTGGCTGTACAGGCAAAGACAGTGAAGACAACCTTCAAAGTGGGCGGCAATTGCACTGAGATGTGCAAGCCCCGCATAGAGAAAGCTGCCAAGCAGGTACCCGGTGTGGTATCGGCCAAGTGGAACCAGAAGACTCAGCAGTTGGCCTTGGTATATGATAACACTAAGACCAACAGCAAGAAGGTGCAGAAAGCCATTGCCGCAACGGGCCACGATGCCGGTAATATCAAGGCATCGGATGCCACTTATGCCAAGTTGCCGGGTTGCTGCCAGTATCGCAAATAATCACCGGCTCACTCCGAACAAGTGCTCTCAGCCTGACCTCCTTTCCCTATCCTTAATCGGATGCCAGGGCTGACAGCGGCAGTTACCCCTGTTTTTCTAAGGTCATCCTCGGGATAGTTCCCATAGCTTATAGGCTGGCGGGAGGTGAGGTATGACGGCGGGAGTGTATGCTGTCGTCTTCGTTCAGCAGTCATTGCGCTGCAGAAGAGCTGGAAGCGCCGTAGTCTGAGAAGTATAGGATGGAGATGCTTTCATGAGAGCTACATTGCATAGAGTAGTGTATGTTTGGGTAGCAGCAGGTCGAGCAGCATTCGTTCGAGACCGTATGGTATAGGAACGCCGTAGGTGTTCTGCCTTTGAATAGAGCGGGGTTGGATAGCAAAGTGTTTCCAGCCCCGCTCTTTGTTTATCTTATGACATCATTGGGGGACTTGAGACATACTCTTAATATGTCACTATTTTTCAACAAAATCGTGTGCGTTTTTAGTTCCACGTGAGCCTCAAAAATCGTTGTTTTCACGGCTTGGAGATGCATTTGCAGTGGTTTTTTATGCTCAGGGATGGCTCAAAACATAGTTTTGAGGACATTTTTGGGCGTTTTCGTCCTGCCAAAAGGCCCAAATCTCCTTGCGATAAGGTAGTAATCGCGATGCGATTAGATAGTATTCGTCTTGCGATTAGATAGTATTCGTAACGCCATGATTTGTCAAGATATTACAAGATATTGGCTGTCAACTGTTTATGTTCTGTCAATTTTTGCTGTATTTTTCGCTTGGTCATGCACTCATTCCTTCCACAGCTCGGTTTTTATCACCATTGTTCAAATTCTTTCAAAAAGAATTTTAGTCTGTCTGAAGTCTGCCTTGCTTGAAAAAAATGGGTTGTTCCAATCTCTCTTCGTGGATTGCCGGAGTTGGGGCAACGGCTCTTCCCATGAATGGTACCTGTCTTCGCTGCTCACTGATTTCGGCTGAGCCGCCCATCGTCTCCACCATGACCGATAGAGGTGGTTGGTTTTCCGCAGAGCCCTGGTTGGAGGCTTCCATGCCTCGCAATGGGCCAAGTTCGGCTAATGATGATTTGGATTGGGTCGAGTTATCCGGATATTGTCGAATAAAAAAAAACGGGAAACCCATGTTGTAATGAGTTTCCCGATTGAGGTGCGTGGCGGAGTCGAACCGCCTTGAGCGGTTTTGCAGACCGGTACCTAACCGTTCGGACAACGCACCATGTCCTTTTTCTAAGTGAGTGCAAAAGTAATGTTTTTTTTTGGTATGCCCAAATTTTACGGCCTAATTTTTCATTACTTCTGCATTATTTCGTGATTAATGGCCATTGTTTACCATCTGTCTGCTGGAAAAGCTTAGAGCGTACCTTTGGTAGATGGCAGTTCGTAATGATAGATATCACGTTTTACAGCCATTTTCAGACTTCGGGCCAGAGCTTTGAAGATGCCTTCTATTTTGTGGTGCTCGTTCTGTCCTTCGGCCTTGATGTTGAGGTTCATCTTGGCCGAATCGCTGAGGCTCTTGAAGAAATGAAGGAACATCTCGGTGGGCATTTCGCCCACTTTTTCCCGATGAAACTCTGCGTCCCATACCAGCCAGGGGCGTCCGCCGAAGTCGAGGGCCACCTGGCAGAGACAGTCGTCCATGGGCAGGCTGTAGCCATAGCGCTCAATGCCGCGCTTGTCGCCAAGCGCCTTGAGGATACACTCGCCGAGAGCGATGGCCGTATCCTCGATGGTGTGGTGTTCATCCACCTCAAGGTCGCCCTTGGTATGGATGGTGAGGTCCATCATGCCGTGCTTGCCTATCTGTTCCAGCATATGGTCGAAGAAGCCCAGTCCGGTAGAGATGTCGGTCTTGCCCGAGCCGTCGAGGTTGATTTTCACTAAAATGTCGGTCTCTTTGGTGGTGCGTTTCACCTCGGCCGTGCGCTCGCCGGCAAAGAGCAGTTCGGCAATCTTGTCCCAGGTGAGGCCGTCGCGGCCCAGGATGAGGGCCTTGCAACCGAGGTTTGCGGCCAGTTGGGCATCGCTGTCACGGTCGCCGATTACATAGCTTCCGGCCATGTCGATGTCGGGATTGTCGATATAGGCAGTGAGCATGCCTGTCCCTGGTTTGCGCATGGGGGAGTTGTCCTCGGGGAAATGGCGGTCGATGAGCATGTCGTCGAAGGTGATTCCCTCGCCTTCGAGGGTCTGCAGGATGAAGTTGTGGACCGGCCAGAAGGTGTCTTCGGGAAACGAGGAAGTGCCGAGACCGTCCTGATTGCTCACCATGACAAACTTGAAGTCGAGTTGCTGGCGGATAAATCCAAGGTTCTTGAACACCCCGCGGGTAAATTTCAACTTGGCAAAGGAGTCGATCTGCTCGTCTTGCGGTTCTTCAATCAGGGTGCCATCGCGGTCGATGAAAAGTATTTTCTGCATGTTGTTGGTGGGTTGGTGGGTTGGTGGGTTGGTGAGTTGGTGGGTTGGTGAGGTGGTGGGTTGGTGAGTTGGTGGGGTGGTGAGGTGGCTTTGGCTTACTCTATGGGTGGAAAGTTGTCGGTGGGGGAGTCGGGGATGACGGCGGGTTGCTGGGATTTGGCTGCTGTTTGGGCCTCGATATGACCGTAGGCATAGTAGACTACCATCTCTGCCCAAACCATAACATAGCACCAAATGGCTGCACTGATAAAGGTAGCCAAGAAGAGTAGTACGGCAAAATAGGCGGGGAGGCTCGAAGGATCGCCTAAGTCTACGCCCGATTCGTTATAGCGTGAGGCCGCCTGCAGGACAAATCCGGGCATCATCAGCACTACATAGATTATGCCGCAGATGATGCCTGTGAGCAGTATGATTACAAACAGAAATCCCCAGAAACGCCAGCCTGTGCGGTAGGGCTTGCCAAACACGTCGCGGAGTCTCTGGTCGAGCTCCATGTAATATTTCATAGAAGAATAGACCGTGGGCAGGAGACATGCGTAGATAACAATGCACGTGGATAGTGTAATAGCCGCGGAAATTATTATTTTCTGGGTTGTCAGGGCGGTGGCGCCTCCCATCATTGGGAATATGCTGAGCAATGCGATTATGACACCAATCACTAATCCTATGCCCGTCATAGTCAGGACGAGTCGTAGCACGCGAGGGAAATTCGTGGCAAGACTCTGCCCGTTGAGCAGGCAGATGATTGTGGCGTTGAACCATGTGAGGCTTAAGATGGAGAAGATGAGTAGGATTATCATGGTGGCTCCGGCTTCCCAGAGGGCGGTCCCCACGTGGGTCGCAGTCAGTGTGTGGAGCAGCCAGGGATAGACGAGCGAGACGAGGATGGCGTTGAGCAACGCAATGGCCGTCACGGGTTGCCATGACTTTCGGATGATATTCTTCAGATTGGTACTGAAAAGGTCGTATGCAGCTTGAGTGCAACGGGCTAAGCTGCGGACTTTGTAGAGTTCTGTTTCCATGTTCTATAGGGTTCTTCTTCTGAATTCGGCACAGGTGATGGCTGTGGCAATAGCCACATTGAGACTGTCGGCGGTTTTCCGCCCGGCAGGATAGTTGGGGATGAGCAGCCTGTGGTTTACCAGTCGGGCCACCTCGGCCGAGATACCGTTGCCCTCGTTGCCCATGACAATCAGGCCGTGGGGCGTGAGCGGCTGGCTGTAGAGGTCGTGTCCGTCGAGCAGTGTGCCATAGACCGGAAAGCCCTCGGGCAGCTGGCTGATGAGCGTGGGGAGGTTGGTGTAATGGAGTTTCACCCTGGCGATGCTCCCCATCGTAGCCTGAACGACCTTGGGATTGTAGAGGTCGGTAGTGGTTTCAGAGCAATAGATATGCTCAATGCCAAACCAGTCGGCGATGCGGATGATGGTGCCAAGGTTGCCGGGGTCTTGCACGCCGTCGAGGGCGAGACAGAGCTGTGAGGTGGGAAAAGCGTCTGGCGTGTGGTCGTCTGTCATTGGAAACACGCCTATGACCTGCTGGGGATGTTGGAGAAAGGAGGCCTTGCGCAACTCGTCGTCGGTGGCGATGGCCGTCGTGGTGCCGTCTGACGGAAGATTGTCGCCCTGTTGTCGCATCCAGTCGTCGGTAGCTATAATCAGACGGGGAGATGCCACTTTCAGCAAATCGCCGACCACCTTGGGTCCTTCGGCCACAAACAGACGTTCCTGATGCCGTATCTTTTTTTGCTCCAACGAATGGACGAGCTTGATCATTCCCTTGCTTATCATACTGCAAAGATACTTAATATGTTTGTAAATAGTCGAAAAATCTATGTTAATGTGTGTAATCTGTGGATAAATAATATTATCTTTGCATCGAAAATCAGAGTTTATTGAAGACAAAATATGCCTTTATCCTTGTGGTTTTTGGCTGTTTGATGGCAGCCTGCAGTTCCACAAAGTTCGTATCCGACAAACAATACCTGTTGGAGAGTGTAGAGGTCAAAGCCGATGAAAAGAATATAGATGCATCGACTTTGGCTCCTTATATCCGGCAGCATGCCAACTCCAAATGGTTTTCTATCTTCAAGATACCATTGGGGACCTATGCCCTGTCGGGCCGTGACACCACGAAATGGATTAACCGCACGTTGCAGAAGATAGGCGAGGAACCGGTAATCTTCGACTCTGTGCAGGCCAAACTGTCTATCGACGACCTGCGCAAGGCCCTGCAGAACATGGGATATATGAACGCTGCGGTAGACCTGCAGACCAAAGTCAAGGGTAAGAAACTCAAAGCCATCTACACCCTTCATCCCGGAGTGCCTTTCTTTATCAAGAAAATGCGCTATGACATTCAGGACGAGAATATCAGAACAGTACTCGAAAACTATCGTCAGACACAGCGAAAACGCAATCCTCTCAGGGAAGAGGGACTGCAGGTAGGAGACAAATTCACTGTAGGCCGGCTCGACCAGGAACGCATCCGTATCACCGAGATACTGATGGATTCGGGGTATTACCGTTTTCACAAAGACTTTATACAGTATACTGCTGACTCCGCAGCCAACAGCACGGGGGTGGATCTGACGCTTCACCTGATGAAATACCGTCAGGACAACTCCCATCCCGAGACCCTCCATCCACGCTATACCATCCGCAACATCACTTATCAGGGAGGTGACGAGACCAATATTCCCCTGCGTCGGCGCGTGTTAGAGAATAGCACGGCGATACAGGCCGGCCGGCCGTTCAGTGCCACAGACCTGCAGAAGACCTACAACAACTTTGGCAAGATGAGGGCTGTGAGATACACGGACATCCGGTTCAGGGAAATCCCCGATAGCTCGCAGCTCGACTGTAACATCAATGTGAGTATGAACAAGCCCTATTCCATCTCCTTCCAGCCCGAGGGAACGAATACGGCAGGCAATCTGGGAGCCGCGGCCTCGCTGAATTATGAGAACCGCAACATCTTTCATGGGGCCGAAGTGTTCAGCGTGGGACTACGCGGAGCGTATGAAGCCATTACCGGACTGGAGGGCTATCGGGACGAGAACTACAAGGAATATGGTGTGGAGGCCAAGCTGCAGTTTCCCCGATTTATAGCGCCTTTCCTGTCGAACAACTTCCGCCGACGCAGCAATGCCACGTCGGAGCTGTCGTTGATGTGGGATTTGCAAGACCGTCCGGAGTTCCATCGGCGAGTCTTTTCGACTGCGTGGAGATACCGATGGGCCGATCCCAACCATCATCTCACCTACCGATATGACCTGCTTGACCTCAACTATATCTACATGCCGTGGATCAGTGAGACCTTCAAGCACGACTATCTCGACAGTGTTTCCAATCGCAACGCTATTCTGCGCTACAACTATGAGGACCTGTTTATCATGAAGATGGGCTTCGGAATAAGCTATACCGACGGCACTGATGCAGTGAGAGCAAACATTGAGACGGCGGGAAACGTGCTGAACGCCGTGTCGAAAATCACCGGAAGCAAGGAAAACGAGAATGGACAGTACACCTTCTTTAATATTGCCTATGCACAATATGTGAAGTTTGACTTTGACTATACCCACATCTTCCGGCTGGACAGCCATAACAATCTGGCCCTGCATGGCGACTTCGGCATAGCCTGGCCCTATGGTAACAGTAATATCCTGCCTTTTGAGAAGCGATATTTTGCGGGTGGAGCTAACAATGTGAGAGGCTGGAGCGTGAGGTCGCTGGGCCCCGGAACCTATCGGGGAAGTGACGGACGCATCGACTTTATCAATCAGACGGGTGACATGAAGCTCTATCTGAGCGCCGAATACCGCACCTATCTCTTTTGGAAATTCAATGGAGCGGCGTTTATCGATGCCGGTAATATCTGGACGCTGCGTAACTATGCAGACCAGCCCGGCGGCCAGTTTAAGTTTAATGAATTTTACAAACAGATTGCCGTGGGATATGGCATCGGTCTGCGTCTCAACTTCGATTACTTCATCTTACGTTTCGACATGGGAATGAAAGCCATCAACCCGGCCTATGAGACGCAGGATGAGCACTGGGCTTTGTTCCATCCTGACTTCGGCCGCGACTTCGCATTTCACTTCGCCGTGGGCCTTCCGTTCTAAACGATAAAAGTCTTTGACCTGTTAAAGGGTCAGGTCAAAGACTTCTGATGGGGTTTTGCGCTTGAGAACATCCAGGCGGAAGTCGGCTCCCTGTTCGTTTCCTGCGATGATGCCGTGGGCGCGAAGCACCTGCTTGACGTTTTTCTCGGCCAGTTCCGGATGGTTGTTTTCATCACTGAGGTGGCAGAGCCAGACGTGCTTCAGATTTTCTGTGGCATTCTCGGTCAGTGCCAGCGCACACTCCATGTTGCTCATGTGCCCGAGCGGGCCGCGTATTCTGTTTTTAAGATGCTCGGGATATGGGCCGCGATCAAGCATTTCCGACTCGTAGTCGGCTTCTATAACGAGATAGTTGGCCCGGCCTATATACTCTTTGATTTCATCGGTCATGTGGCCAATGTCTGTCATTAGCACAAATGTGATACCCTCATATTGGATGCAATACCCCACATTGTCGCTGCTGTCATGAGGTACCTCGAAAGGGGTAATCGTAAAATCGTCCAGCTGGAAAGTGACATTCTTTTCGATGACTTTCACCTTGTCAGGAGAGATTTTGTTTCTCACACACCAGTTGTTGTCTATGCCTGCATGTACTTTATAGGTGGAGTAGACGGGCAAATCATAGTCTTTGCTGAGACTCCCCACAGACTTGACGTGGTCGGCATGGTCGTGGGTGACGAGCAGATGCTTTACATTGGAAAATTGTATCTGGTAGTTTTTAAAATACTTCTTTAGTGTCCGGATGCCCAGACCGGCATCGATCAGGAGGCCGGAGTGCTCGGTATACAGGAAACTGCAGTTGCCACTGCTCCCGCTACCGAATGATATATAATGTAACATGAGTGTCTAATTTTCTACAAAGGTATGGAAATCTAACGACAAACAATAGCGATAAAGTCTAAAATATTATAATAAATCAAAGCAGGTCGGAGCTCCCTTTGGAATATTTTCCTTACTTTTGCAGCATCTAACATAATACAACGTTTTGAAATTGAAGGTACTGAATCATTGTAGATGGATGGTCATAACCATAGGATTAGTGGTTGTTGGAGTGATAGTTGCTTCGTGTAAGCAAGATAAGGAAAGCCAGCTGATAGATCAGGTCAACTCTTTTTCTAAGGCTTATTTTAATTGGCAGTTCCATCGTGCCGTATCTTTATGTACAGAGGAGTCTGTGCAATGGTTGAGCTATATGGCCTCTCAGGTCAATCAGTCGGATGTCGATGCGCTCAGGGCAATGCCGGAAGGGGCTACATTTGAGATTGGCGAAGTGAGCTATCAAGAACCGGACAGCACGGCTTCTGTGAAGGTTAGGGTGCACCATTACCTAAGCATGGATACGTTAGGCAAAGCCGGCCGCCCTACGGAACAAGCTGATTTTGTTGTTCCTGTGGTATTCAGGCATGGCCGATGGAAGGTTAATCTTTCGAGTCCTTTGCGGGCTGAGAAAGACTGAGAAGGTATCCTAATTTATAAAGTTGGAACAATTGGAGTGATGGAGAGGAGCCGGTGAGGTTTCTTCTCCATTTGTTTTGTAATAGCTGGAAGACGGAAAGGTAGAACAGGCGGGATATGGTGTTCAGCTTTTCGGCAAGGTAGAGTAGGGTGGAATAGCCCTGTAACTCTTCGTGGAACTGCCAAAGTGTGCGCAGGCCTTCTTCGGTTTTGGCCACAAAATGGGCATTGTCCTCATAGTCGAAGAACCCGATGGGGGAATCAATATGATGAATCGTGATGCCGGCCTGCTGCAGTTGTTTGCCCAACAGCACGTCCTCGTAGCCGTATTGGGTAAACCGGGCATCCAGCGGATAGGCCAGCATGAGTTCTTTTCGGATGAGAAGGTTGGAAATGTTGAAGCAGAGGAAAGGGTGTTTCCTGCGCTGCTCAACGGTATGTCGGGCCGCGGCATGACGTTCGTAGAGCCAACGGAGATTACCTTTTGGACCGGGCATCATGCGGTATCCACCGTAGCAGACGGAGCACTGCTGGGTTGCCTCAACAAAGCGGCGCAGATAATCGTCCTCGATGACACTTCCATCGCCATCAATCAGCAGCAGCCAGTCGCCCTGGGCAGTATCGGCAAGGAAGTTGCGGATGGCCGAACGCCCGACATTTTTCTCCCTGACGATGTAACGGCAATGGGGTATTTCGTTGATTTTGAGGTTTTCCTCGACAATGGATTTGTCGGTCGAGGCATCGTCGGCCACGATGATTTCCCAGGCCAGTCCATCCATCACGGTGGCCTGTTTGGCCAAAGCATCGACCAAATTCAGGCAACTGTCGTTGAAGGTTGGAATGAGAATGGAGATCATGAGAGTTTGGATTTCAGATATTTTCCGGTGACACTTTTCGCATTCGCAGCAATGGTCTCGGGTGTTCCGGTACATACCACGTTGCCGCCGAGATTTCCTCCGCCGGGCCCCATGTCTATAATCCAGTCGGCAGACTTAATCACATCGAGGTTGTGCTCAATGACAAGGATGGAGTGTCCGCGCTCAATGAGGGCATCGAAGGCTTTGAGCAGACGCGAGATGTCGTGGAAATGGAGTCCTGTGGTGGGTTCGTCGAAGATGAAAAGGCTCGGTTCCTGTCGTTCCTGTCCGATGAAATAGGCGAGTTTTACGCGCTGGTTTTCACCGCCGGAGAGCGTAGACGAACTCTGTCCGAGCTTGATATATCCCAGTCCCACATCGTCCAGCGGCTTCAATCGGTTGACGATGGCGGTCTGTTTATGCTGAGAGAAAAAGGCGATGGCTTCCGTGACAGTCATGTTCAGCACGTCATTGATGTTCTTTCCCTCAAAGCGAACGTCGAGGATGTCTTGCTTGAAGCGCTGTCCATGACATGACTCGCACTCCAGAGTGAGGTCGGCCATAAACTGCATTTCGACCGTAATGACTCCCGCTCCCTTACATTCCTCGCAGCGTCCGCCCTCGGCATTGAATGAGAAATACTGCGGGGAGAAGCCCAGTTGCTTGGCCAGTGGCTGGTCGGCATAGAGCGTTCGGATGGCATCGTAGGCCTTCAGATAGGTCGCTGGGTTAGAGCGGCTGCTGCGGCCAATAGGGTTTTGGTCCACATATTCTATATGTTTCACCTGTCTCCAGTCGCCTTCGAGGGCCAGATACTCACCGGGAGCATCGCACACCTCATCGAGATTGCGCTTGATGGCGGGGTAGAGGATGCCTTTGACAAGGCTCGATTTGCCCGAACCCGACACGCCGGTGACAGCCGTCATGACGTTGAGCGGGAACTCTACGTCCACGCCTTTGAGGTTGTTCATGCGGCAACCTCGCAGCTTAATCGACTGATTCCATGGACGACGGGACGACGGCACAGGTATCGTCTCGGTGCCGGTGAGGTATTTGATGGTATGACTGGCGGGATGTTGCGCGATCAATTCCTGCGCGTTTTGCTGGTCTTTGGCTTCCTTCAGCGTCTCGGGCACCGGACCTTCATAGACGATTTCTCCTCCGTTGTTGCCCGCATCCGGTCCCACATCAATCAGCCAGTCGGCCTCCCGCATGATTTCTTCGTCGTGCTCCACCACGATAACGGTATTGCCCAAAGACTGCAACTCGCGCAGAACGTGTATCAATCGGTCGGTGTCGCAACTGTGGAGGCCGATGCTTGGCTCATCGAGGATATAGAGACTACCCACGAGCGACGATCCGAGTGAGGTGGTGAGGTTGATGCGTTGGCTCTCGCCGCCGGAGAGAGAATTGCTCAGGCGGTTGAGGGTAAGATAGTTGAGCCCCACGTCGCAGAGGAAGTGGAGGCGTGATTTGATTTCGACAAGCAGTCGCTTGGCTATCTCCTGCTCGTGCTCTGTCAGTTCCAAGTGATCAAACCAATCCTTTAGATTGACCACGGGCATTTCCGTAAGGTCGGAGATGCTGCGTCCACCAATCTTCACCCAAGCGGTTTCTTTCTTCAGTCGGGTGCCTTTGCAGTCGGGGCAAACGGTCTTTCCGCGGTAGCGGCTGAGCATCACACGGTATTGAATCTTATACTGATTTTCCTTCACCATTTGGAAAAACGAGTCGATGCAGACGCTGTCTGCCCGTCGCTCGCCGTTCTTCTTCATCTCCGACGGCAGTCCGTGCCAGAGCATGTCCTTCTCTTTCATCGACAGCTCCAGATAGGGCTTGAAGATGGGGAAGTTGTCTATCTGGGCACGACGGCAGAACTCATCCTGCCACTGTTTCATCTTGTCGCCATGCCAGCACTGCACGCAACCGTCGTAAACCGATAGTGTGGAATTGGGGATGACGAGCTTCTCGTTGATGCCTATCACGCTTCCGAAACCCTCGCAGGTGGGACATGCGCCCAGCGGAGAGTTGAAAGAGAACATGTTATCATTGGGTTCCTCAAACTTAATCCCATCGGCTTCGAAGCGCGAGGAGAAGTCATAGCTGATATTCGACGGCAGAAAGAGCAGGCGGCATGTGCCGTCGCCCTCGTACATGGCGGTCTCCACGGAGTCGATGAGGCGTGCGATGACATCTTTTTCGGGCGATACACTCAGTCGGTCGATGACCAGATAGAGCGGTTCTTTCACCTCTGTTTTCCCCTCAAAGGTCTTGGCATCGAGCACGTCCTCAATGCGCGTCACCTCGTCGCCGACCATCATGCGGGTGTAACCTTCCTGCAAATCCATCTCCAACTGTTTGTCGATGGAGCGGCCTTCGACCACATGGAGTGGAGCGAGAATCATGTATTTGGTGCCCTCGGAATACTGCATTACCTGCTGCAGGATGTCTTCGGTGGAGTGTTTCTTCACTTCCTGTCCGGAGATAGGGGAGTAGGTGCGGCCGATGCGGGCATAGAGCAGACGCAGATACTCGTAGATTTCGGTGGAGGTGCCTACCGTGGAGCGAGGATTGCGGGCGATGACCTTCTGCTCGATGGCGATGGCTGGAGGCAATCCCTTGATGAAATCACACTCGGGTTTGCTCATGCGGCCGAGGAACTGGCGGGCATAGCTCGATAGGCTCTCCACATAGCGGCGCTGGCCTTCGGCGTAGAGCGTGTCAAAGGCGAGTGATGATTTGCCGGAACCGGATACTCCGGTGATGGTGATAAACTTATTGCGGGGGATGCGGAGGCTCACGTTCTTGAGATTGTTGACGCGTGCGCCTTTTACCTCTATATATTTGTCGTCCATAAATTGGGATGATATCTTTTATACAAAAGTACGAAGAATATTTGGAAATGACGATAGGAAAGGGGAAAGAAAATACAAAAAGGGAGGGAGGGTTGGCGTAGTACGCCAACATACAGACCGAGCGGCGGGGAGCTATAAGGAAACAAACCGGTTGAAGGAGGATAAACGATACAGCTGAAGGAGGACAATGAAGCAGCTGAGGAGCGACAGGAAGACGGCTGAAAGAGGACAACGAGACTGCTGAAGAACGATAGGGAAACGGCTGAAAGAGGACAGGAAACCGGTTGAAAAAGAGTATTAAAGCCGATTAGAAACGACATCAGGGGCATGCGGATGGCATGCCCCTGATGGGGATATAGAGGAGGGGAGGATTGGCAAAAAGGATGCCGACGGGCTTAGTAGGAGCGGGCGATGATGACGCGATACTTCGCGGGCTTGCCGCTTACCATATCCACACCCGGCGTCTGCTCACAGTTGAAGGGCACGCATCGGATAGTGGCCTGCGTGTCTTCCTTGATCTGAGCCTCGGTCTCGGCGGTGCCATCCCAGTGGCAGAGATAGAAACCGCCATCCTTGACACGCTCCTTAAACTCGTCGTAGTTGTCGCATTCGAAAATGTGTTCGTCGCGATACTTGCGGGCTTTCTCAAAGATATTTTTCTGGATATCGTCGAGCATGGCCTGCACGCGCTCCACAATGCCGTCGAAAGAAACACTCTCTTTCTCCAGCGTGTCACGGCGCATCACCTCGATGGTGTTGTTTTCGAGGTCGCGACCACCCATCACCAGACGCACGGGAACGCCCTTCAGCTCATAGTCGGCGAACTTGAAGCCCGGACGCTTGTTGTCTGAATCGTCATATTTCACACTGATACCCAGTTCGTTGAACTTATCGATCACCGGCTTCAGTTTGTCAGAAATGGCCTGCAACTGCTCGTCATTCTTGTTGATAGGCACGATAACCACCTGGATGGGAGCCAACTTCGGCGGCAGCACAAGACCGTTGTCATCGGAGTGAACCATGATGAGGGCACCCATCAGTCGGGTGGAAACGCCCCAGCTTGTGGCCCATACATACTCTGGTTTGTTCTCCTTGTTGAGGAACGTCACATCGAAACTCTTGGCGAAATTCTGTCCGAGGAAGTGGCTGGTACCGCTCTGCAGTGCCTTGCCGTCCTGCATCATGGCCTCAATGGTATAGGTATCGAGGGCACCGGCAAAGCGTTCTGTCTCACTCTTCACGCCCTGAACCACAGGCACACCCATATAGTTTTCCACGAAATCGGCATATACGCCCAGCATCTTGCGAGCCTCCTCCTGAGCCTCCTGCTCCGTGGCGTGGGCCGTATGACCCTCTTGCCAGAGGAACTCCGAGGTGCGGAGGAATGGACGGGTTCGCATTTCCCAGCGCATCACATTACACCATTGGTTGCAAAGGATGGGCAGGTCGCGGTAAGAATGAATCCAATTCTTATAAGTGTTCCATATCATTGTCTCCGATGTAGGGCGGATAATCAGTTCTTCTTCGAGCTTGGCTTCGGGGTCTACCATGATGCCTTTGCCGTCGGGAGTGGCCTTCAGACGATAGTGGGTCACCACTGCGCTCTCCTTGGCAAAGCCTGCTACGTGCTCGGCCTCCTTAGCGAAGAAACTCTTCGGGATAAGCAAGGGGAAATAAGCATTCTGTACCCCTGTTGCTTTAAACATCTTATCAAGCACTGCCTGCATCTTTTCCCAAATAGCATAGCCATAGGGCTTGATAATCATACAACCACGAACGGGAGAGGTCTCTGCGAGGTCAGCCTTCATCACCAAGTCGTTGTACCACTGACTATAGTTGTCGGCGCGCTTGGTTAAATCTTTCAGTTCTTTAGCCATTTTTACTGTCTTTACCTTATTGTCGATAGCATTGTATAGGGATTTTCCTATGTCGAAATAGGTGATTTCCCATTGTAGCAATCGTTTCTATTGATTAATTTTGTCGCAAAGTTAATAAAAAAAACTTTGATAATTCGTTTTCGTAATAAAAAAAGAGTTATCTTTGCAGTAAGACAATTCAATGTAAAAAAGAATAATTATGAAGAATGTAAAAGTTGCAACAGTTGGTATGTGCCTGCTCGCTCTGAGCAGTTGCGCAACAAAGCAGGGTACAGGTGCTCTCATTGGTACAGGTGCAGGTGCCGTTTTGGGTGGAATTATTGGTAAAATAGCCGGTAATACAGCAGTAGGCGCAGCCATCGGTGGCGCAGTAGGTGCCGGTACGGGTGCTATCATCGGTCGTCATATGGACAAGGTTGCTGCAGAGGCTGCCCAGGTGCAGAATGCCAAAGTTGAAGAAGTGACCGATGCCAACGGTCTGAAGGCCGTGAAGGTGACCTTCGACTCGGGTATTCTCTTCGCCCTCAACCAGGCCACTCTTAACTCCAGCAGTAAGAAAGACTTGGCCAAGTTCTCCACTGTGTTGAAGAACAACAGCGACTGTCATGTAGACATCTATGGTTATACCGACCGTTCGGGTGGTGATGCCATCAACGTTCCATTGAGCCAGAAGCGTGCTCAGAGCGTGGCCGACTATCTCTCTTCTTGTGGCGTAAGCGGTTCACAGTTGCAGAATGTTGCCGGCAAGGGTAGCCAGGACGAGATTGAGGACAAGAGCGTTTCTCAAGCCAATCGTCGTGTAGAGGTTTACCTGTATGCTTCTCCTGAGATGGTTGAGGCAGCCAATGCTGGTACGCTGAAGTAAGTTTAAATAGAATTTATATTTGAAATAGGGGATGTAAGCATTGGGCTTGCATCCCCCTTTTGGCATGAAATTACTGAGGAAAATAGTTCGCTGGGGGATAAGTCTTTTCTTCGCATCAACGATTTTGGCTATCGTTGCCTATCGTTTTATTCCTGTTTACATTACGCCTTTGATGGTCATCCGTTGCTTTCAGAATGGCAACCTGACCATGCACCACCATTGGGTGCCCTTAGACGAGATGTCGCCCCACATGCCTGTAGCAGTGATGGCGAGCGAAGACTCTCGTTTCCTCTTGCATCATGGCTTCGACTTCGAAGCCATCGGCATGGCGGCTAAGCGCAACATGAATCACAAGGGCGGCAAGAAATACGGCGCAAGCACCATCTCGCAGCAAACGGCGAAGAATGTTTTTCTATGGCCCGGACGATCGTGGGTGCGCAAAGGCTTCGAGGTTTATTTCACGGCGATGATCGAACTCCTATGGAGCAAGCAGCGCATCATGGAGGTTTACCTCAACTCCATCGAGATGGGCGATGGCATCTATGGGCTTGATGCCTGTGCAGAATACAACTTCGGGAAATCGGCCAAAGACCTGAGCCGCAACGACTGCGCGCTGATTGCCGCCACGCTGCCCAACCCCAGGAAGTTCTCCTCACGCAATCCGAGTGGCTATATGCGTCTGCGCGAACGACAGATTAAGGCTAATATGCGCTATATTCCCTCGTTCCCCAAGGAAGGTGAAGATTATGATCCCCGCACGGCCGTTGGGTCGACGTACAAGTAGAACTGGATTTTTGGAGTTAAAGAAGTTAAGGAAGTTGAAGAAGTTAAGACAAATGTCTGATGGCTGAGGGGTGGAGAAGATGATCAATCGGGACACCGTTTTCCTTGGATAAACCTACATTGCCCTCAACGTATCGCTTCTATGCTTTACACCTTTTATGCTTCTTTTCCCGCTTCCCAACTTCATTGCTCCATGATTTTCCTCAAATTCCAGACATTTGTCTTAACTTCTTCAACTTGCTCAACTTCTTTAACTCCCCCGCACCAACATCTCTTTCCACACATTTGTCTTAACTTCTTTAACTTCTATAACTTCCTTAACTCCATAATAAACAATGCAAACAGAACAACAGCTCCTCAACCAACTCAATGACAGCCAGCGTGAAGCCGTGACCTATTGCGACGGTCCGCAGCTTGTCATTGCGGGTGCAGGATCGGGCAAGACGCGTGTACTCACCTATAAAATCGCATGGCTCCTGCAGCACTATCAGCTCAAACCTTGGAGCATCCTGGCCCTGACCTTTACCAACAAGGCTGCCAAGGAGATGAAAAGCCGTATTGCCGGCCTGGTGGGAGAGGAGAGTGCCCGCTATTTGCAGATGGGAACGTTCCACTCCGTGTTTGCGCGCATCCTGCGCATGGAGAGTCAGACCACAGGCTATGGCTCTGATTTCACCATCTATGATGAGGCCGACTCCCGTTCGCTGTTGAAGAATATCGTCAAGTCGATGGGCCTCGACGACAAGACCTACAAGCCCGCGGCACTGCATTCTGCCATCTCGATGGCCAAAAACAGGCTGTGCATGCCCGACCAATATGCTGCCGACGGCGACCTGCTGCAGCGCGACCGCCATCGCAACATGCCTGAGACCTATAAGATTTACTATGCCTATCAGCAGCGTCTGCGACAGGCCAATGCGATGGACTTTGATGATTTGCTTGTGGTGACGTTCCAGATGTTGCGCGACAACGAGCCGCTGCGCCGCAAATATTCGGAGCGGTTCCAATATGTTTTGGTCGACGAGTATCAGGACACCAACTTTGCCCAGCAACAGATTGTGACCTTGCTCACCAAGGACAACCGCCGCATCTGCGTGGTCGGCGACGACTATCAGAGCATCTACGCTTTCCGTGGAGCAAAGATAGACAACATATTGAATTTCAATCGGATATATGAAGACGCAAAGCTCTTCAAGTTGGAGCAGAACTATCGCTCCACACAGCAGATTGTGGCCGCTGCCAATGCTCTCATGAAACACAACTCACAGCAGATACCCAAGGATGTCTACAGCAAGAATGAAGAGGGGGAGAAGATTACGATTTTTGAAACAATCTCCGACAAGCGCGAGGCAGCGATGGTGTGTCAGGAAATCAAACGCATCAAGAATCAGGAGCATGGCCGCTGGAGCGACTTCGCTATCCTCTACCGCACCAATGCCCAGAGCCGCAACTTTGAGGAGGAAATGCGCAAGCCCGAGGTGGGTATGGGCAACAGCTATCGCATCTATGGCGGTCAGAGCTTTTACCAGCGCAAGGAAATCAAGGATGTCATTGCCTATTTCCGACTGGTGGTCAACCCCAGCGACGAGGAGGCTTTCCGTCGTATCATCAACTATCCGACG
This sequence comes from Prevotella sp., assembly GCA_016901395.1. Classification (GTDB taxonomy): domain Bacteria; phylum Bacteroidota; class Bacteroidia; order Bacteroidales; family Bacteroidaceae; genus Prevotella. The sequence continues at coordinate 191,630 of JAEAMQ010000036.1, read as the reverse complement.
CGAGGAATAGGCGACACTACGCTGCAGAAAATCATAGAGGCGGCCCAGCAACATGGCGTGAGCCTCTGGGAAATCATCAGTCATCCTGCGGATTATTCGCTCAATGTGAACAAGGGCACGCTGGGCAAGTTGGAGCTTTTCCGTGCACTGATTGCCGGATTTATCGAACAAAGCCATACGACAGATGCCTACACGCTGGGCACAGAGATCATTGAGAAGTCGGGCATCAATGCTGATCTCTCCTCCGACCATAGCATCGAGGGGGCTAACCACATGGAGAACGTCGACGAGCTAAGGGCGGGACTGGCCAGTTTTGTACAGGCCCAGCAGGAGGACGATCAGGCCGAGCAGACGCGTCTGGTAGATTATCTCTCGACGGTGTCGCTCATGACCGACCAGGATTCGGACGACGACTCCGACGACAAGGTGACGATGATGACCATCCATGCGGCCAAGGGTCTGGAGTTTCCCACGGTGTTTGTGGTGGGCATGGAGGAGAATATCTTCCCGAGCATGATGTCGGTGGGCACGCCACGGGAGCTGGAGGAGGAGCGCCGGCTGCTCTATGTGGCCATCACGCGTGCCGAGAAACACTGTTATCTCTCCTGGGCGCACACCCGATGGCTCTTTGGCAAGCAGGACAGTTTTGTTAATCCGAGCCGTTTCCTCAACGACATCGACTCGAAATACACGAATGTCCGTGTCGAGGGCGGACGCCTGTCGGGTAGTCGTTTCGACGATGATCAACCGCGCCGACGTCCGTGGGACGACGACTTTGAAATCAATCGACCCTACACTGGCGCTCAGACCTGGGGCGGCGAATATCGTAGGATGAGCGGGCGTATGCAGAATTCGCGTCCCGTGGCGGGGCAGTTCATGGCCGACCCGAAACCCAAGCAGACCGTGCCCCGCCGTCCGGAGCAGGCAGTGAACCCCTTCTCGCCCTCGTTTGAGAAGCAGTTTCGGGAGAGTGGCAGGTGGAAAAGTGTGTCGCGTGCCATGACCAACGGCGGGCGTGCGTCAACTCCGCAGTCTGCATCCTCGCCGTCTTCGACCTCACAGATGCCCGCCGCCTCGTCACTTTCAGTAAAGGAAGGACAGGTCATCGAGCATCAGCGCTTTGGCCGTGGCACCATTGTCAAGATAGAAGGCACAGGAGAAAACAGCAAGGCCACAGTCGATTTTGATATGAGTGGCACTAAGCAGCTGTTGCTCAAATTTGCCCGATTTACTGTGGTGGAATAGTTATTCAATCCCCGTATCCCCAGCATTTCTCTCGCATGGATATGGGGATTGTTCTTGAAGGAGAGAAAAGTGCTCCAAGATGAACCGTCGATGGAGGAGAAGGGAGTGCGACATTGTCTGACGATAATCAAGGTACATCATTCCGTTTTCGGACTGTGGATTCCCGTCTTTCACAACCCTTCGTTGGCAAAGATTTCTGTTTGTCTGGTCAGTCTGATGCTGTCAGGAGTGGAAGGATTCTAAATTTTTGTATCGGCGAAGCATCATTCGATTGTAAATGTTGCGTAGCCAGATCTTGTGCGACACTATGAAGCAGAGCCCGATGCCCATCATGATGAGCCAGGCATAGCGTCGGTCTATGAAACCTTCCAATATCTGAATGGTGAGCAGAGGCAGGAAAATGGCCACCATTTCTTCCACCACCTGTATATAATTGTTCTCCATACCGCCCTTGCTGATGAATTTTTCGTTGAGGGGGATGGCCTTATTGTTGTAGACAGCAAGCTGCATCAGCAGGAAATGCTGAAATCCGGCAGTGAAGATGGCATAGGAAAACAGCATGAGGATGGACCATTTGCCCACGAAAACCATCGGTAACATAAGCACAAACGGCAGGATGAGCATGAAGCAGAAGAAGTAATATTTGGCCGTGAGCAGTCGGAGGATGTTCTCCTGATGCACCATCAGCGCGTCGATGTAGTTGCCTTCATAGTTCATCACCTTGATAAGCAACACGGTGGCGAATATCATAAAGTTGTAGATACACCAGAAATTGGTCATAAAGGAGTTGTCATAGACCTCGGTGAGGGATATGATTACGCTGATGAGCACAATGATGGAGACTCCCATGATAAACGACTTGCGGGGATTTTTGTTGCGCATGAGCAGTTTGACCTCAAGTTTGAGATACTCGGCCAGCTCTCCCACCTGGTCGAGAAACTGGAACTTCACGATGGCTTGCGGAGCCGTGGTTTTCAGCCGTCCCAGTTCGGTCATCACATTGTTGTATTGCACCCGTCGGTTGATCATCAGCACAATGACCAATATCAGCAGTGCACCGAGATGGGGAAGGATGCTCCCGTTGCTAATGGCGGAACCGATGTAGCCATAGAATTTCACCAGCGTATCGAAGTTCTTGAGGAGCAACGGACTGACAAGCAGCACGCTGACACCTACCGGCAATATCCACCAGAGCATGTGGTTGGTGGTGAGTGTGCGTGCGATGGAATAGCCCTGACTGTTGGCCAGGATAAGAATATAATAGAACAGGAGCAGCGAGAGGGCCGGCATCAGCCCATAAGTGAAGATGACCGACATCAGACAGAACGGCACCAGCAGCATAAACCACGTGAGGTTGCCCCAGTTGAAAAGCGACGTGACGATAAAACTGTCGATGCAAGTGTACTTTGGCAGCGGCATGAGCACATAGGGCTTGATGATCTGCGAGGGTGTCTGCTGTGCGATAAACCTTAGCCAGAAGTCCAGCAACAGGATGAAAGGCAGGATGCCGGTGATAATTTCAAGCGAAGTGTATCGGTGCGATTCGTTGGCCGCCAGCGACAGGAAAACGGCAATCATGATGATGTAAATCACCGTGAAAGCAAAAAGAATGCCGACCACCCACTTAGCGGTCTTGTTGGCTTCGAAGATGGGATCGCGGCGGTCGGCTAACTTGCGGTGACGACGCAACAGGCGAAAGAGTTGGTAGAAGCTAAGGTTGGTCATGAGGATGGGGTTGAAGGGGTGTGGGATTAGGGTGCTATCTCAGGTCTATCACCTCTGCCGACGGGAAGTCTTTGGCATTGAACGTGAACACGGCATCCGAGAGATTGGCTGTGCGGAAGTTGGTGATGGTGATGGTGGTCCATTTCTGTCCCTCGCGCATCTTGATGATGCTGGGCTTGTAAGTCTTCTTGTTGATGGTCAGATAAACCTCCTGCACGGAGCGTTGGGCATTCTGAGCCTTCATGTGCACTTGGTAGTTGGCGCCTTTCGGGGTCATGCCCAGCGTGTATCCGCTCTTATACATCGAGATGAAGGTATAGGGATTCATGCGCATGCGCTGTGCTTCCGAGGGGGTGGTGACATTCACTTCGTTGGTGCTCTTGAGGTAACTCCACTGCGTTTTCCCGTTAAACCACACGATAGCATTGCCTGCACGGGCATGAAACTTGTTGCCTTTGATGGCGATAGAGCCTGTGGCACTTCCGACCTTTACGCCGGAAATCTTGAAGTTGGCTGATGCACCGCCGCGATTTCCGATAATGGCTGTGGTCTTGTCAAGTATTTTTTTGGCCTGTGCAGCGTTCTGGGCAGAGATACACAATGTGAAAATCATCATCATTGTGATCAGTAATGTTCTTTTCATTGTTCAGTTGTTTTATTCTGTTGTTACTTTCAACAACGTGAAACCCACGTGGAATGTTACCTTAATTAATATCGTTTAACCCTGTCAGTTGCTGTGGATCTGTGCGAGAAGGGCATTGAGGCTGGTCTCGTCGGTGATGAGCACGTCGCGTGGTTTCGATCCCTGGGCCTCGCCCACGATACCTGCCATCTGGAGCTGGTCCATAAGTCGGCCGGCACGGTTGTATCCGATGGAGAAGCGCCGCTGTATCATACTGGTGGAGCCTTGCTGCGAGATTACGATGGCATGGGCCGCCTCATCGAAGAACGGGTCGAGGCTCCTCGAGTCGGTGTTGCCCACTCCTGCTCCCATGCCGCCGCTGTTGTCATCGGGTTCGGGCAGTTCTGCCGGGTCCACGGGGCCGGGCTGGTTGGCAATATAGTCGTTGATGGCCTCGATTTCCGGTGTATCTACAAAGGCACATTGTATTCGGATGGGTTCGCCTCCTGCGAGGAATAGCATGTCTCCACGCCCGATGAGCTGGTCGGCTCCGGTGCTGTCGAGGATGGTGCGTGAGTCGATCTGCGAGGTCACACGGAAGGCCATTCGCCCCGGGAAGTTGGCTTTGATGTTACCTGTGATGATCTTTGTGGTCGGACGCTGTGTGGCAATGATCATGTGGATGCCTACGGCGCGGGCCAACTGGGCTATGCGCTGTATGGGAAGTTCTATCTCCTTGCCTGCCGTCATGATGAGATCGCCGAACTCATCGATTACCACGACGATATAGGGCATGTAATAATGTCCGTCGGTGAGGCGCAGCTTGTGGTTGATATACTTCTCATTGTATTCGTCGATCTTCTTCACCTGCGCCTTCTTCAGCAGGTCATAGCGGGTGTCCATGAGCTTGCAGAGTGAGTTGAGCGTGCGCACCACCTTCTGTACATCGGTGATAATCGGCTCGTCTTCGTTCTCAGGAAGCGATGCCATGTAGTGGGGGGCTATCTTGTTGTAGATGCTGAACTCCACCTTCTTAGGGTCTACAAGCACAAACTTCAGTTCGTTGGGGTGTTTCTTATAGAGCAGCGACGTGATGATGGCGTTGAGCGCAACCGACTTTCCTTGACCCGTGGCACCGGCCACAAGCAGGTGGGGGATCTTGGCCAGGTCTACCATATATACCTCGTTGGTGATGGTCTTGCCGAGGGCCATGGGCAGCGCCATGCGTGTGGTCTGGAATTTCTTGGTATTCAGCACGCTCTCCATCGACACTATCTGCGGGTTTTTGTTGGGCACCTCGATACCGATGGTGCCCTTGCCGGGGATAGGGGCGATGATGCGGATGCCCAGTGCTGAGAGGCTCAGGGCGATGTCGGCCTCGAGTCCGCGTATCTTACTGATGCGCACACCTTCGGCTGGAGTAATCTCGTAGAGGGTTACGGTGGGGCCCACGGTGGCGTTGATTTTGCTGATTTTCACTCCGAAACTGTTGAGCACCTCGACAATACGGGCATTGTTGGCCTTGATTTCCTCCATGTCGATCACTGGTTTGTTGTTGTATTTCTTCAGCAGATCGCAGTTGGGAAATCTGTATTTGACGTAAGGCTCCCACGGATTGATGGGAGTGTTGAGGCGTTCGTCGCCGGCCAGCACGCTGCCCGATGCCTTGTCTTCCTGCCTCACGTCGTCGACCACGAGTTTGTTTTCGTCATTCGGCACACTGACCACAGGTGCTGCCACAGGTGTCACCTCGGGCTTAGCGGGGGTCGCCGTAGGTTGTCCCTGCGACATGTCGGTGAGGTCTACGACCGTAGGCTCCGCCTCTCCTTCATTAGCCGGTGCTGGCTCTTCCTCGATAATGATATCGTTGGAGTCTGTATTTTCGTCTTTGGGGATATGGTTTGTTATCGTAAACTTCACCTTGTTGGTGATATATTTCACCGGGTTCATGGCCTTGCGTATCACTTCGATGGTCTCCGCGCTGAGGTAGGTGAGGAAGGCCAGAGCCACGATGAGCAGGATGGCCGTGAGTCCCGGAGGCCCCATCATGTTCTCCAGCTGGCGCACACAGAACACGCCGTGGTTGCCGCCGGGATTGAATATGAGATTATTGGTGAACGGAGTGAGAAACTTGGCAAATGTCACCGAGGTCCAGACCATGACCAGTGCCATGCCGAGAAACCATTTCCAGAGGTTCACCGAGTAAGCTCTCATAAGCTTGAGCGCTACCAATATGAAAAATGCGGGGATGAGAAATGCCGGCAAACCGAAGTTCACCGTAATGAGATAGTAGGACAGCAGTGCACCGAAAGAGCCACAATAGTTGGTAAACTCCTGATTTTTGTTCAGCCATTCTCCGGGCCGCATGTTCTCCAGAATGCTCTGGTCCACCTGCCCGGTGGAGAAATAGGACACCATGGCTATGATCATAAAGAGAGAGATAGCCAGTATGACAAGTCCTATAAAGAAATCGGATGTTTCGTTGCCGAAAATATATTTGATGCCAATCGCTTCGCCAAATCTTTTAGGTTTACGGGTCGGTCTTTTCTTCACCATTATTCTACACTTGTTGTTAGTATTGCAAAATTAATGGATTTTAAGCGAAACTCAAAAGAAAATGGGGTGAACTTTTATTATTCCATCGACAATTTCTCTGGTATTTCTTCTGCAGTGTGTGTCGGAGCAAGATTTCTGTATCGGCCAATGACCAATATGCAGGTGCTCGGAATGCTTGTGTTGAAGTTCTGGCAGCCCCTTGATGCGGAGAACGGAAATGATGGTTGAAATTATCCGACAAAATGCTTCTTGAGTTTCGCGTATTCTGTAATGCCCATCACTTTTGTCGAAATTCGATCGTTTTTGTGAGTTTTTCGTAATCAGCTGATAGTGTGTTTCTTACGGATGTATTGCACCAATGAGGCCGTGGGAGTTTTTCGAGAACCCTGCCATTAGTACCTATTTACCCTGCGATTGGGGCAAAAAGGGAGTGCGAAAAGGCCCTAATCGTCATGCGAAAAGGCCCTAATCGCATCACGAATAGCTATTAATCGCAATGGCGATAGTGCTTTTTCGTGTTTTGAAGGCATCTCAAACGGCCTTTTTTCGCTATTTCTTTTCCAGAACAAGAAAAAATCCTTGCCGTTTTATGGTGAAGTATTCTTGACAAAATCATGGCACTATGATAGAAGTACGTCATCTTCCCGGAAGTTCGCTCGAGGGTAAGGTCGGGAGTCCCTCAAATTTGATGGGCAAACATTCCGGTGATATGGTATTTGGAGCGAGGCTGTGAAAAAACTCTGTACTTTTACCTATTTATTAGTTGTTTTTTTATACTTTTGCAGATAGTAAACGAAAACAATGAGAAAAAAAATATACAGCAAGTTCGACAAAAAGGAAATCACGGCATTACCTCACGTGGTTTTCGATGGACGGATCATTTCAATCATTTCCCCTAAGGAGACCGATAAGGCTGTCGATTACCTTCTCTCTTGCGACATTTTAGGAGTGGATACGGAGACCAAGCCTGCGTTTCATCGTGGCGAGCAGCATCAGGTGTGTCTGCTGCAGGTATCTAATCGTGACACTTGTTTCCTTTTCCGGCTCAACCACACGGGCATGACACCCGCGATTAAACGATTGCTTGAAGATACGAAGGTGAAGAAAATCGGGCTGTCGTGGCACGATGACCTGCGTGCGTTGCAGGCCCGTGAGCCCTTCACCCCCGGACTTTTCATCGACCTGCAGGACATGGTGGCCGAGTTGGGTGTAAAGGATTTGAGTCTTCAGAAACTCTATGCCAACTTCTTTCAACAGAAGATTTCCAAGCGGCAGCGTCTCTCCAACTGGGAGGCACCGGTGCTGACCGACAAGCAGAAGCAGTATGCAGCCATCGATGCGTGGAGTTGCATCAACCTCTATGAGGAGATGACCCGATTGAAAAAGACCCACGACTATGAGCTGATCGTGGAGCCGGAACCGGAGATGGTGCCCGAAACGGCGAATAAAAATGTTTAAACGCAACAGAAATGTATAGAAACATATACCTCAAACGAGGCAAGGAAGAGTCGCTCCTGCGTTTTCATCCCTGGATTTTCTCGGGGGCCATCCACCACGCTGACGACGGCATCGAGGAGGGAGATACCGTGCGTGTCATCTCCTCCGAGGGCGAGTTCATTGCCGTGGGGCACTATCAGATAGGTAGCATTGCCGTGCGTGTGCTCTCGTTCAGAGACATCACGATAGACCGTAGCTTCTGGACATCGCGCCTCGGAGCAGCTCTTCGGATGCGTCGGAGCATCGGCATCGCCGACAATGCGCGCAACAACACCTACCGACTGGTGCACGGTGAGGGCGACAACCTGCCCGGACTCATCATCGACTGCTACGGTGCCACGGCCGTGATGCAGGCCCATAGTGTGGGTATGCACGTGTGCAGGCAGGAGATTGGCGAGGCATTGGTCGAGGTGATGGGTCAGCGCATCAGCAACGTCTACTACAAGAGTGAGACCACGCTGCCCTATAAGGCTGAACTCGGACAGGAGAACGGTTTTATCATCGGGTCGACCGACGACAACACCGCCGTGGAAAACGGACTGCGGTTTCATGTAGACTGGCTACGCGGTCAGAAGACAGGCTTCTTCGTGGACCAGCGGGAGAACCGCTCGTTGCTGGAGCAATATGCCAAGGATAAGAGCGTGCTCAATATGTTTTGCTACACCGGCGGCTTCTCGGTTTATGCCATGCGTGGCGGCGCTAAACTCGTGCACTCGGTAGACAGCAGTGCCAAGGCCATTGAACTGACCAACCGCAACGTGGAGTTGAACTTCCCCGGCGATTCCCGTCATGAGGCTTTCTGCGACGATGCGTTCAAGTATCTCGATGCCAATGACAACAAATACGACCTCATCATCCTCGACCCGCCGGCCTTTGCTAAGCATCGCGGCGCGCTGCGCAATGCGCTGAAGGGCTACACGAGGCTCAACGTGAAGGGACTGGAACGCATCAAGCACGGTGGCATCCTGTTCACCTTCAGTTGCTCGCAGGTGGTGACCAAGGACAATTTCCGCAATGCGGTGTTCACCGCCGCGGCCCAGACGGGCCGCAAGGTGCGCATCCTGCATCAGCTGCATCAGCCGGCCGACCATCCCATCAACATCTACCATCCCGAAGGCGAGTATCTCAAGGGACTGGTGTTATACGTGGAATAAACCGACATGAGGACATTCTTACACAACTTGCAGAACTATATCAGCCGCCATGACCTCATGCGTCATGACGGCTTTTATGTCGTGGCGTTGTCGGGTGGGGCCGACAGCGTGGCATTGTTGTGTGCCCTGTGGTCAATGCGCTATAGGGTAGAGGCCGTGCATTGCAACTTCCGGCTGCGCGGAGAAGAGAGCGACCGCGATGAGAGGTTTTGTGTCTCGCTGTGTGAGAAGCTTGGCGTGACGCTCCATCGCATCCATTTCGACACCCTCACCTATGCCTCGCTGCATAAGGTTTCCATCGAGATGGCCGCGCGTGAACTGCGCTATCGCTATTTCGAACAGCTGCGGCAGGACCTCGGCGCAGACGGCATCTGCGTGGCCCATCATCGTGACGACCAGGTGGAGACGGTGCTTCTCAATCTTGTCAGAGGCACGGGGCTCACCGGATTGCAGGGCATGCGGCTGCGCAATGGGTATATCCTGCGCCCGCTGCTGGGTGTGTCGCGCAAGGAAATCGTGGGTTATCTGGAGGCCTTGGGACAGGGGTATGTGACCGACAGCACCAATCTCGAAGCCGATGCCATGCGCAACAAGCTGCGCCTGAACATCATTCCGATGTTGGAAGAAATCAATCCTGCCGTGCGGGAGAATATCGCACGCATGACCGAAAACCTCTCCGAGGTGAGTCGGGTGGTGGATTTCGCTACCCGTCAGACACTCGATGCGGCCCGGATGGAGGACGGCAGCATAGACCTCAGCATCGTTTTTGCGTCGCCGTCGCCGCAGCAGTCGATGTGGACGCTGCTGGAACCGTTGGGTTTCAACCGCACGCAGTTGCTCGAAATGTTGTCTGTGGGTGATGCCGGCGGACAATGGTTGTCGGCCGACAAGGTAGCCGTCGTCGACCGCGGACGGCTGTATCTGCTGTCGAGAAGCCTGTGGGAGCAACCGCTGCCCACCCTCCGCATTCCCGAATGCGGCACCTATGTCTATCCGTTTTCGCCCGAAAGTCTGACGAATGAAGACGGGCAGTCGGGCGAAATGAAATTTCGTTTCATCGTCCGCACGTTCGATACTGATTTTCAAATCGACCGTTCGCCTCGTGTTGCCCAGCTCGATGCCGACATGGTGAGGTTTCCTTTGACTATCCGACCGATTGCAGAGGGCGACCGTTTTGTGCCTTTCGGCATGAAAGGAAGTAAGTCGGTAAGCGATTTTCTCAAGGATAGTAAGGTGGCATTGCCGCAGCGCCATGGGCAACTGGTGGTCGAAGATTTCGACGGCAACATCCTTTGGCTGGTCGGACAGCGCATTGATGACCGCTTTGCCTTACGTCATACGAAGTCTAAAAATGCCCTTGTCATAACATATTGACACATTTCAAGGCTTTTTATGACTATTTTATATGTTTTTATTCATTATCTCTTCTTGGTTTGGGAAATATTGGTTATTTTTGTTGTGTCAATCTAAAATTAAACTCAAATCACTATGTTTACAGAAGCAGACAAGAAGCAAATTGAAGGCCGTGGGATGACCTTGGCCAAGGTGGAGCATCAGCTCGAACAGGTGAGAGAGGGCTTTCCCTTCCTCCGCATAGAGGCTGCCGCAGCCGTTGGCAAAGGGATCATTGCGCCCAATGAGGCTGCACGCCACGAAGCGGAACAGGCCTGGGAGACATATAAGAAAGAGGGGGGGCACAAGGTTGTGAAGTTTGTGCCAGCCTCGGGAGCCGCCAGCCGAATGTTTAAGAACATGTTTGCCTTTGTCAATGCCGATTACGACGTGCCGACAACGGATTTTGAGAAGAAATATTTCGATGAGATTCATCAGTTTGCATTCTTTCAGGAGCTGACAGAAAAGTGCAAGACCAACGAGGGAAAGACCGTCGACGAACTGATAGCCGAAGGAAACTACAAGGCTGTGGCAGCCAATATGCTGCAGGGCGAGGGTCTGAACTACGGACAGTTGCCCAAGGGACTGCTGCTGTTCCATAGCTATGACGACGGCCCGCGCACGCCGATGGAGGAACATCTCGTGGAGGCCGCACTCTATGCCGGTGCAGACGGTGAGGCCAATGTGCATTTCACGGTGTCGCACGACCATCTGGAACTGTTTGAAAAGCGTGTGGAAGAGAAGATTAGCTACTACGAAAAGAAGTTCGGCATCCATTATAACGTGTCGTTCTCAGAGCAGAAACCGAGCACCGATACTATCGCCACCAACCCCGACAACACTCCGTTTCGCAACGAAGACGGCTCACTGCTGTTCCGTCCGGGCGGTCATGGTGCGCTGATAGAGAACCTGAATGACATCGATGCCGACGTGGTGTATATCAAAAACATTGATAATGTAGTTCCCGACAGACTCAAGGCTGACACCGTGGAGTGGAAACAGGTCATCGCCGGCGTGCTGGTGGGAATGCAGCGACGTGCATTTGACTATCTCAAAGTGCTCGACAGTGGAGTTTACAATCATGCAAAATTAGAGGAAATCATACGTTTTGTACAGCGTGACCTATGCTGCCGCACTGCTGATCTCAAGGAGATGGAGGATGCTGAACTTGTGGTTTACCTGCGCCGGAAACTCAACCGCCCGATGCGTGTGTGTGGTGTGGTGAAGAATGTGGGTGAGCCTGGCGGCGGCCCCTTCCTCGCTTACAATCAGGATGGCAGCGTGAGTCTGCAGATATTAGAGAGCAGTCAGATTGACACCGACAACGCCGAGTACATGAAAATGTTCACCGGTGGCACCCATTTCAACCCTGTGGATCTTGTCTGTGCCATCAGAGACTATAAGGGAAAGCCTTTCCACCTGCCTGATTATGTGGATGAAAGCACCGGTTTTATTTCCTCCAAGAGCAAGAACGGACGTGAGTTGAAGGCTCTGGAGTTGCCCGGATTGTGGAACGGTGCAATGAGCGATTGGAACACGATCTTCGTAGAGGTGCCTCTCTCGACGTTCAATCCTGTGAAGACCGTGAATGATTTGTTGCGCGATGCGCATCAGTAAAAAGCCTCTCCCCCTTGTCCCTCCCCCGAAGGGAGGGGAGTAAAATGCAAGGTTATCGGGATTCTGGTCGAGGCAGAGCGATGTTTTTGTAGGGACCTCCCCCGCTGACGTCCGCACCGCCGGATGGCAAACTTACTCCCGCAATGTCTTTTTACATAGTGGTATCTGCAGTCAAGAGGCTGTGTTCTTATGCCACCTTAGGTGGCTAAGCGTGCTTTTGTCTCTCTCGTAATTTAGAGTTTTCTGTGTCTTTTGTGGACGAGAATTGGTTTTTATCCACGAAACACACGGAAGAACACTAAGATATCTTCGGATTGCGGACATGCACGGGGCATGTCCCTACTGGTGGATGCTTGTTTCGAAACAATGTTTTTGTAGAGACTTCCCCCGTGGATGTCCACACTGCCGTAGGGCAAACTCACTTCCACAATGTCTTTTTACATAATGGTATCTGTAGTCAAGCGTCTGTGTTCTTATGCCACATTAGGTGGCTAAGCGTGCTTTTGTTTACCTCATAATTTAGAGTCTTCTGTGTCTTTTGTGGACGATTATGGGCTTTTATCCACAAAACACCCAGAAGAACACTAAGATATCTTCGGATTGCGGACATGCACGGTGCATGTCCCTACTGGTGGACGCACGACATAACAGTATCATGTGACTGCGAAATCAGATGGATTACTCTCTGAGATATCCACAAAATAATCCCGCACAAAGACTATCTAAACAGTTTGTCTTTGTGCGGGAACTCCTTATCTTCCGCAGGCGGAAGCTCTTAAAACTCCACGAGAATATGGGGACATGTCGCCGTGCAGCCTCCTACAACTCCCCAACTCTGTGTGGAATAATCAAAGCGCTGCCTCCTTATTCTCTGTGGCTCTACGTGAGGCCTACAGCCCAACATCTATTCGGCCGCAGCCTCCGAGAAACTCTATTCCCAGCTCTTACTACGGATTTCTGCCAGCGCTTTCACCCAGTCGGTGTCGAGAGAGAAGGGCGTGGTGAACTTGGGATTGTCATAATAAGCAAGTACAAGCTCCTTGTCCATATCCTGAAAAAGGCTGTTGTTGATGCTTGCATTCTTAAAACGAGCTATGGCAATATCTTTCTTTTCCTTGTTTTGTGCTTCCGAGAGACGTTTGAAATAGAGATTGACAAATTCTGTCATGGCCATGGTCTGTTGTCCTAATTGCCGTTCGGAGAAGGTGGAGTCGTCTTTAGCCTTATATAGCATATATTCAACCGCATCCCATTTGAACGATGCTACCTTACGCTCGTCCAAAGGTTTTGATTTATCTTGCTTGATGGTAAGAAAGTTCTTCTGTATACTCTTCACCTCGTTGAATATCTGCTGAGCGTGAATATTCAGCGAAAACAAGCCACAAAGAGCTATGGTTAAAAGTGTTTTGTTCATTTTATACTGTTTTTTTAGAATGTAACTTTATCATTATTCGTTTTATTTTCCCCAACTCATCAATGTCTCACAAGCTCGATGCGATGATCAATGCAGGCCGGCATCTCGCTTTCGTAGTGGGTCACCATGATGAGCGTTTTGTTCTTACGCTGGCAGAATGTCTCAATGACGTTCTTCACCAATTGTCGGTTTCGGTTGTCTAATCCGTGGAGCGGCTCATCGAGAATGAGCAGTTCAGGATCTTTGACAAATGCCCTTGCTAATAATACAAGACGTTGTTCACCGCTCGAAAGTTTCATGAAAGTGCGATTTTCTAATTCGCGAATGCCAAAAACATTCATCCAGAAGCGACAGATGTCGTATTCGTTCACCTGCGGTTTCACATAGAGTCCTACGCTGTCCTTGAGTCCACTGGCCACGATATGGATGGCGGGCAGGTCGCGCTTGTAGGCCCGGTGCATCTCGGGCGACACATATCCGATGTGCTTCTTGATGTCCCAGATGCTCTCGCCCGACCCGCGCGGATTGTCAAACAGGGCGATGTCGCAGGCGTAACTCTGCGGATTGTCGGCGCAGACCAGACTCAGCAGCGTCGACTTTCCGGCACCGTTCTTGCCCACCAACGCCCATCGTTCGCCGTTGAGCACGGTCCACGAGAGTTCCTTAAGGATGGTGCGCTCGCCATAACGGATGGAGACGTCGTGCATGCCGACCACCTCTCGCGTGTGGTATTCGTTGTCCTTGTAGGGCAAATCGATAATGCCCTGCGCCACGTCAGCACTCAACACATGGGGCGGCAGCGTGGGACGATGGTCGAGATAGTCGTTCAGCGTGCGCTTGGGCAGCACCACATTGTCTCTCACCTCCACCACATGGGTGATAAACGGCGGTATGTCGTCACTCTTGGAGAGCACGAGCATGATTTGCAAATCGAGTTCACGGGTAATCGTGGCGAGCAATTCGCGCAGCTGGTCGCGTGTCGCGGCATCGAGTCCGATAAAGGGATTGTCCATGATGAGCACCCGTGGCGCAGCCAGAAGAGTCTCGGTGAGCTTGAACTTGCGCAGCTCGCCGCTCGACAACAGGGGCGTGTATTTGTCGACAAGCTGGTCGAGGCGGAAGGTGTCATAGAGTTTCTGCTGCAACGCCCTGCGCTCCGGCGTGTCGTCGCCCGTGCGGTGATAAGCCTCCTCGAGTTTCTGACCGACGGTCGGTGTGGCCTCATCCATCTCGGTGCGGTTCCATCGTTGCTGGAGATAATAGGTGCGGTCGTTGTCGCCGCCGTAGGCATCGAGGAAGGTGATGTATTTGATATTGTCGGAGACCATCGGCAACTGGCTCGGTCGGAAATCGTATTCGGGGTCGCGCATGAGCAGCGGATAACGCCCGATGATGATGTTGACGAGGCGTGTCTTGCCCCCGCCGTTGGGTCCCACGATGGCGATATGCTCACCATTAAGACTGGTGAAGTTCACCGGTTGAGCCATACGCCACTCGGGCATGCGGCACACGCCGTCGTGAATATGGATGATGGGCCATGACTCGCCGGCCTCTGTTGCATTGGAATGTTCCATGATGTGTCTCTCTACTCTACAAATATGATATAGCCGACAAGCTGTGTCAGCTTCTTACTTTCTTGGGATTGCGCTTGGCAAAATCGGCCCAACTGCCATAGTGGGTGGCATCGGTGACGGGCGCGGACAGCTGAAGGAAATGGCAATAGGCCGCGCCAAGGGCATCGGTGGCATCCATAAACTTCGGCATGTCGTCCTTGGAGATGTGCAGCAGTCGCTGCAACATGCCGGCCACCTGCTCCTTGGAGGCCTGTCCCTGACCGGTGATGGCCATCTTGATTTTCAGCGGAGCATATTCGTGGATGCAAATGTCACGGTGGATGGCGGCGGCGATGGCCACGCCCTGTGCCCGTCCGAGCTTGATGAGCGACTGCACATTCTTGCTGTAGAACGGTGCTTCGATGGCCATCTCATCAGGGTGATACTCGTCGATAATGCCGATGACGCGCTCAAAAATCTTGCCCAACTTGAGATAGGTGTCACTCATCTTGCGCATGTCGATGACACCGAGCGCCATCATCTCGGGTTTGTTGCCGAGAATGCGGAGCACGCCATAGCCCATGACATTGGTTCCCGGGTCTATGCCGAGAATAATGCGTTCGGTGGGTTGTCGTTTGGTTTCTGCCATCTGTCAGTCGGGTTGGAGGTTGGATTTCACAGTGATACTATCGGTCGAGATAGGGATTGTTGGCCACCTCGCGGCCTATCGTCGTGGGGTCGCCGTGTCCGGGGTAGACCACAGTCTCGTCAGGCAGCTGGCAAATCATTCTCAGGCTCTGGATGAGTAGGAACATGGAGCCGCCGGGGAAGTCGGTGCGGCCGATGCTGCCACGAAACAACGTGTCGCCCGAGAAGGCCACGCCCTCTTCCTTGCAATAGAAGAACACGCCGCCGGGGGTGTGGCCCGGGGTCTCAAGGATGGTGAATGTGTGGCTGCCAAACGTGATAACGTCGTCGCCACGGAGATAGCGTCCCACGGGCGCAAAAGCTTCCTCGGGCATCTCCACGCCACAGATGCTGGCGGCCTGGAGGGGCAACTGGCCCACGAGGTCTTCTTCGGAAGCATGCACTTCCAATTTCAGGCCCCAGTTGTCGTGCACAAATTTGATGCCGAGATTGTGGTCCACATGTCCGTGGGTGGCAATGAGGCGCACGGGGCGCAACTGGTTTTGCTCGATATATTGCTTGATGGCGGTCTTCTCACTCTCATAGAACGCACCGCAGTCAATGATGACGGCCTCGCCTGTCTCATCGCTGACCACATAGCTGTTCTCCTGTATCATGTTGCAGACAAAACGTTGTACTTGTAGCATATTCGTGTCTTTTTATTAAAATAAGATGAGATAAACGGGACTATAACGGCAGATAGATCACCTTTTTGTCCTCAAACCACTCGTCGTCGAAGAAGCCGGTGATGGGCACTTGCTCCACTATCTTGCCAAAAGGCTTGAGTTCTTCGTCGAGGTTGCCGCCCTTGAGCACGATGAGTCCGTTGGGCAAGGCGTTGTGCTGCGACTTCGACACGTTCTTCCTTACAATCTTCACTAAGTCGGGTAAGGGCATCACGGCGCGCGAAACGATAAAGTCAAAGCGGTCTTTCTCTTCCTCACCACGGCGGTGGAAAGCCTCAACGTTGGTCAGTCCGATGCTCTTGGCCACCTCGGTGGCTACCTTGATTTTCTTGCCGATGCTGTCAATAAGACGAAACTGACAGTCGGGAAACATAATCGCCAAGGGTATGCCGGGGAAGCCGCCACCCGTTCCGATGTCGAGGATTCGGGTGCCGGGTTTGAAGCCCGTAAACTTGGCGATGGCCAGGGAGTGGAGCACATGATGGAGATACAGATTGTCGATGTCCTTGCGGGAGATGACATTGATCTTGGCATTCCAGTCGCGATAGAGTGCATCGAGGGCTTCAAACTGCGCTTTCTGGGTGGCAGTGAGCGTTGGGAAAACGTTGAACAGGTCCAATTTATCTATATTTTGCTCGCAAAGTTACGATTTTTTGTCGTAACTTTGCGGCCAAACAGAGATAATAATGATTAAAGCCGCTTTATTTGATTTAGATGGTGTCATCCTCGATACCGAGTCGCAATACACGAAGTTCTGGGGCGCGCAACTCAGCCATTATTTCCCCGACACGGTGGGACTGGAGCAGAAAATCAAGGGCATGACGCTCACGCAGATTTACGACCGCCACTTCGCCGACTGGCCCGACATACAGAAGCGCATCACGCAGGAGCTGGATAGCTTTGAGCGCAACATGCAATACGACTATATTCCGGGCTTTGAAACATTTGTCAAAGCCTTGCGCGAGAGGGGTGTCAAGACGGCGGTGGTGACGAGCAGCAACCTTCCGAAGATGGAGAATGTGTACCAGAGGCTGCCCCAATTCAAGTCTTATTTCGACCGCATCCTCACGAGCGAGGATTTCAGCAAGAGCAAACCCGACCCCGACTGCTATCTCAAGGGTGCTGCATGCTTCGGCGCAGCCCCGTCACAGTGCGCGGGATTTGAGGACAGCATCAACGGTCTGAAGGCTGTTCGTGCCGCCGGCCTCTATTGCATTGGCCTCACTACCACCAATCCCCGCGATGTCGTGGCCCCGATGTCCGACCTCGTTGTCGCCGATTTCACCCAGCTTTCCATCGAGCAAATCCCAGTGTAGGACGGACCTGCGGAAGAAAACAATACTATGATAAAATAGCGGCGACGATGACTTTAAAGGAGACTCAAACCAACACGATGAAGGCCAAACTCTATGACCTGCTCATTTCCATTTCCTGGTCAGACTTGGCCAAACGATACTTTGACAAGTCAGGCTCTTGGCTATACCACAAACTTGACGGAATAGACGGCAACAAAAAGCCGACAGAGTTTACCGAGGAGGAGAAATATCAGCTTAAAGGGGCTTTGATAGATCTCGCCGACCGAATCCGTAGGGCAGCCGAAAAAATTTAAAAAGCCTCGGTCTGTATTAACCGTATTGAACAGAAGTCGCCATTGGGTTTGTGGCGCAACCATTGCCTCTCACATTCATTGTGGGAGGCATTTTTATTAGAACAGACTCAAATACAAACTATTAGCAATCTTCTAATTGACACACAAACATAATTATCAAATATCTTAATCAACGTCATTAGGCTTCAACGTCACCGTATTGCGTACGGAGTACGCTTGTACTGCGTTCGCAATGCACGTGTACTTCGAACGCAGTACAAGCGTACTTCGAACGCAATACGATAAGAAAACGATGGTTTCGATGAAAACATCGATAAGTGACGTCATCTGGTTAGTCACCAACAAGACCGTGTTGGGAAACCTACAAATGGTATTTGGGAAATAGATATTGACTTCTTGAAGCTATTTTGGAACAAATCAATGGTATGATCATCGGTTCCATTAGTTAACATCATCTCTCGAAGTGGGGTTGCGATTGTTATAGCCCAGGGTAGGCGAGCGTAGCGATATCTACCCTGGGTAAAGATGAGTAAGGAAAAGGAACGCTGAAAGTGTTCCAAAAACTTAATACCATTCTCGAAAAACAGCACAACCCCTTCAGGGTTGAAAGGATGAACACGTAACGAAGGACATGGTTGTCCGCTACGCTCCCAACCATGCCCTATCAACAGCAGAACCCGTCCCGGGTTCCCATAAAAGACTGGACATGGAGAGCAACGCGCTGTCTTATCAATCTGAATAATAATCTTGGAGGTATTTCATATCCCGCTCTACCGAGAGCACCCCACGTACCAAGGACTATAAAAAGGAATGCAATAACACCTGTTCTGATAATGGATAGAAAATTGACGAACGTACCAAGGACTATAAAAAGGAATGCAATAACACCTGTTCTGATAATGGATGGAAAATTGACGATCGTACCAAGGACCATAAAAAGGAATGCAATAACACCCAAGTGCATGCTATAAAAAAAGGGAACAATCCACCCATACCACAGAAAAACAAAAATCAGAGGTGACATGTCGAACAGCCTATCACCTCTGATAATTTTAAAAAACGAGCCATCTCCGAGCACCTTTCCTAAACAAGCTACCTACTTCTTTGGCTCTGTCACGGGCTTCACCTTCTTCTTTTTCAAGCCGAACAGCGACTTCCAGCTGTCGAAATCCTTCTTGAGGATGAAGCCGATGCCCTGCGTGTTGAGCGAGTTGCGGGTGAAATAGCGGTCGTTGGTCTGGTTGTAGACATGCACGCTGAGGTTGCCATTGGGCGTGATGAGATAGCGCAGGTCGAAGTCTCCTATAAACGAAGTCGTGGCATTGCTGTTGTCGCGATAGCCAAACTGACCGTTGAACAGCAGCCGGTTGTTCAGCATGCGTCCGCTGAGAAGTCCCTCATATTCAGCATTGTTCCAGCCCTCGTTGCCCGGCGATATGTTAGCGCCGACATTCCAGTTCACGTTTTTCACTACCGAATTGAGCACCGTGTTGAGCTGTTGACTCAGCTGACCGCTGAGAATACTCTGCATGGCGAGGCTGGTCTGGTTTTCAGTGGTGCTGCTCGACGAGGCATTGTTGCTCCCCTGAGAATAGAATCTGCCCACAGCCAGGAGATAGAGCACCTGCTGGTTCATCTCTTCCTCACTGTTGATAAGACTGTAGATCATCTGTTTGGCATCGGTTCCGATGGTGGGCATATCCATACTGAAATCGATTTTCGGTGCAGCCGGTGTGCCTGTGATATTCATGATGCAGTTCACACGGATGTTGTTGCTCGAAAAACTCTTTCCAATCTGCAGGTCGGAGAGGCTCACGGAGTTGACCGTGTACTGGGCCGTGAGGTTGAGATTGGCCGCATAGGGGTCGCCGCCAAACACGATGGTGCCGCCCTGAGCGAAGCTGAAGTCGCGCTTGATGACATTTTGTATGGTGAGTTTGTAGATGCCATGGTCGATGAGATAGTTGCCGAAGATGTCGAGTCCACCTTTATTATAATAGGAGGCACGGATGACTCCCGAACCGTTTAGATTAATGTAATCGCCCGTGGCCTTATCCATAATGAGTTTAAGCGTGGCATCCGGGTTGGTGTTGATGAGGAAGTTGATGTGGATATCCGTCGGAATGTCTGGCTCATCCTGATTATCTGGTATGCTGTCGTGGTCTGTTCTGGGTAAGCGCATCTCCTGCATTGCGGTGGAAAGCGTGTCGCGTGTGTTCCAATGGATAAACTCGCGCGACCCAATGGTGGTGGGTGACGCTACGTCATAAACCACCTGCGAGCCCTGTTGCGGTGTGACATTCACGTCAATATTCACTTCGCCCGACTTACCCTTGATATTCACGTCGCCTGTGCCATAGACCGTTCCGTAGAACGTGCTGCCATAGGTGGGTCCCCAATCGTAGGCCAGGAAGTTGCGGGCCTTGGTCTTGATGTCATAGGTGAGCTGTGAGAGATGGTCGTGATAGAGGCTTCCGGTGACGATGCCGGAATTGCCGTTGCGATCGTAGACGGTGTCGTTGACAAACTTAATCTCATTGATCAGGCAACGGATAGTATCGTTGTGCAGGGTGTACTGGGTGTTGAGCGGGGTGATTCCCATCTTTCCATTCACTACAAGTTCGCCCGTGAGGTTGATGTCTTTCAAGTCTCCCCAAACCCGTACCTTGCCATTAGCAGTCAGATCTGTATGGTCCATGAAGCTTGAACAGAAGCTCTCGACAAACTCTCCGCGTGAGTTTTTGGCTGTGATGCCAAGGTCGATGTAGTTGCGTTTGGGCGAGACATAGCCACTGATGGTTGTTGTACGAAGTTTCGGCAGTATGTCGCCAACGAGCATGGTGTCTATCGCCTGTGCGTCAATATCTATTTCTTCCTGCGCCCTGTTCCAGTCTACCTTGGCATAGAGCGTGCCCATGCGTCCGTTCTGAAACCGGAAATCATCCACTTGGAGTCTGCCGCGAGCCTCGGGTTGCCCAAAGAGATGGGACACGTAGGCACGCCCGGAGGCATGTCCGCTGAACTCCACGGCATGGAAGTTGACCAAGTTGAGGATATAGTTCACATTCACGTGGTTGAGGTCTACCAATAGAGAGTCGGAGGAATCTTTTGTTGTCACGCCATTGATGCTGATGTGCTGACTGCCACTTGTGATAAGGAAGTCGTTGAATTCCAAGTGATTCTTACTGTAAGTAACGCTTGAAGGATGAATGGTAAATGTGCTGTCGCCGACGCTTATCTGCGATGGGGAAACGGTCATGCGCGCTTCGCTCACACCATTGTTGTTGCGGCTGAACTGTATGGTGGAGTTCAACCTGCCCATGAGCCGTTTTTGTCGGGCGTGATTGTCTAAAGAGAAGACGGAAATCAGACGGTCGTCGGTGGCCGAAGCTTCCAGACGATACTCCGCACCGATACCGTTTTTGCCAATCTTCACGACACTGATGTCTGCATTCAGGTCGTTATTGGGAGAACTGACGACTATTGAGACATCTTTGTAGTGATTGCCATTGTAGATAATCTTTGGTGCGAAGATGTTGGCTTCGATATCTTCAGACCCATGACTCATGCTGCCGGAAAGTCGCATTGGCTCAGGTAATTCGACGGAAATGCCGAAAAATTCCCGCAGCCAGTCGGTGCGGTTGACGGTGGCTTGCACCGAGAAGTCGTTGGCTGGTGTGCGTCGATACTTGATGGGCGTGAGCTGTTGGATGCTTGGAAGTTTTCTGACGATGGCGTTTTTCAATGATTGCACCAGCGTTTTATAGTCAAACTTTCCGGTCACCTGTGCTTGGGCGAAGTCGCTGTGCAGCGTGAGATAGTGTCCCTGCTGGTTGTTTCCGGCCTTGAGAAGCAGCGAGTCGAGGGCATATTCGCCCTCGGAGGTCTTCTTTCTCAGTTGTGTAACAGAGAGATTTCCCATCGCGCTGTTGAGACTGTTGCCCGTGAACGATGCAACAATGTTGGCACTATAGGTGGCATTGCCCAACTGCTTTTCGAGAAGTTTCAGCGCCGAGGGATTGAAATGACTGACGTTTGCAGTGAGGTGGGCTGCCGAATGGGCCTTGTTGGTGTTCAGGGCACCATTGATATCAGCTATCAGATTGGGGTCATTGACGTTCATCTTGCCACTCATCAAGCCGTGGTCGAAGCTGCCGTCGACCACTACGTTGTGGTAACTGTAGCCGTTATAATCGATTCTGGAGACAGTGCCCTTGGCCTGATAATACTTCTGTCGGAGGTTGCCGGCAAGGTTGATGTTGGTTGCCAACTGCCCAAATTTATCATTGTTGAGCAACTGACTGAGGTTGAATCCATCGGTTTTCACGTGCCCGGTGAAGTTCTTGTCATGGAGATCGAAGGTTACGTCTGCGTTGCCTGTGCCCGATTTGAGCACACCGCGGGTGCTGATGTTTTTGCCATAACCATTGGCCCGGCCCCGATAACTGAAGTATTTCATCCGCTCCACCACCTCGGGGATATCGCCGGCAAGCATCTCCATGCCGGCATTGTCTACCAAAAGGTTGCGGATATTGGCCGACCAGATGGGCGTTTTATCCCATGAATTGATATAGCCCTCGACCGAAATACGAATGTCGGAGGGTGAAGACAATGTCATATTTTTTCCCAAATGAGGCACCGAGACCTCGAAAGCATGTAGCTGCAGGCTGTTGGACGTTCCGGAAAATGATGATTGTAGGAGTATGGGTCGGTTGAATTTCTTGAGCAGTGGGGCAAAAGATGCTATGTCTCTTGGATTTATAATAGATGAAAGAATACTCCCATCATAACGTATGGAAGCGGGATTGATTTTCTTGTTCTTAAGTGAATAAGAGGCTTTGATGTCACCCAAACGCAACTGGGAGGATGGTAACAGAAGCTCAAAGTTTTTCAATTCAGCACCCTTGTTGTTGGAAATCAATTTGAAAGTCAGTGATTTCACATCAATACCCGACTCTTCCTGCATGGACAATCGCTTCACATAGAGGTTGATGGAGTCGTCGCGGAGGGTATTCAGAAGGAGGTGTGAACTCAGATTGCGTATGTGCAGGTGGTGAAAATCGAACTGCGGACGCTTAGGAATATCAAGCTGATGGTAGCTCAACTCACCATGACGGATGATCAAACTCTTCAGTTCGATGTTGAGAGGCTTATGCTGTGTGGTGTCCTTCGAAGCCAAAGAGTCGAGGATAAATTGGAAATTGGGTTTGGAATCGGCCGTCTCCTTGTAGAGATTAGCCTTCATTCCAAAGAGCTGAGCGGAGGAAATGGAGATGTTTCCCTTCAGCAATTCAAGATAATCAAACTTGGCTGAAAGGCGCGATGCGCGCAGAAGTTCCTTGTTTTTTTGGTCAGACAACCTCACATCATCAATGATGA
Organism: Prevotella sp.; assembly: GCA_016901395.1. Lineage (GTDB taxonomy): Bacteria > Bacteroidota > Bacteroidia > Bacteroidales > Bacteroidaceae > Prevotella. The sequence goes on along the minus strand of JAEAMQ010000036.1, from coordinate 168,494 downwards.
TACGATTGAGCAGGCCGAGATCTACACGCCCCAACCCTACCTTAGTGTTCAATTTCTGTGAAAGCGCCAGGGCCACTTGGGAACCTATAAACGACTGTACAACAGGAATGTTGATAAGGAGGGCAGTGGTCAGATATAGACCGACAATGGTCCATACCAACACATTCATATAGTGAATTATCGTTTTCAATCCATCTGCAAAATTAAAAAAATAAATGCAAAACAGAAATAATACTGTTTTTTTTATCTCATTTAGGTTATTTTTGAGTATATTTGCACCGGCTAATAGAGCTAATAAGCGTGATTTATCGTAGTTATTTTACTAAATATATTTTATCAATTTACAATTATGTGTTTTCTATGGCAAATGTAATTAAGTTGCGAAAGGGCTTAGAGATTAATTTGAAGGGAAAAGCCAGAGAAAAGAAAACAGCGACACAGGTCTCGAATGTGTACGGCTTAATGCCAGAAAATTTCGTTGGTGTAACTCCTAAGGTTGTTGTCAAAGAGGGCGACCATGTGCTTGCGGGCGAGGCATTGTTTGTAAACAAGGCTCATCCGGAGGTGAAGTTTGCGTCTCCCGTCAGCGGAACAGTGACCGAAGTGCTTAGAGGCGACCGCAGAAAAGTGCTCTGCGTGAAGGTTCAGGCGGATGACCAGCAGGAAAGTTATGATTTTGGCAAGAAAGAAGTCCGTGCGTTAGATGCAGAGGCCGTGAAGCAGTCTTTGCTCGATGCCGGACTTTTCGGTTATATCAATCAGCTTCCTTACGCCGTGTCTACCACTCCCGACACCACTCCGGAGGGTATTTTTGTTTCAGCTTTAAGAGACATGCCGTTGTCGGCAGATTTCGAATTTGAACTTTCAGGTAACGAAGAGGCATTCCAAACCGGTATCACAGCTCTCTCTCGCATTGCTCCAGTGACCTTGGGCATCGGCTCCAAGCAGTCGGCTGCAGCCTTGACTGGTGTGAAAGATGCAGAGGTTGTTGTGTTTGACGGACCTTGTCCGGCTGGCAATGTAGGTGTTCAGGTAAACCATATCGCTCCTATCAGCAAGGGAGAAACGGTATGGACGGTGGAGCCTACAGCTGTTATTTTTATCGGCCGACTGTTCCTTACGGGCAACGTCGACCTTCGTCGCACCATCGCCCTGGCAGGAAGTCAGGTGACGGATCCGGCCTATACCGAGGTGCTTGTAGGCACTCCGCTGGCAGATATCCTGTCGGGAAAGCTGGTCAAGACCGACCATATCCGTATCATCAACGGCAATCCGCTGACCGGAATCGTATCAAATCTGAATGGTTTTCTGGGTGCACACACCTCTGAGGTGACCGTTATCCCCGAGGGAGACGACAAGGACGAGATGCTGGGATGGATCCTTCCCCGCACCAACGACTTCTCCGTTTCACGCAGTTATCTGTCTTGGATCATGGGCAAGAAGCACGAATACGACCTTGATGCCCGTATCAAAGGTGGTGAACGTCATATTATCATGAGTGGAGAATACGACAAAGTGTTCCCTATGGACATCTATGCTGAGTATCTTGTGAAATCGATTATCGCAGGCGATATCGACAAACAGGAACAGTTGGGTATCTATGAGGTGAGCCCTGAAGACTTCGCTCTTGCCGAGTTTGTAGACTCCTCCAAACTTCCTCTCCAAAAGATTGTCAGAGAAGGTCTCGACATTCTGAGAAAAGAGAACGCTTAAGAGGTGTAGACAATAGCATATAAACGATTTAAATTGCAACAATGAATGCATTAAAGAAATATATAAACGGCATCAAACCTCACTTTGAAGAGGGTGGCAAGCTCCACGCTTTTCATAGTGTTTTCGATGGATTCGAAACCTTCCTGTTTGTGCCAAACACGACTTCGACATCGGGAACAAGCATCCACGATGCCATCGATTCGAAGCGTATCATGAGCTTTGTGGTTATCTCACTGATTCCCGCGATGCTCTTTGGTATGTATAATGTGGGTTATCAGAATGCCCTTGCTGCCGGCAAGTTGGCCGAAACCAGCTTCTGGGCCATGTTCTTCTATGGATTTCTGGCTGTTCTTCCTAAGATCCTCGTGAGCTATATCGTCGGTCTGGGCATAGAGTTTGCCTGGGCACAATGGAAGAAAGAGGAAATTCAGGAGGGCTATTTGGTTTCCGGTATCCTCATTCCCCTGATTATTCCAGTTGACACTCCGCTGTGGATTCTGGTCATTGCCATTGCTTTCGCGGTGATTTTCGCTAAGGAAATATTTGGCGGAACGGGTATGAATATCTTCAATGTGGCCATCGCCGCACGTATGTTCCTGTTCTTTTCCTACCCCAGCCAGATGACCGGCGACACGGTTTGGGTGAGTCAGGATCCTATCTTCGGACTGGGATATACCCTTCCCGACACCTTCACCGCAGCCACTCCGCTCGGCGAACTCTCACAGAACATCATGCCACACGCCAGTTTGAGCGACATGATTTTGGGCTTCATCCCCGGTTCTATCGGTGAAACCTCTGTCATTGCCATAGCCATTGGTGCCATCATCCTGCTGTGGACGGGTATCGCCAGTTGGAAAACCATGCTGAGCGTGTTTGTCGGAGGCATCGTCATGGCATTGCTTTTCTCTGTCACCGGCCAGACTCCCATTCCCTGGTATGAGCATATCGTGCTGGGCGGTTTCTGCTTCGGAGCCGTGTTTATGGCTACAGACCCCGTGACAGCTGCACGTACGGAGACCGGCAAATACATCTATGGTTTCTTCATCGGAGCTATGGCCCTGATCGTACGCGTGATGAATCCCGGTTTCCCCGAGGGCATGATGCTGGCCATCTTCTTTGGAAACATGTTCGCACCGCTCATCGATTACTGCGTGGTGGAGTCGAACATCTCGAAACGTGCCAAGCGTGTTACTAAGAAATAAGGACATTATCGCAAGAAATAACAGGCATGAAAACAAATTCAAATACATATACGATCATCTACTCTGCTATCTTGGTAGTGGTCGTTGCTTTCCTGCTCGCATTTGTCTTTCAGGCTCTGAAGCCTACGCAGGACATCAATGTGGCGCTTGACAAGCAGAAACAGATACTTTATTCTCTCAATATCCGTGGACTTGATGACAAGGCCGCTGCTGCTAAATACAAGGAAGTTGTTGTTGCAGATGAGGTACTTGATGAAAGTGGCAAGGTCGTTGAACCTGGTGCTCAGGGCGGTACTGTAGCTGGATTTAAGCTTAATTCTGCTGACTATAAGGCCGGACGGCTGGCACTTTATGTATGCAAGGTAGATGGAAGCACCAAGTATGTCATTCCCGTTTATGGCATGGGCTTGTGGGGTCCCATCAGCGGATATATCGCTGTGAACGACGACCGCACCTCCATCTTCGGTGCATACTTCAATCATGAGAGTGAGACCGCCGGTCTGGGAGCCGAAATCAAGGACAACCGGGCATGGCAGGAGAAGTTCCAGGGCAAGAAAATCTTCAAAGGAGACGACAGGACTCAGATTGCCTTGTCGGTGCTGAAGAAGATTGATGACCCTTCTACCCAGGTGGATGCTGTTACCGGAGCCACCCTCACCTCCAACGGAGTGACCGATATGTTCAAGGAATGTCTTGGCAAGTATCTTAAATTTTTAAATGGCAAATAAAGATTATGGCATTATTTTCAAAACAAAATAGAGAAGTGCTGGGCAAGCCTTTAAACCTTGACAACCCCATCATGGTTCAGGTGCTCGGTATCTGTTCTGCCTTGGCTGTCACCTCACAGCTGAAGCCTTCTATCGTGATGGGCCTCGCCGTGACCGTGATTACAGCGTTCTCCAATGTGATTATCTCATTGATTCGCAATACCATTCCTGTCCGTATCCGCATCATCGTGCAGTTGGTTGTGGTGGCTGCGCTGGTAACTATCGTCAGCCAGGTGCTCAAGGCCTACTCCTATGACGTGAGTGTTCAGCTTTCGGTGTATGTCGGTCTGATTATTACCAACTGTATTCTGATGGGTCGTCTGGAGGCTTTTGCCATGATGAACAAGCCTTGGCCGAGCTTCCTCGATGGTATCGGCAACGGACTTGGCTATGCCATGATATTGGTTACGGTGGGCTTCTTCCGCGAGTTCTTAGGCCGTGGCTCACTTCTTGGCTTCCAGATCATCCCCGACAGCTTCTATCAGGCAGGCTATATTAATAATGGTATGATGACCATGCCCGCCATGGCTCTGATTCTTGTCGGCTGTGTCATCTGGGTTCATCGTGCGTTTTTTTATAAAGAAGAGGAAAATAAATAATTATGGAACATCTGATTAGTCTATTCTTCAGGTCCATCTTTGTGGACAACATGATATTTGCTTTCTTTCTTGGCATGTGCTCTTTTCTGGCCGTTTCCAAGAATGTAAAGACCTCTGTAGGCTTGGGAGCAGCCGTTACCTTCGTGCTTGTCGTGACGGTTCCCGTCGACTATCTGCTGCAGACGCGCGTGCTCGACCCGCTCGGCCTGTCCTACCTGAGTTTCATTCTCTTCATCGCTGTCATCGCAGGCATGACCCAGATCGTAGAGATGGTGGTCGAAAGCTATTCTCCCTCGCTCTACTCCTCGCTGGGTATCTTCCTGCCTCTGATTGCCGTGAACTGTGCCATCATGGGTGCCTCGCTCTTTATGCAGCAGCGTATCAACATGGATCCGGCCAGCAGTCAGTATATCGGCAGCGTGTGGGACGCCATTGTCTACGCCTTCGGCTCCGGCCTTGGGTGGATGTTGGCCATCACCTCGATGGGTGCCATCCGCGAGAAAATGCAGTATAGCGATGTGCCCAAACCCCTCCAGGGCCTTGGAATTACTTTTATCACGGTAGGCCTCATGGCTATGGCTATGATGTGTTTCTCCGGACTTAAAATATAGAATTACAGCAATATGAACTTTATATTAAGTAGTGTCGGAGTATTTCTCATCGTTATACTCCTCCTCGTTATCATTCTGTTGGTGGCCAAGAAGTTTCTTAGCCCCAGTGGCAATGTGACCATTACCATCAACGATGACAAAAAGTTAGAAGTCCCGCAGGGCGACAGCCTGATGTCTACGCTCAATGCCAACGGCATCTATCTGCCTTCAGCCTGTGGTGGCAAGGCCAGTTGCGGCCAGTGCAAATGTCAGGTTCTTCAGGGCGGTGGCGAGATCCTCGACTCCGAGAAGAGTCATTTCTCCCGCAAACAGATCAAGGATCACTGGCGTCTTGGATGCCAGACCAAGGTAAAGGGCGATTTCAGTATCAAGATAGATGAGTCTATTCTCGGTGTGAAGGAGTGGGAGTGCACCGTCATCTCCAACAACAACGTGTCGTCGTTTATCAAGGAGTTCAAGGTGGCCCTGCCTCCGGGCGAGCACATGGACTTCGTGCCGGGTTCGTATGCGCAGATCACCATCCCGCAGTACGACTGCATCGACTACGACAAGGACTTCGACAAGAGCCTCATCGGCGATGAATACATTGGTGCATGGAAGACGTTCAACCTCCTCTCCCTGAAGGCCAACAACCCCGAGCAGACCGTGCGTGCCTACTCAATGGCCAACTATCCGGCCGAGGGCGACATCATCACGCTCACCGTGCGTATCGCCACCACACCGTTCTTGCCCCGTCCACAGGTGGGCTTCCAGAACGTTCCGACGGGTATTGGCTCCTCTTACATCTTCAGCCTCAAACCCGGTGACAAGGTAATGATGAGTGGCCCCTACGGCGATTTCCATCCCCATTTTGATTCCAAGAAGGAGATGATATGGATTGGTGGAGGTGCCGGTATGGCTCCGTTGCGTGCGCAGATCATGCACATGACCAAGACCCTGCACACCACCGACCGTGAGATGCACTTCTTCTATGGTGCCCGAGCCTTGGTGGAGGCTTTCTTCCTGGAGGACTTCTGGGAGCTGGAGCGTGAGTTCCCCAACTTCCATTTCCATCTCTCGCTCGACCGTCCGGACCCGAAAGCCGATGAAGCTGGCGTGAAATACTATGCCGGTTTTGCCGTGAACTGCATCCGCGACACCTATCTGAAAGACCATGAGGCTCCTGAAGATTGTGAATACTATCTTTGCGGACCACCTATGTTGATTAAGACCGTTACCGATTATCTTGATTCTCTCGGTGTAGATCAGGAGAGCATCATGTTTGATAACTTCGGATAAGACACTCGGGTAGTCATACCTAACGATTTGATGCTCCGACCTTCCTATGACGGAAGATTGGAGCATTTTTTTGATTATATACGTTCTTATTAGTGAATCAGTGAGGCCAATAAATGCTGATGAAATTATTTGAAAATAAGTCTCACGAGACGACCGTATTTCAAAATAAAAAATCCTCAGTACGAAATACGCTCGAAATGACGAATTTTGAAGGTACTGATAACCAGCTGTTTATATATCTTTGATATTCTGATGGCAGCTTTTTAGTACCTAATTGTGCAGAAAAAGGGCCTTTTTCGCAGTGCCATAAGACCCAAATCGCATGACGATTAGATAGTAATGGCACTGCGATTACTATGTATTCTCCAGAATGACATGATTTTTTGCTGAAGAAGTTCCCTTCAAACCCTGGTTTATATAGATTTGTTTCTCTATTTCACCCTTTCACCAACCGCCTGTTTTTTCAGAATAATTTTAACAGAATGTTTGGCTCAATTCCCATTCAGTCATCCAAACTCTTGATGTCTGTACGACTCGGAATCAACCTGATAATTGTATCGGAGAAGTCCCATAATTTTTAATTTTCCCTTTGATGTTTCCCTAATCGGTCATTAGTGAGGGTGCGAATCGGGTGCTGAGGATACAGCATGCCACCTTTTCCATTGCCTGCAGACATCATACGATATATATAAAAGAGTCATTGCCGGATATTGGGTGCACGATTTTGTAATCATATCTAAAGACGGTTTCGGTTTCAGTTAATCGTGTGACACCCAATGGTTTGAAAGGCAGACCCTGCGAAACAGACACAGATGTCCGAAAAAAATAATTGAAAAAATCGAAAGAAAAATTTGCGAGTTCAGAAAAATGTTGTACCTTTGCAACCGCATTTAGAGAAGTGCCTCTGTTAAAAGAGTTTGTTGCGGCAATAGCTCAGTTGGTAGAGCACGACCTTGCCAAGGTCGGGGTCGCGAGTTCGAGTCTCGTTTGCCGCTCCACATCTTGAATAAATCCATAGAAGTCGGGAACTTCGTAATGCCCAGGTGGCGGAATTGGTAGACGCGCACGTTTCAGGTGCGTGTGTTTCACAACGTGCAGGTTCGAGTCCTGTTCTGGGCACTATTTATTCAGATGTTTACATGTTGGAGAGGTGGCGGAATTGGTAGACGCGCTACTTTGAGGGGGTAGTGACGATTGTGTCGTGGGAGTTCGAGTCTCCTCCTCTTCACTTGTATTTTTTATTTCCCGTGCGGCAATAGCTCAGTTGGTAGAGCACGACCTTGCCAAGGTCGGGGTCGCGAGTTCGAGTCTCGTTTGCCGCTCTTTTGTATAAGAGAAACATCACTTTTCATGAATTTATATTTAAGATATTTTGATAATGAGATTCTTGTCTCTAATGTAGACGAGGCTATTGATTTCCTGCGTTCTATTCAAGATATTGATGTTACTCCGGATCTGGAGGCTGATGTGCGTGACTATGCAGCCAGCGATGTGTTTTTCCCTAAGCGCTATAAGGTTCGTGCCCACGTCTATTTTATTATTATTAAGACTGTAGCCGCCACGATGCTCGACTTCAAGCAGAAGAAGGGACTTCGCAACCCCATGCCGGCAGGTGGTCAGGACCACCGGGGCATGCCTGACAATGTGATGATGCACTTGGCTGAAATTCGTGAGGGCTGGTATGAGGGTGAACTTGATTTCAAGCGCGTGGTGATGATACCCTCGACGGGCAAGCACGAGTACCGCGACACCAAGTTTGTGGCCCGTTGCAAGGCTACATCCGGACAGGACTGCTACAACCGCATTGTAGACCATCTGCGTGGTCGGGTGGACGGACGTAGTCAGTTCCCATCGGCTAAAGGCAAGAACTTCCGTTTCAAATATTTGGGAATGTGGAAGTAATTCCACAGAGTGATAACTAATTACAGATGATATGAACAAGGTAATGCTCATAGGTAATGTTGGAAAGGACCCCGATGTCCGCTATTTTGATGCAGACCAGGCAGTGGCTAAACTGCCCTTGGCCACGACAGAACGTGGCTATACGCTGAAGAATGGCACTCAGGTTCCCGACCATACCGACTGGCACAACCTTGTGTTCTACAAACAGTTGGCCAAAATCGTGGAGCAATATGTCCACAAGGGCGACAAGCTCTATATCGAAGGCCGGCTGAGATATACCAATTATGACGATCAGCAAGGCAAACGACGCTATGTCACCGAAATCTTTGTCGAGAACATGGAGATGCTGACGCCAAGGCAGAAATCTGCCGGAGGATCACCTGCTGCAGCAGAGTCGGCCCAGTCCGGAAACGGTGGGGAGCAAGGACAGCAGGACGATGCTCTTCCATTCTAACCAGTATAGCGATTTGGATATTCCGGGTATACAGCAAATAGGAGATTTAGTGGTTTTCCATCCGATAACCACAGGTGTTGTCATAGCAGCTTTGTTGGCTGCTATTCTGCTTTTGTTATCGGGCTTTGCGAGTGGCTCCGAAATCGCTTTTTTCAGTCTTTCACCCCAGGATATTGATAATCTCGAACCCGAGAAAAATGAGAGCGACGCATCGATACAGATGCTTCGCATGGAATCGGAGCGCACGTTGGCTACCATACTGATTACCAACAATTTTGTCAATGTGACGATTATCATGTTGTGCAACTATGTCTTCGGCTCGCTCGTCCAGTTTCAGGCAGAGTGGTTGGAGTTTGTCTGCATCACCGTTTTGCTCACCTTCCTGTTGCTGTTGTTTGGCGAAATCATGCCGAAGGTATACAGTCGGCAGGATCCTTTGAAGTTCTGTCGCCGCACGGTGAACGGCATTTTGTTTTTCCGCAAGCTCTTCTGGCCTCTTGGCACGGTGCTGCTTAAAAGTGGGATGATAGCCGAACGGGCAGTGCCCAAGGAAAACCGTCAGCTTAGTGTCGACGATCTGGAACATGCCTTGAAGCTCACCGACAAGGAGGAAATCAAGGAAGAGCAGAGCATGTTGAGGGGTATTATCCGATTTGGTGATGAGACGGCCAAGGAAATTATGACCAGCAGGCAGGACATTGTAGACATTGATATCCACAGTAGCTATCAGGATGTGCTGAAATGTATTGTTGAAAACAATTATAGCCGTATCCCGGTCTATCAGGACAATGATGACAATATCCGTGGTGTGCTGTATATCAAGGATTTGCTTCCCCATCTTTCCAAGACATCGGGATTTCGTTGGCAGAGTTTGATACGCCCCCCTTATTTTGTACCCGAGACCAAGAAGATTGATGACTTGCTGCATGAGTTTCAGGAAAACAAGGTGCATATCGCCATCGTGGTCGATGAGTTTGGCGGCACAAGTGGTCTGGTGACGCTGGAAGACATACTCGAAGAGATTGTTGGCGAAATCAATGATGAATACGACGATGACGAGAACAGCTATTCCAAGCTAAACTATAACACCTATCTCTTTGAAGGCAAGACGCTGCTCAGCGACTTCTGCAAGATACTCCAGATAGATGTCGATGAATTCTCGGAGATAGAAGGTGATGCTGATACCTTAGCGGGTCTGCTGCTTGAAATCAAGGGCGACTTCCTCAGTATTCACGAACGGATAGAGTATAAGAATTATATGTTTGAGGTGATGGCGGTTGAAGGCCGCCGCATCAGTCGTGTAAAGGTCACTTTGTCATAGTTGTTAGAAGATGCCTTTATACCGAGACGAAAAGATAGGTGATGCTGCCCGCCTGTGTATCTGGCAGATTACCGAGTCTATAGAAGATTTACCCATGCCGCTGCAAGCTGATCTCTCAGCTTTGCATTCGGAGTCACGCCGTCGCGAAGTGATGGCGATTTATGCATTGCTGTCTTATATGACCGACCGCACCGATCTTGTGATTTGCCATGATAGCACGGGCCGTCCTATACTTCCGGGATGGAACCTGAGCATCAGCCATACCAAAGGATGGGCAGTGCTGGTGATGTCGCGTACAAAGGCTGTTGCTGTAGATATAGAGTTTTTCTCCGACAGGGTGAGTCGTGTTACCGACCGGTTTGTCAGACCCGATGAAAATAAAGACAGTCTCGAAGTGCAACTCATCAACTGGAGTGCCAAGGAGACCGTCTTTAAATTCTTGTATGACGAAGATTTAGAGTATTTTGAGATGCGCCTCAAATCCTTCGACCGACAGCCAAAGGGCAGGGTAGAGGTGGAGGATTTGAAGTGTCCGAAATCCGTTTGGGTTGATTTCGAGGTTACGCCCGACTATGTTCTGACGTATGCCGTGGAGCCATAGTTGGACGTTATCGTCAGCGTTTTTTGATAACAACAGGATTTTCTTTCCGTTTTTTCCATTCTTTCAAATAGGAGTTCCATTGGTCTGCTGAGTGATAACCGTAGTCCTCGTTATCGCTGGTGTAGGCCAGGCTGTAGCGTATGGTGTTTCCTATGGGTTTGACGACAGTGGTATAGTTGTCCTTATCGGCAGGCATCTCTTTGACACGGTAGGCTGTTGGCACATAGATGCCAAGTCCCACGGTCTCCCGTTTCCAGTTGAGCGTGTCGGAGGCAGGCCAGTCTGTGCCCCAGCATCCGCGCAATCCCTGGTGATCGGAGTATTCGGTTGAGTTTTTCACATTGATGATACCTGTGGCAAACTCGTTGCCTGTCATGTTACGGTTGAATTTCACGTCTACATCAAAGTCGCGGTGTCCTGCATAGAGCGTGTAACACAGCGTCATGTTGATTGGTTCTTGACCAGAGGCAATGGTCCATCCGTTGTCCTCCACCTCAACGATGGTGCGCACAGGTCCCATAGCCACGATGCGGTGGGTGCGGTGTGCCACATTGTCGAGCATGGTAGGTTTGCTGCCGTCCCAGCCTCGCAGTGCACCCAGTCCGAAGCTGTTTCCAACCCACAGCACATCGTCGCCATAGCCCTGCGCCTTCTGTTCCTTGGATGTGTAAAACTGAGTTGACTCCAACTCGAGGCCCTGATGGAACTTGCCATAGAGGTCGATGGTCTGCCGATGGTCCATGTAAATGCGCATCCCAATCAACTCATTCTCGAAGGCAACACCATGATGATGCAATACGTTATAGGGGTTGGTGGTCTTCTTGTCCACAGTAATCGATGAAAGATAAATATCCTGTTTGTTTTTCTCGGTGACCTTGGGATTGCGCAAGACGATTTCAGCAAACGTGCGTTGCGGATATTCTTTGGGTGCCCCCGACTTGTCGAGACGGATGGTGGCCTTGCTGGTTATGCCCTTTTGGATATCCGCCAGAAAGCTCAGCTCGTCCATCACACCATCTTTATTCAGGTCGTCCAGCTGGCAGGGCACCTCTTTCCCATCAAGCATAACGATGGCCGAGCTGATTTTTCCGTAAGGAGTTAACTTGAGGACTATGGGAGCAGCTTCCTGCGATATGGTCGAACTGAGATTGAGATGTACCTTGGTCTGTGCCGAAGCGAGTGTTCCAGCCATGCAGACTGACAAGAAGAAAATGATTCGTTTCATACGTTTGATTTGTTTTATACTTGGAAACAAAGGTACTAAATCTTTTTTTTAACGTAAAGATTTTATAGAAAGTCTTTCAGAAAATTTTAAAGAAAATAAAACTAAATAAACGAATTTTATGGAAAAGTTAACTTTTTTAGCTTAATATTTGGATTATGAAATATTTTTTAGTACTTTTGCATAAATAATAGGCTTTAGTAAAATTGATTCGAAGGATATATTACATATTGCTTTCTGCCATGCTTCTTTGTGTAGCTTGTGAATTCAAGTTGAAGCCCAATGAAGATGAGGACGATGCCGGACATATCAAGGTTGAAAGATATGACAGGCTTCAGAGCCGTTATCTCATTACCGGAGATTTCTCGGCCTTGCAGCAGATGAATACGGAATATCCGATAGAAACCCGCACTTTGGTCGAGAAGATGCTTCAGATAGGAGCCGTGAGTGACCATGACATCAACGAGAAGTTCCTTCGGTTTTACCAAGATTCCACTCTTCAAACGCTCATTAATGATGCTGAGTCGGAATATGCCAACATGGATGATATCAATAAGAAACTGGAGCATACTTTTACCAAGTTGAAGGAGTGGTTGCCTGCGATGCCTATTCCGAGAGTATATGCACAGATAGGCGCTCTGGATCAAAGTATCGTCGTTGGCGACAAGATGATTGGCATTTCATTGGATAAATACATGGGGGTGAAATATCCCATATACCAGCGCTATGACTATTCGGCCGAACAACTTCGTACTATGGGCCGCAATTATATTGTGCCCGACTGCATCAGTTTTTACCTGTTGAGTCTTTATCCGATGAATAATTATGATTCCCGTTCGCAGTTGGAGAAAGACCTTCACATGGGAAAGGTGATGTGGGTAGTCAACAAAGCGATGGGCAGTCAGATGTTTCGTACCGACTATGTGGCTATGATCGAGCGGTATATGAATCATCATCCGGATGTCACTGTTTCTCAATTATTGGAAAGTGACGACTACAGGGACATGCGCTGATTACCCTTTCAATGCTTTGATGCGATTGTTCAGAAGATTGGTAAACTCGTAGTTTTTCAATCCCCATTTGGGTGCGACGAGCAAATCAGCAGGACTTTGACTGACGAAACGCTCCAGCACAAGGTCCTTGCGCAGCAGGGAGATGTAGCGGATAATCAGTTCGATGTACTCGTCGACGCTGTACAGGTGGAATGGTCGACGTGCATATTCCCGGGCAAGGGGTGTACCCTTGATAATCTGCAGTTGGTGAATTTTGAGAATATCCAAAGGGAGAGAGGAGATGATAGGTGCCTGGCGCAGACTTTCCGCGGCATCTTCGCCCGGCAATCCCAGGATGATGTGCCCGCCGGTAAATATTCCCCGCTCATGAGTTTTGACGATGGCTTCACGGCTACACTCAAAAGTGTGTCCGCGGTTGATGCGTCGAAGCGTTTCGTTGTTGGCCGATTCGATGCCATATTCCACAATGAGGAATGTGCGACGGTTGAGTTCCTCCAGATAGTCCAGCAGGTCATCGTCCACGCAGTCGGGCCGTGTACCAATCACCAATCCTACAACATCCTCTACTTCAAGGGATTCCTCGTAGAGGCTTTTCAATTTCTCAATATTCTCGTAAGTGTTGGTATATGACTGGAAATAAGCCAGATACTTCATGTTTGGGTATTTCCTTGCAAAGAAATCTTTACCCGCTTTTAATTGCTCGGCAACTGGTTTCTGCCTGTTGCAAAACGAGGGGCTGAAGGTCTGGTTGTTGCAAAATGAGCAACCTCCGGTCGATATGCTGCCATCTCTGTTGGGACAGGTGAAGCCTGCATCTACAGAAATCTTTTGTACTTTGTAGGGAAGATGTTCCCTCATCCATGTGCCGAAGTCCCTATAAATCATCTTTTGTGGAGATTGCCGTATCTTTTATTTCCTTAAAACCCCAAGTTTTGTCGGAATTTGTATTGCAAAATTACCCAAAAATCGCTAACTTTGCAATAGTAAGCAATAAAAAATCCTTCTCAAATGAATAAATTCATCATCATGTGTGCAGCTCTGCTCATGGCCACTTCGGGTGTTTTCGCATCCGAGAAGATTAGTTTGAAATCCCTTACCCAAGGCGAATTTGCTGCCAAGCGCATCAGCGGCATCGACCCTCTCGAAGGAACCGACCAATATGCACAGATTTCTTTGGATGGAACACAGATTGTGCAATATTCTTTCAAGACCGGCAAGCAGACCGGTGTGCTCTTTGATGTGAACAACACGCAGGGCGAAAAGATCGACGCTTTCGACGGATACATCATGTCTCCCGACGGCAAACGCATGCTGATACGTACTCAGACGCAATACATCTACCGTCGATCCTACAAGGCGGTCTTCTATATTTACACCATTCAGAGTCGTAAGCTGGAGCGATTGTCCGACGGAGGGCCGCAGCAAGCGCCCGTTTGGTCGCCCGATGGCAATCAGGTGGCCTTTGTGAGAGACAACAATATCTTTCTCGTCAAGCTCCTTTATGACAACAGCGAGAGTCAGGTGACCAAAGACGGCAAGTTCAATGAGGTCATCAATGGCATCCCCGACTGGGTCAACGAGGAGGAGTTCTCGTTCAGTCAGGCTATGACTTTCAATGCCGATGGTACCATGATTTGCTGGATTCGCTATGATGAGTCGGCCGTGAAACAGTATAGTCTGCAGCTTTTCAAGGGTATGTCGCCTGAGAAGTCGGAGTTTGAGACCTATCCTGGAAGCTACAGTTACAAGTACCCGAAGGCCGGAGAAGACAACTCCGTGGTATCAGCATGGAGCTATGACATCAAGAGTCATCGCACGCAGAAACTCGAAGTGCCCTTGGATAAGGACGGCTACATTCCGCGTATCCTGCCCACTAAGGATGCCGACAAGGTGATGGTCTACGCCATGAACCGCCATCAGGACGTGCTCAATCTCTATACTGTCAATCCCCGTAGCACCGTGGCGCAGTTGCTGATCAAGGAGAGTGTGCCCAGATATGTGAAGGAAGAGGCGATGGAAAGCATCCGTATGGGCAAGGATTACATCCTCATCCCGTCGGACCGCGACGGCAACATGCACCTGTATCTCTACAATCAGAGCGGGCAATTGGTTCGTAAGATTGGAGACGGAAAGTTTGATATCACCGACGTTTATGGTTACGACGAGGCCACAGGCGACATTTATTATCAGGCTGCAGCCCTCAATCCCCACGACCGCCAAATCTATGTGTCACACAAGAACGGCAAAGTCGAACGGCTTACCGACCAGGAAGGCTGGAACACGGCTATCTTCTCCGGCGACTTCAAATATTTTGTCAACACTTGGAGCGATATGAACACGCCCTACGTCTATACCACCCGCAGCAACAATGGCAAGGTGATTGCCACCAATCTCGACAATCAGGAATTGAAGGATAAGGTGCAACGCTACGGTTGGTCGAAGAAGGAGATGTTCTCTTTCACCACTTCCGAGGGTGTCAAACTGGACGGATGGATGGTGAAACCGGCCGACTTTGATGCGAGCAAGAAATATCCCGTCATCCTGTTCCAGTATAGTGGTCCCGGCAGTCAGCAGGTGGTCAACTCTTGGAACATCGGTTCGATGGGGCAGGGCGGTGCCTACGACGAGTATCTGGCACAGCAGGGCTTCATCGTTGTCTGTGTCGACGGACGCGGAACGGGTGCCCGTGGTGCCGAGTTTGAGAAGTGCACCTATCAGCGTCTGGGCAATCTGGAGGCTAAGGATCAGGTAGAGACCGCTATCTATATGGGTCAGCAGCCCTATGTCGACAAAGACAACATCGGCATCTGGGGCTGGTCTTACGGTGGCTTCTGCACGCTGATGAGCATGAGCGAGGGCCGTGCGGTGTTCAAGGCAGGCGTGGCTGTGGCTCCCCCTACAAGCTATCGTTTCTACGATACGGTCTACACAGAACGGTATATGCGCACTCCGAAGGAAAATCCAGAGGGCTATAACGACAATGCCATTACCCGAGCTGACAAGCTCAGTGGTGCTCTGCTGCTGTGTCATGGTGTTGCCGATGACAACGTTCATCCGCAAAACACTTTTGAATATGCCGAGGCGCTTGTTCAGGCCGACAAGGATTTCAAGGAGAACTATTACACTAACCGCAACCATAGCATCTATGGCGGCAACACCCGCAACCATCTTCTCCGTCAGATTACCTCTTGGTTTGAGGAGCATCTGATGGGACAGAGCAAATAAGACAACTTCCAACTCAATCCTACGCTCAGACAATGAAAATCAGATCTTTGTTTTTTATGACCCTCCTGATGGCGTTGCCGCTTGGAGTTTCGGCCGCTGACGTGAAACTCACGGTACACAATGACGAACCGTTCCAGCGTCAGGAACTCGTCGAACTCAATGCTGACAGCGTGCGTCATCGCCTCGGTC
The DNA here is from genome assembly GCA_016901395.1 of Prevotella sp. Classification (GTDB taxonomy): domain Bacteria; phylum Bacteroidota; class Bacteroidia; order Bacteroidales; family Bacteroidaceae; genus Prevotella. The sequence continues at coordinate 152,397 of JAEAMQ010000036.1, read as the reverse complement.
TGCATGACGGAGAGACCTTCGTCGTGCGCAACCGCATCGGACAACAGGTGGTCTATCAGCTCACCTACGATGGCAAAGTGCTCATCGACGCTGCCGTGAAACCCTGCGGCCAGACTGTGTTCACAATTTCTCCGGGCACTCCCGAGACTTTTCGCTCATGGGTGGAAGGCAAGAAATATCCGCTGCGCAAGGACGATATCGGATGGGAGAACGACCGCGGCGCCTACCGCATCTATGGTCCTGCCCTGCAGAAGACAGGCGAAAAGAGCTATGGCATCGACGTGTGGACCAAAAACTCTAAGGAACTTGACATGTCCGAACGCTATTACAAGGACTATGAAGGCAATGTCACGGGTTATGCTAACAGCCGTGACGGGCGCAAGGACATGGAGACAGACCTCCACTCCTCGTTCCATCTCGACCACGGCAATGGCCTCGACTGCTACGGTGTAGGACCGTCGCTGGGCTGCGGTGCCCCCGCGCTGATGGTCGACGGACAACTCATTTTGCCTTATTGCTACAAGACCTATCGCATCCTCGACAATGGTCCGTTGCGCTTTACCGTAGAGCTTACCTACACGCCGGCAAAGATTGGGAACGACAATCAGGTGGTGGAGCACCGCATCATCAGTCTGGACAAGGGTTCCAACTTCAACAAAATGACGGTTTGGTATGAGGGACTGAGCGAGCCATGCGATCTCGCTGCCGGTGTGGTCATCCACTCGGCCGACAAGGAGAGTGTGGTGATTGGCAAGAATTTCGTGCAGTATGCCGACCCGACCGACCGTCCTGACGACCACGGTTTCCAGCTCTATGTGGCTGCCTTGTTCCCCAATGGAGCAGAGACACGCACGCTGTGGGCCGACCATCCGGCCGACGGCATCGAGGGACATGCTATCGGCATCAAGCGGAAACTGAAGAACAACGAACGCTATACCTATTTCTTTGGCAGTGCCTGGAGCGAATACGACGTGAGGACACAGGCCGAATGGCAATTGCGGGTAGACGAGTTTCTCAAGTCACAATATCGTCCGCTGGTCGTAGTGATGAAGTAGGACAATGCAATGAAAAGGGCTGCCTCCCGTGAATGGGGGCAGCCCTTGATGTCGTTAGCGGAATCGAAAAGTGAGGGAGAAGGCTATTACTCTTATCCCATGATGATGCCCGACTCACGCCATTGGTCGGAGACAGCCTTGGCATCCTGCAATGCTTGTTCGCGAGGCAGGGGCGTGTTCTCGTCAATCTGATAGTTTTCCATCAGAATTTCTGCCAAGTCTTCTACGGTAAACTCTTTGTCTTGGATTTCGTTCCACAACAGTGCCGAACTTTCGTTCATGCTGATGATATTGCTAAAGTCCATATTTTCCTTACCTTCGGCCACTATGATATTCTGGCCGCATACGTTGCGAATGTTAAATCCCTTTTTTGCTTTCATATTCCTGTAGTGTTTGATATTCTATATTGGTCCGAAGCAGGGTATCCATAGTCTGCGGTAAGCACCTAAGAGATATCTCCTTATCGGAAACAATTGTGTCCATACCCACGAATAGATTTTCCATTTACGTCCGTCGGTTCGGTCGAGCTTTTCGCGATTTTTACGATAGAAACCAATGATTTCTCCCTTTACATCCTGGAGTCTGCATTGCTCCGTAGCTATGTTTCCATCGCCTCGGAGGGTCACTTGGTTGCCTTCTATTTTGATGATGCGATGCAGCACATAATGGCGGTCACTGATCTCTGCCAATACCGGATCGCCGACCTGCGGATGAGTTGCTTTTTTCATCAAAGCTTTATCACGGTTGTTTTCGAGAAACGGACGCATCGAAAAACCTTTGAGCCGAAGAGTCACCGTGTGTCCTTCGTCCATGAATTTCACAATCTCGGGAATGAGAAGTGCATTGGGAAACTGTATTTCCTTTGGCTCTGTTTTTATTTTATCAGCTGTATTTTCTATATTGTTAACCGATACTTCTTCGTTCATATCTCATTTTCTATTCTTTTCTGATAGCTTGGTTGCATACTTCTGCAGCCTCTTTGTCGGGAAGACAGTGCAGAGTATAGATGCCCGTGGTCTCCACTAAATGGGTGATGGCGTTGCAGATATTGTTGAATATATCTTTGTCCCATTTCATAGATGAACATGAGGGCAGCAACGAGGCAAAGGCCTCTACCGGAGCCATCCTCTCTATGCTGTTTTCTTGTGCCCGTTCGATTCGGGTTATAGCGCCTAATCTTGCTTTTACATTGCGATAGCATGGAGTCTTTCCGCTCCATGGACTTCCATAGATATATGGTTGGCCTTGAATGGTTCTGATAATAGGGTTGTCGTCATTCATGAGGTCACACCCCGGCAAATATCTTAGCCACATGCTCACCTGAGTAGACTTTCCCGTACCGCTTTTTGCAATAAACGCATATCCATAGCCGTTTTGCCTGACTAATGAGGCGTGGACAAGCAATGTTTCATGCTGGCTGCTGGCAAAAGCAAAGGTAAGCATCAGTGCATTGTTCAATCCGAAACACCGCATGTTGTAATTGCCGTTGAGCGCACAATAGCAGTGGTCAAAATCCTTGTTGGTCACCAACAGGCAGCAGTCTGCCCCCCTGACATCCTTGATAATATATTGGTATCCGCCATCGTCGATGCGATCTACGACAGTGTCACCGTTGCCGGTGTCAAAGGTTTTGATGCGTTCCCGCCGATTTTTGGGGATAGGCTGCACGCGATCGTCGACATTGAGTTGGAACAATGGTGTCTCGTCGCCGGGATCGTCGATTCTGAAGGGTTCGAAGGATGGGATGAGGTGCATGTCATTATATCCGCTTCCTGTGAAGTTTATGCGGATATAAAATTCAGCAATTCTGAAATGATGGCTGCTGGTTTGTCCCATTCCCAATTATTTTGACGGGGTGGGTTGAGGATTTGTGTCGTCTTTGATAGGAGCATATCTGAAGTCTGTCTCTTTCAGATATTTGATATTATAATGGCCTCCCGAGATATATTTCTTGCGCAAGGCTAAGTATTTTTTTTCAGCATCCTTTCGGTTCAATGCAAATGACGTGATGCAGGTGGGATTTTTAAATCCTAATGCCGTCAGATAATCACGTAGCTGGTAAGAGTAGTTGCTACGGCTGTAGAGAAACTTGGTCTTGGAATCGACATACGCTGAGTCTATCTGCTGAATATCTGTGAAATAGACAGTAGAGTCATTGAATGAGGCGGCAAAGCCATACATATATACGGTTTGCTGTCGGTTTGCTGCCGAGATGCTCAGCGTGGCCAGCATCATCACGGCTCCTAAGATGTATTTTTTCAATTGCATGTTGCTGTCAAGATTGTTTCGTTTGGCTACAAAGTTACAAAAAATATTTCTAATGCTCATGTTTTATGAGATTATATCCACCTTCCTGTTGATTTATTTCTGCTGTGATCCCATTGTCTTTCCTTTCGGCTCATCTCATGGAGAACGGAGACTGGGTGCCTGTCTCCTGCCCATAGTCACAAGGTTTTTCCCCTGTTATTTTGGCGACCACTATGCAGGGGCTTTATGATTAGTATCTAATCGCGTCGCGATTCGATAGTTATCGCATGACGATTCGATAGTTATCGCAACGCGATTCGATAGTTATCGTGAGACGCCTTTAGCCCGCGTTTCTCTTCTTTACGCAAAACTGCCTCAGTACCAGGAAGTCAGCCTTTGTTTCAACGAGTTGTTGGAGGTCGACAGAAAGTGGGTCTGAGGCAGCCTTTTTGTATGGAAAAGGATGGCAGGACATGCTGCGCCTGAGGAGCGCCTTGCCGTCCTGTCATCAGAAAATGATATCTGGTTTACTCGTCGCCCACTTTGATGGCCTTATAATCGGTCTTGCCCGATGGCCATACGCCGGTGATGAAGAGTACAGGATTCTTGCTTGTAGAAGCGGCCTTCACGGCATCCTGCAGATCAGAGATGGCCTTCATAGGCTGATCGTTGGCCGTGATGATGATAAATCCATCATTGATTCCACCATTCTTGAAAGCTCCGTTCTTTACGTCCTGCACCTGCAAGCCATAGCTGATGCCCAATTGCTTCTTCAAGTTTTCGCTCACGGGGATGACCTTGGCACCGAGCACGTCGAGGTCGGCGGTCTTCACTACCTTGGTGTTGCCCTGCTGATTTTTCATCGTAACGGTCTTGCTCATCTTCTTTTTGTTGTGCAGCCAATAGATAGTAGCCTTGTCGCCCGGACGCTTGCCGTTGATGGCTTCCTGCAGTTCGGCCATCTTGGTCACGGTCTTGCCGTCGATGCCGGTGATGACGTCGCCCTTGGCAATGCCTGCCTCGGCAGCTGCACTGTTGTCTTCCACCTCGGCTACATATACGCCGTCGTTGGTACCGAAGTCGGTAACCTCCTTGCTGTCACGCTTCTGGCCGTCGATATAGTTGAGCAGATCTTGCCCCTTGATGCCGAGGAGCGCACGCTGCACTGTGCCATACTGCTTGAGGTCGGCCACCACCTTATTCATAATACTGGTGGGAATGGCAAAGCCATAGCCGGAATAGGAGCCTGTCTCAGAATAGAGCATGGCATTGATGCCGATGAGTTCGCCCTTGGTGTTGACGAGAGCGCCACCCGAGTTACCACGGTTGATGGCGGCATCGGTCTGGATGAAACTCTCCACGCCGTTCTGTCCCAAGGTGCGTGCCTTGGCACTGATGATGCCAGCGGTCACCGTATTGTTGAAACCGAAAGGATTACCCACGGCAATCACCCATTCGCCTACCTTGATTTTGTCGGAGTCGCCGATAGGCAGGGTGGGGAGGTTTTTGCCATCTATCTTGATGAGGGCAAGGTCGGTGGTGGGGTCTGTGCCGATGATACGGGCATTGAACTCACGGTTGTCCTCAAGGGTGACAGTCAGCTCGTCAGCACCGTTGACCACATGGTTGTTGGTCACGATATATCCATCCGAACTGATGAGCACACCTGAACCGCTGGCTTCCTGCTTCGGGGTCTGTATCTGGCGTTTTTGCGTACCGCCACGTCCTTGTGGAGTACCGAAGAATCCGAACGGATCGCTGAAGAAGTCAGAGAACGGATCGCTCTGAACATCTACGGTCTGTGTCTTGGAGTTTTTTACATACTTGATGTGTACCACAGCAGGCAGAGCCTTGTCTGCTGCGTAGGTGAGGTCTACGGGTTGTCCCGCCTGTGTCGTCTCATTGGTTGATGCATTGACTTTAATAAATGAGCCGGCAGATAGTGCCAGGGCTACGACGCAAATAGCTGCAAGCAAATAGCTGGAATACTTTTTCATACGTCTGTTTATAATTTAATGTTTATTGGTTTCGTTTGTGACGAAGATGTTTGTCAACAGATTTCTACATTCTGTCAATCCGACACCCTCGGTCTGTTTAATTTGTTGCAAATATAGGCGCAAAAATCCTGAACATGACAGGTTGTCGTATCTTTTTATTCGATTTTAACAATTTGATTTTAACACTTAACGGCCTTTAAGTAGTGGAATGAGTTATTTTACAAACTTTTAAAATCTTACAGAAACTTAATCGATATGTGTTGATTTCAGATATATTTTATTACTTTTGCAGGTAGTAAGACAGTGTCCCGGCTCTGTCGCTGGCATCCCTGGAGATGCGAGAGGAAAGTCCGGGCAGCACAGGGCGCTCCACTTCCGAAAATAGAAGCTATTGGTGACAGTAGGTGTAGGCAGAAGAAAATAACCGCCATTCCCCCGTGGAATGGTAAGGGTGAGAAGGGGGTGTAAGAGACCACCGGGTGTCGGGTGACCGGCATGCCGTGCCGTCTGGAGGCTGCAAGTTCATGTAAACCGTCGTCATTAGGGCTGCCCGCCCGATGACTTGTCAACGACGGAGGGTAGAACGCTGGAGTTGCAGGGTGACCTGCAATGTAGATAAATGATGGAGCTCTTCTCGGTTTGGGAGGATACAGAACCCGGCTTATCAGGACACTGTCTTACTTTTTTTATTTCCCTTATATTACAATAAATTGCTTATTTAATGGTTATTATTGATAATGAAAGATTTACAGCCAAATATACTCGATGATTACGAACATCGCATCAACAGACTCATAGAGACGCATCAAGGTGAGGAGGGGTTTCCCCGGATGGAGACTTATCACATCTCGAGACAGGATCTCGATGACTATCTGTTTGACTATCAAGCTGTGCTCGACAGTGAGGGGTCGGCCCGCACGCAGCAGACTGTCTATGGTCTCATCGTCGTGGTGCCGGTGGTGGTCATCAGTGCCTTCCCGTTGTCGAGTCTCCCGTGGAAATCTGACTTCATGTCGCTGATGGTGGGACTGCTAATTGGTCTTTCCATCGCGTTGGTCATCAAGGTCTTGCGTGTTGCCATCAAGCGTGCGAAACTGCACCGGCTGAGGGTTGACAATCCGGATATTGCCGGATATGTCGATGCGGTGGTGCAATATGAAAAATAATATAACAACAATCTCACTAAACAAGCAAGTATGAATAAGATTGATTTGCCCGATTTCATGAAATACAAGGACAAGTTCACTTCCAATGGATTTGTCGAGAAAATTGCCCGTATTGCTAAGCGGGCGGGAGCTAAATTTGTTTATGCTGCACTGATATTATTCTACACTTTGCAAAGTGACAAGGTGTCTATTAAGGATAAAGCAATTATCATTGGTGCGCTGGGCTATCTCATCAGTCCGCTTGACGTGATGCCTGATGCCATTCCCATTGCTGGCTTGAGTGATGATCTGGCGGTGTTAATCTACGTGCTTCATAAGATTTGGGGTGACGTGTCTGATGAAGTAAAGGAGAAAGCTCATGCTAAACTGAGCCAGTGGTTTGACGAGGATGAGATTTCGGAGGCCAGCGACTTGTTTGGTGGACAAGATGAAGCGATGTAGGAGGATTTAGTATTTCTCTGAAGAGGTATCAATGGTGGGGGATTTCCTCTTCTCCCTCCACAATGAAATATATTTTTTTCTAATCTCTTTTTATGAGAGATTGACTAAAAACAGAAAAGGAGATATGACAAAATCCAAGCCATATCTCCTTTTCTTATGATAGCTATAACAGGAGCTTATCGAAGCCCTTTGCCATGACAGTTCTTGAATTTCTTACCACTTCCGCAAGGACATGGGTCGTTAGGACGTGGCATTTTATCGTGAACAATGGGCTCATGACGCTGCTGAACACGTTCGCGGGTGTCTTGACTGGCTGCCTGCTGCTGTGCTTGCTGCATCTCGTCGAAGTTATCTTTCTGCTCTTTGTAACGGGGAGCATGCTGCTCTACGGGAGCGGCTTCCTGAACAGGCTGCTGCTGTTGCACCTGGATTGGAATCTGACCGCGCATAAGGAAACTTGATATGCGGTTATTCATGTCATCAATCATGTTGTCCCAGAGTTTTGCACTCTCCAACTTGAAGATGAGCAACGGGTCTTTCTGCTCGTAGGAAGCATTCTGCACGCTGTGACGCAACTCGTCGAGCTGGCGGAGATTTTCCTTCCAGTTGTCGTCGATGATGTTGAGCATCACGAACTTTTCAAATTCCTTGACGATATTCTTGCCTTCGGTTTCGTAGGCTTCCTTCAGGTTGACACGTAGCTGAACGACATGTCGGCCATCGGTGATGGGCACCAGAATGAATTGGAAGTTGCCACCCTGATTCTCGTATACCTCCTTAATGACAGGGTAGGAGTCACTCTGAATGCGGTCTGTCTTACGTTTGAATGCAGCCATCGCACTCTGGAATGCACGCTCCTCAAGATCTTGTTTGCTGTTGCTTTCATATTCCTCGGCTGTAAACGGCATCTCCATAGAAAGGATTTCAAAGAACGATTCTTTGGCATCTTCGTAGGGATTGGTTTCGATAATTTTCACCACACGGTCCCAAATGACATTGGTGATATCCATGCCGATACGCTCACCCATAAGGGCGTGGCGACGCTTCTCATAGATTACGGTGCGCTGCTTGTTCATCACGTCATCGTATTCGAGCAGGTGCTTACGGATACCGAAGTTGTTTTCCTCTACCTTTTTCTGTGCACGTTCGATGCTCTTGGAAATCATCGAACTCTCGATGCGTTCGCCATCCTCAAAGCCAAGTCGGTCCATCACCTTGGCAATGCGCTCGCTTCCAAACTTACGCATGAGGTCGTCTTCCAGAGAAACGTAGAAGACAGACGAGCCTGGATCACCCTGACGTCCGGCACGACCACGCAACTGACGGTCTACACGGCGGCTTTCGTGACGGGTTGTACCGATGATAGCCAAACCGCCAGCATCTTTCACATCCTGACTTAGCTTGATATCGGTACCACGACCGGCCATGTTGGTGGCTATGGTTACGGCACCCAGCAGGCGCTCTTCGCTCTGGATGAGGCTCTGGGCATCCTGACCAGCCAATGAGGCATCAGCGCCCTTGGCTCCGTTGGAAGCCGCAGTGATGAGATCACTTTGATATCTAACAGCTGTCGGCTTGTCGGTAAATGCTCTGCCGTCAGAGGCTACAAAGACTGTGCCCATAGTGCTCTTGCCGGCTTCGGCTACAATCTGGGCCTCCTTCTGGTGGAGTTTGGCGTTGAGCACCTGATGGTTGATCTTGCGCATGGTGAGCATCTTCGAAAGCAGTTCGCTGATTTCTACAGATGTGGTACCTACCAGACAGGGACGACCGCTGACGCGCATTTCTTCGATTTCCTCGATAACAGCACGGTATTTTTCACGATTGGTCTTGTAGACACGGTCTTCAAGATCGTGGCGGGCAATAGGACGGTTGGTGGGAATTTCCACAACATCAAGTTTATAGATGTCCCAGAACTCGCCAGCCTCGGTGCTTGCCGTACCAGTCATACCGGCCAATTTATGGTACATACGGAAGTAGTTCTGCAGGGTGATGGTGGCAAAGGTCTGTGTTGCGGCTTCCACCTTCACGTGCTCCTTGGCCTCGATAGCCTGATGAAGGCCATCGCTCCAGCGGCGACCTTCCATGATACGACCGGTCTGCTCGTCCACAATCTTCACCTCACCGTTCATCACGACATACTCGTCGTCCTTATTAAACATGGTATAGGCCTTGAGCAGCTGCTGCAAAGTGTGTACACGGTCGCTCTGTACGGCATAGTTGTTGAGCAAATCGTCCTTCTTGTCCAGTCGCTCTTGGTCGGAGAGCTGGGCCTCGGTCTCGAGAGCAGACAACTGAGAAGCGATGTCGGGGAGCACAAACAGATGCTTGTCGTTTACCTGCTTGGCCAGCCAGTCGGTACCCTTGTCCGTGAGGTCGGCGCTGTTGAGTTTCTCATCCACTACAAAGTAGAGCGGCTCCACCGCTTTGGGCATCAAGCGGTTATTGTTCTCCATATAGGTTTCCTCGGTCTTCTGAAGTCCGGACTTGATGCCTTCTTCAGAAAGATACTTGATGAGAGCTTTGTTCTTAGGCAGTGCCTTGTAAGAACGAAAGAGACTTAAGAAGCCTTCTTCAAGGATATTTTGGTCTTTCTTTTCCCGACCTTCGTTAATCTTCTGACGCGCATCGGCCAGAAGTTCTGTAGCCTGCTTACGCTGTACCTCGTAGAGACGCTCTACCAATGGCTGGTATTCCTCGTACATCTGGTCGTCGCCCTTGGGAATCGGACCAGAGATGATAAGCGGGGTACGGGCATCGTCGATGAGCACGGAGTCGACCTCATCGACAATGGCGAAGTTGTGGCGACGCTGCACGAGGTCTTTGGGAGACAAAGCCATGTTGTCGCGCAGGTAGTCGAAACCAAACTCGTTATTTGTTCCGAAGGTGATGTCGGCCTGATAAGCCTTACGACGATCCTCAGAGTTGGGTTGGTGCTTGTCAATGCAGTCTACCGACAGTCCGTGGAACTCATAGAGCGGCCCCATCCATTCGGAGTCACGCTTGGCCAAATAGTCGTTGACGGTCACCATGTGAACACCGTTTCCGGTCAAAGCGTTGAGGAACACGGGCAGGGTAGCCACAAGGGTCTTACCTTCACCAGTGGCCATCTCTGCGATTTTACCCTGATGGAGGGCGATGCCACCGAAGATCTGCACATCATAGTGCACCATATCCCATTTGATTTTGTTGCCACCGGCTGTCCATTCATTATGGTAGATGGCGTTATCGCCGTCAATGGTAATAAAGTCGTTGGATGGGTTGGCGGCCAGCTCACGGTCGAAATCAGTTGCTGTGACAATTATTTCCTCATTCTGAGCAAAGCGCCTTGCGGTGTCCTTGATAATGCTGTAGGCCACGGAGCGCACCTCGTCAAGAGCTTTCTCCAGAGCTTCAAGCATCTCTTTGTCTTGCTTGTCAATCTCATCGAAGATGGGTTCGCGCTCATCGATAGCCGTTTCTTCTATCTGAGCTTTCAGTTCTGCAATCTTATCAAGATAAGGCTTAGCTGCATCCTGAACATATTTCTGGATTTCCTTGCTCTTGGCACGCAGTTCGTCATTACTTAGTTTTTCAATGTCAGGATAGGCTTCCTTGACTTTTTCAACCAGCGGCTGAATCAATTTCATATCTCTGCTTGACTTGTCGCCAAACAATGATGTTAGAAATTTGTTGAAGTTCATATATAGTTAATTATTTGTTTCTACTTCAGTTGTTTGCAAATTTACGAAGAAATTTTCGTAAAATAATCTTAAAAGTCATTTAATTGCCTCTCAATGGTGTTCGGAGTTAAAAAATATTTGATAAATGACTTTCGAAGCCCATTGTTCTTTGATTAGGATATGTCGTTAGAACAACGGACTCGCGTTGCAAGCATTTGGAGCGCGGATGCGGATGGCCTTGGCCACAGTTGGTGCAATACGGTCTACAGTGACCGGTTGGGTAATATGCTGGGCTTTGATGCCTGCTCCCATAAAAATAATAGGGAAAGGCACAAAGCCTGCTCGGCTGGTATAGGATTGTTGGGTGTCTTCATTCAGTAGTTTCCATCCAGGTGTCACCTCTATGGTGATGTCTCCGCTGTTGGCAGGATTGAAACCATTGCGAAATTTTAAAATATCGAAATTGCCAGCCAACAGTCGGTCGCTGGTGTAGACGTCAGACACACCTGCAATCTGTACCAGAAACTCTTGACTGCGACTTAATATTTCAGAAAAGCCCACACGTTTCTGATCTATCAGTTTGTGGTTGAGATACATTTGGTTGCCGTATGTCTGCTCTACATAACGTCCTTGCCCATAAATGGCTCCAAGATACATGTTGAGCAGATTGGCCGTGCGGTTAATATAGAAAGTGCCGGTGGGTATGCGATATTTGTCTAAGTCGTTGAAACTTTCGTCGGTATATCCTGTAGAGGTTAGAACAAACAATACTTGGTCAAGACTAATTTGCTTCTCAATACCATTGATTAATCTCTCAATGGTATTGTCGAGCTGCATATAAACGCTCTCCATTTCTGTCTGCCAATGTGACACAGGGCTTCCATCTGCTTTAGTGGCAGACAGAGAAACATAGAGCATGTCAGATATATCGTCTTTGCCCATCGAAGTGTTGGCAATAGCTTGCAAGGAAGCATCTACTACAGCATCGTTTAGATTGGCAGACCCTTTTGTCCTTGAATCCGAAGATTTTTTCTTAGTATAGTTTCTAAGCCAATCGGGCATGATAGGATAAAAGGAAGTCCCCTTCCATCCATTATGCTTTTCTATCCAAAAGGCACCGTCAGCAGCATGTCCTGCGGATAAAATGGCTGCTTCTTTGTTGGATGCAAAAGAGTAAATGATGGCGGCACCGTTGGTGTTGATTTTCAGTTCATCACCTATTGTGGAAGTCTTTAGGCGTTGAGGAGAACTTCCATCTTTATTGTCGTCTACACATAAAACGGGCTGTAAGGTCTCATGGTCCAGCCACCGTGTAGCTATTATTCCATGATAAAACGGGGAAGCACCAGTAGCCAATGTGGCTGTGGCCGAGGCCTTGTCTACAGGTGAGAAGGGGTATTCGGCACTGTCATAGACCAATCCCTCGCGCATGATACGACGGAATCCGCCGGCATTATATAATGGTGTGAATGCCTCTATGTAATCAGAACGTAGCTGGTCTATCGTGATATTGACAACAAGTCTTGGTGCAAGCTGAAAAGCCTGCATCTCTGCTGAGGTAATTGCCGCCAATATAAATGCCAGATATCTCATGATTCTACTGTGCCTTGATGGGTAATGTAATAATTGATACCCACTCTTAACAGCAAAGCTAATGCCAAAAAGTAGGTCCCCTCTGCATAATCCTGAAAAAAGCCTCCTATGAAGAAGAGAATGATGCAAAGCCCCAATAAGTTCCAATACCAATGGTATTCTTTCTTAATTTCTTGATAAACAACCTGATAGACGAATATTATGGATAATGGATTAAGTAATAAAATTTGGAGGTTAAGACTTACAGTGGGGTGCTGTGAAAAAAACATTGCAAATAAGATTAGGCCTGCCAATCCGTCCAATGTCAGCAGAGTGACATCCAAAAGCCAAACCGTTTTCTTGCGTTTTAGTTCATATAAAGTGATGAGTGCTATCAGGATGCTCAAAGAAAGAAACAGCATTCGGGGGGTAATGGTGTCCCAAATGGAGCTCTCCTGCTCTACGTTAAGCGCGTTGGGTTTGAGAATTTCGGTTTCTTGACTCACCAGAGGACGTTTCTTGCCGTTTACTTCCACGACCTTGGCCTGGCTGAAAGCCTTGGAAAGATGCTCCGGGAGAAATTGTTGTTGGGTATAATTTGTTTTGAAATCAGCTTTTAGTCCAAGTAGCAAATCGTTGCCGAATCGTGCCCAGCGATGGTCTGTGTTCCATTGGTGGGTCATCTCGCGGTATGAAGTGGTAGCATTCTGGTTAACAGCATATTCCACTTTTCCGTTCAAATGGTTTGCAAGAATATCTCTGGCCCTTGTTGTACAATTGTCATAGAAATAATTGTAGCGGTAAGTACGGTTTGCGGGTTCGTAGTTCACGGAGATAGCTTGAATGATTGCGGCTTTCTCATCGTTCGTCAGATTAAGCCTTTGTTGAATGACACCCCGTCCCTCACGGGCATATTCCATCATAAACATCTGGAAAGGGACGATACCCATCTCGTAGTCGGTGAGGCCAAAGACAAACCGAAGAATGAAGTTTTTCTGATTGAAATTGAACATGCCATAGTTGATGGCAAGGTCTTGATTGTGAAGCGGATCGCGGAGACGGATGGCGGTATGTCCATACAGACTCCATACTTCCTGGCCGGGTGAGCATGTGAGAAGGCTAATCTCAACACTGTCCATCTGTTGCAACGGCGTGGTGTCGGCCTCAGCAGGGATGGCTGTTGTTAAGAAAACAAAAACAGCCACGCAAAGAGTTCTAAAATAACAATTGAAACGTTTCACGATGCAAAAATACCTTATTATTTCCACTTATCGTGCTTTTGTTTCGTTTTTTTTCAATACTTTTGCAGTTGACTTTTAGAAAACGAGTCTGACACGGATTTAAAACGAAACATTCATAAAATGAACAGATACTTAACGGCTGCTGTATTGCTGTCTTTATGTGCTCAGAGTGCAGTTGCTCAGAGTGGTACCAACTCCCCTTACAGTCAATTTGGTTTGGGAATATTGGCAGATCAGTCCTCTGGATTTAATCGGGGCATGAATGGTTTGGGTTTGGGTTTTCATGAGGGTAACCAAATCAATTATCAGAACCCCGCGTCCTATTCCGCCATCGACAGCCTTTCTTTTATTTTTGATGCTGGAGTAGCCGGGCAGGTAACCAACTTTAAAGATGGTAACAATAAGCTGAATGCAAACAATGCCAACTTCGACTATGTTGTTGCTGGTTTTCGGGCCTTTAAACATGTGGGAGTTAGTTTTGGATTGGTGCCATTTACCAATATTGGCTATTCCTATTCCACCACTACAGATGTCAACGATGTAAACAGTACCGTTGCGACTAATACTTACAGTGGTTCTGGCGGAATCCATCAGGTTTATCTCGGTGTTGGATGGGAGCCTTTGCATGGTTTGTCGATAGGTGTAAACGGTAGTTACCTTTATGGTGCATATACGCGCACGTTGTTAAGTAGCTACAGCGACAGTTATGCGAATTCACTCACCAAACGTTACACGGCAGATGTCAGAAATTATAAGGTAGATTTTGGTGCTCAGTATACAGTTCGTTTGTCAAAAAAAGATGCGGTTACCTTGGGTGTGACCTATGGTCTGGGACACAAGATTGGTGGTTCTCCCAAATTAGAAATAGTGTCTACCAATTCGCAGACCAGCGTGTCTGACACTACAACCTACGAGGGAACGGCTGGCAGCAAGCTTAATTTGGAGATCCCAACAACAATCGCTGCTGGATTTATGTATAATCATGCTAACCAGATTAAATTGGGTGTGGATTACAGTCTGCAGAAGTGGGCCAGTGTGGAGAGTCCGGAATATGTCTCCAATGCTGATAACACCATCTCCTATGTGATGAAATCAGGGGTCTACAAGGACCGTCATAAAATTACGGTTGGTGCAGATTTCTGCCCCCAAGAGTTGAGCCGCAGCTTTATCAAACGTATACATTACCGTGTCGGTGTTGCTTACGCTACTCCTTATTATTATATTAACGGTCAGGACGGACCGAAGGAGATGAGTGCGAGCTTAGGCTTTGGCATCCCCATTATCAACAGCTATAACAATCGTTCATTACTGAATATCAGTGCTCAATGGATTCGTCAGTCTACCAAAAACTACATTACGGACAATACATTCCGTATTACCATTGGTCTTACATTCAACGAACGTTGGTTTGCTAAGTGGAAGGTTGACTAATCTAAAGATAGTTTTGAGACACCTATTATATATATTGGGGTTACTGTCAGTTGTTGTGGTTTCTTCCTGTGAGGAGCAGGTGGAACATACGGCTGCAGCCATCCATGACCGAGATTCGGTGGCTGTCATGACCAGTTGGGGTGTCAATACGTTGATATCAGATTCAGGTGTCATCAAATATCGTATAGTTACAGAACGATGGGAAGTCAATCAAATCAAGAAACCTTCACGATGGACCTTTGACAAAGGGCTCTTTCTTACGCAGTTTGACGAGAAATTTCATGTGCACGCATATATTCAGTGCGATACGGCTTTCTATTATGATCAGGTCCATTTGTGGGAATTACGCTCCCGTGTTCGTATTCTGACTAAAGACGGATTGCGTTTCCGCAGTGAGCAACTCTTTTGGGACGAGAACAAACATGAGCTTTATTCTCATGTGCATTCCTATCTTGTCACTCCTGAAAGAACCTTGCAGGGCAGTTATTTCCGCTCTGACGAGAAGATGACACGATATTTTGTCTCAAACTCTAAAGGCTCGTTTGAACGTGGAGATATTGATGGCTCGGGCGAATCGTCAAATACCGATCGTGCCTCGCAGGACAGTATACAGAAATCTCAACGTCCACAGGCTACTCCTGTACGCATCAGCAATTCAAATCCCTAATCGCCTTGGAACATAATGTGATATTACTCATAGTCGGGATACTCATTTCCATGATCTTCAGTGCCTTTTTCTCAGGCATGGAGATTGCATTCGTCTCCAGTAACAGAATGCTTGCTGAGATGGATAAGGATAAATATGGGATTTCTCAGCGGTTCATTTCCTTTTTCTATCGTCATGCCAATGGATTTGTATCTACGATGCTGGTTGGCAATAATGTGGTGTTGGTGATTTATGGTATTTTGTTTGCCCGACTCTTCAACAGTACCCTTTTTGCAAGTTTGGATCCTGGTGTTCAGGTGCCATTGAATACCATATGCTCCACACTGATAGTGCTGTTTACTGGCGAGTTTCTTCCGAAGACTTTTTTCAAAAGCAGCCCTAATACGCTTCTTGCTTTCTTTGCGCCTGTAGCCTATGTCTTTTATATATTGCTTTGGCCCGTCAGCAAATTAGCCACATTTATATCACGATTATTATTGCGAATAGTGGGCGTTCACCTGATACAAGATGCTGATGGTGATGGATTTACCAAGGTAGACCTCGACTATTTGGTACAGACGTCTATTGATAATGCCCCCAACGACAATTCTGTCGAAGATGAAGTTAAGATTTTTCAAAATGCTCTTGACTTTCCTGATACTCGAGTTCGTGATTGCATGATTCCCCGTACAGAGATTCAGGCCGTAGACATGGAAACATGCACACTGGAAGAACTCCGCCAGAAGTTTGTTGAAAGCGGTAAGTCCAAAATCATTGTTTACAAGGAAGATATTGACCATATTGTGGGCTATATCCACACTCAGGAAATGTTCCACCAACCGGAACGTTGGCAAGATTATGTCCGCACCCTGCCTTTTGTTCCGGAGACGATGGCGGCTCAGAAACTCATGCGTATGTTTCTGCAGCAGAAGAAAAGCCTTGGTGTCGTGGTTGATGAGTTTGGTGGAACGAGCGGACTTGTGTCTTTGGAGGATATCGTAGAAGAGATTTTCGGTGATATCCAAGACGAACATGATGTAGAAAATTATGTAGCGAAGCAATTGGAGAATGGCGACTATCTGCTTTCTGCTCGGCTTGAGATAGATCGGGTAAATGAGATGTTCGGCATGGACCTGCCAGAGAGCGATGAATATATGACGTTGGGCGGACTCATCCTCCATCATTTCCAGAGTTTTCCCAAGCTCAATGAGATTGTGAAAATCGGAAAGTTCAATTTTAAGGTTATTAAGAAAACCATGACCAAGATAGAACTTGTCAGACTTCACATCGATGTTTAATACTAATCTTTACTATATTTCTTGCTTAAAAATTCCCTTGTTTGACAATAATTTAGTAAATTTGTACGCTTTTTGTAATGAAGAAGTGGCTCAAACTATTGAAATAATAAAAAATAAATAATAAAATCATTTAAACAAATGGCAGCATTAGGAAAAATTAGAAGCAGAGGTATCACGCTGATAGCTATTATCGGTTTTGGCCTTTTCGCTTTCATCGCCGAAGAAGCTTTCCGTTCTTGCGAGTCTTCTCGCAATAACCAGCGCCAACAAATCGGTGAAGTGTTGGGTGAAAAAATTAGTTATGAGGAGTTTGCCAAGTTGGTAGATGAAGCTCAGGAAGCCATGAAACTCATGGGACAGGAGAACCTCAACGACGAACAGCTTAATCAGCTTCGCGATCAGGTATGGCAGGGATTTGTGCAGTATCAGATCGTGAAGAAGGAATGTGATAAGCTTGGTCTTACCGTCACCGATGATGAGATGCAGAATGTGCTCAACGAGGGTACCAATCAAATGCTGCTGTCTACTCCTTTTGTAAACCGCCAGACAGGCCGCTTTGATGCCAACCAGCTCAAGCAGTTCTTGGCCCAGTATAAGACTCAGCAGAATGCCAATCCCCAGATGGCCGAGCAGATGCAGGCAATCTACAAGTATTGGTCATACGTGGAGAAGTCTCTCCGTCAGCAGCTCCTTATGCAGAAATACAATGGCCTGCTTGCACATTGTTTCCTTTCTAACCCCGTAGAGGCTAAGATGAGTTTCAACGAGGAGAGTGAGGAGAGCCAGATCCAGTTGGCTGCTTATCCTTATTCCAGCATTCAGGACGCAAAGGTGCAGGTGAGTGATGCCGATTTGAAGAGTAAGTACGACGAGTTGAAACCTCGTTTTCAGCAGTATGTAGAGAGTCGTGACATCAAGTATGTTGATGTTCAGATTAATGCTTCTGCTGCCGACCGTGCTGCCTTGCTCAAGCAGTTTGGGGCTTATGCCAAGGAACTTTCAGCTGTCGCTGATCCTACCAATGTCGTTCGTAAGAGCACTTCTTCCGTTCCTTATCTGGGTATTCCCGTTGGTAAGGAGGCATTCCCTACAGACATCGCTCAGAAACTTGACTCTATGTCTGTAGGTCAGACCCTTGGCCCTGTGGAGAACACTCAGGACAATACTCTGAATGTCATCAAACTGGTTGCCAAGCAACAGCTTCCCGACTCTGTGAAGTTCCGTGCCATTCAGGTGGGCGGCACAACTCCCGACGAGGCTCACCAGCGTGCAGACTCTATCTACAACGCCCTGAACGGTGGTGCCGACTTTGCAACCATCGCCAAGAAGTATGGTCAGGACGGTCAGGAGCAGTGGCTCACCACCCGTCAGTATGAGTATTCCAACTCTATGGACAAGGAGACTCAGGGCTATCTGAACAGCTTGCTCACGATGGGTGTCAACGAAATGAAGAACGTCACTCTTACACAGGGCAACCTCATTGTTCAGGTGCTTGACCGTAAGAACATGATTGATAAGTATACAGCTGCTGTTGTAAAAAAGGCCATAGACTATTCCAAGGAGACTCGTGGTGCAATATTTAATAAGTTCAGCTCGTTTGCCAGCGCAAACCAGTCTGCTGCAGATATCATCAAGAATGCTGAAAAGAACGGTTATAAGGTCCAGGAAGTTAAGGATGTGACTACTGCCCAGCATTATCTTGCCGGCATTCGTTCTACTCGAGATGCCATGAAGTGGCTCTTTGAAGCTGGCGAAGGTGATGTCTCCAAGATGTATGAGTGTGGCGACAACGGCAATAATCTCTTGATTGTCATCTGTGACAAGATACATCCCATCGGATACCGAGGTCTGGACGATGCTCAGGTGAAAGAACTCGTAAAGCAGGCAGTACTTCGTGATAAAAAGGCTGAACAACTCATTGCAAAGGCTAAAGGAGCTAACAGCATTGCTGCTGCCAAGGCTAAGGGTGCTCAGGTGTTGACCGTAAACCAGGTGACATTTGCTGCTCCGGTATTTGTACAGGCTACAGGTGCCAGCGAGCCTGCACTGAGTGGTGCTGTGTATGCTGCCAAAAAGGGTGCTTTCAGTTCTCACCCTGTTAAGGGACAGGCTGGTGTTTATCAGTTCCAGGTGATCAACCGCACCAAGAACGCAGCCAAGTTTGATGAGAAGGCTCAGGAGATGAAGCTCCGTCAGAAAGCTATGCAATACGCCGGAAACTTCATGAATGAATTGTATATCAAGGCAGGTGTGGTAGATAACCGCTACTTGTTCTTCTAAAAAGATATTTCTTCAAGCATCGCCCGTGGAAACATGGGCGATGCTTTTTTATGCCTATATTGTCCTGATGCAATGCTAATAATCAGAACCATGACCATTGCATTTACAGCCTTTAATCCCGATCAGACATTGGTGGTGGTGTTTTTGTAGGGAAGCTACCTTGTCCGGCAGCCGTCTTTGCTGTCAGTAAGCATAGCAAAATCTGTTGTGATGATTGATTTGTTTTGCCACTATAAGTTTACATCACCTTCCGCTGATTTACAAATAATCAGATAGTTATGTTTCATCAAACTCATGTTAAATTAGACATTGAACACCACGGGCAATCCGTTAGATGGTAGTGGGGGGAGATCTTTCCCAGCCATTCTTTTCATCAAATGTAAAAAGATAATTTGTTGAAAGAATTTGAAAAAAGAGGGTAAAAACATAGGTGTGGAGGAAACTATGACATGATATGGCTGAAAATAGAGGGAAAATAGGTGTCTGTTAATGGGCTGGTAGCCAACATGTTGTAATTAATTGACAAATTGCGGCTTTGCGATTACTATCTAATCGCATGACGAATACTATCTAATCGCAACACGATTAGTATTTAATCGCACAGAGTTTTGGGCTTCCAGTTAGCGTAAAAAGTCGAAAAAGCATCCTGAAAGGCATGTTTTAACTCATCCATTGGGGTAAAATGACATGTTGATTCCATCTTTTGGCTGTGAAAACAGTGTTTTTCTTTTCTCAGTTAAAAATAATAACACGCACTTTTTTGATGAAAGAAAATGACATTTTGAGAGAGGGATATTGCGTTATTGATAATGGATACCTATTTCTTGACGATAACCCACATATCCTTTTTTACAATCTTTTTGTCTAATGATGACACAGAAGTCTGGACTTAGAAAGCCACTATATGAGGGATCGACTGCCGCAATAACTCAGCCCATAGTGACCGATTGAATACAAAGAAGAGTAGGGTAGAAACACAAAGCCTCCCCCTTGTAAGATGGTTTTATGGTCCGTCTTACAGGGGGAAGGGGAATTGGATGAATGTTTGTATCGATTATGCACCGTGGAACATATATTCTTCCATCGTGGCCTTGGTCATACGGGTGAAAAGCTCGTTGACGAGTTCGTCGGCCACTTCGAGCGCACGGTTGAGCAGACTCTCATTGAATGACTGCAACAGGTCACGGGCTTCCATTGGGCGTTCTTTATAAATTTCCAGATAACGGGCTTCAAACTCACGTTGACGCTGGTCGTTTTCGGCCTCCAGACGGGCATAGACCTCCTTGATGACCGGCGCGTAGGCATTGTAGTTGGTCATGCCGAGGGTCATCACCTTGCGGAAACGCCAGTAGGCCGACTCGTCGTCGCAATGGTCATCGCCCACGGCATAGGCCTTGGGAAAGCTCTGGATGCCCTGGTAGATGGGCAGGAACACGCCGAGGTCGGCCATGCCGTTGGCCACGTAGGTGATGCAACCAATCTCCTTGGGCAGCCATGGACGCACTTGCATGAGGTGGGTCTGTGTGGTGCGGAAGATGGAAACCGGACGCCAGGGCTCCTTTCCATTATTATGTAGATAGGGGTCGTGGTCGGTGCCGTCATAGTGGAAGCGGAACGCCTGACGCAATTCCTTGATGCCGATGTTCTTCTCAGGCTTGGCAAAGACGGGGAAGGTGTTCTTGCCCACGTCCTGTTTCATGGCTGGAGTGAACAACTGTTGCAGTCCCCACACGCGCGTATAATTATAAGTGGTGTCCGCAATGTCGTCCTTCGAATAGGCTTCGTGGAAATCAAACTCACCCTTCTTGGGGTCCCACAACTTGTGCTTCTTGGCAAAAGTGAGCAGGTCTTTGTCTGCCAGATAGTTCTCAGTGTCGTTGGGGTCATACTTGCGGAAGCGGCTCTGGTTGCCGGTTACGAAATACTGGTCCTTGGGCATGCGGCAGGCCAACCAGTGGTGTCCGCACGCGTTCTCCAGATACCATGTCTCCTTGTCGTCGATAAAACCGATGCCGAAACCTTCGGCCGAACCGTATTTCTCAATGAGTGCGCCCAGTCGCTCCACACCCTCGCGGGCTGAATGGATATAGGGCAGCACGATGTTGTAGGTGCAGTTCTCGGCCAGTCCATCTTCCACGTAGGGGTCGTGCTCCAATGCCGCCGGACTACTGAAAATGGTTTCAGTAGAACTTTCGCCTACACCGAGTGAGTTGAAACCTGCGCTTCCCCATTCGTGGTGATACTGATAGTCGGGTAGGGCGGTGTAGCCCAACGCCTTCTTGGGCAGCGGACAGCGGAAACGGCTGTCTTCGGCGACAAACTCTTCAGGCCCGTTGTCGGTATCCTTGAATACCAACCAGTTTTTGCAACGCATCGCATCAAAATCTTCTGAGCGGGCATAGATGCGCGAACCGTCGCCGGTCAGTTCTTCACCCACTACGATTGTAGTACATTCAGACAGGTTGTGGCCTGCCAATTTCTTCTTATCCATATTTTGTTTTTATAATTCTATTAAATGCTAAATTATGAATTTTAGATGATTTCAACAAAAGAAATAGTATAAAAAACGTCAATATTTGCATTATCTCTTATGTGTCATCAGTCATTCAGATGGCTGAAAAGGGATGGCTGGCCTGATCTGTTCCCAAGAGTATAAAAAGTTTTGGGGTTGCTGTTATGACAATTATACATTTCGTCATTTACCGACCTAAATAGAAATTAATCACTATTTCTTTTGTTGATATTTACAAAAACCTTATCTTTGCGACTGTTGAGATGGAACTAATCACTCAAATATAAAGAACTTAGACTAAATCAATGATACGGCGGAAAGAGATGATATACCTTGGATAGGTGTAAAGTTGAGTCTGCTGATGGTGTAATATTAAAAAGAACAACAATGACGATACAAATTAAAGTAAACGAAGGCAGAGTTGAAGCTTTCGAAGGCAATGAAGAGGTAGGACGTTTGGAATTTACGTTAGAGAATTCCGTGATGAAGATAGAGCATACCATGTCCTATCAGGAAGGGAAAGGAATAGGTCGAAAACTTGTAATGGAAGCTGCAGAATATGCGAAAGATAATGGCTTGAAGATAAAGCCTGTATGCTCTTTTGCTCATGCTGTACTTAGAAGAAACGAGGCCTATCAGAACCTGCTGACAGAGGATGCCGACGAGGGCGTGAGTTGCAGATTGTAGCAAATAGAGTAGGGGCTTGGCACTCGTCAAGCTCCAACCTTTATATTTAATTATTATTGATAACCTCGATAGTTATTATATTCTATCTAATATTTAATGAGTATCTATAATAAATTAGAAATGAATAAGTTACAATTGTCAATAATATCTACCTTTTTCATGGCGCTCTCTGCTTGCGCTGATAATCCTGTGCCAACGGATACATTCAAGACGCAACATGGAAAAGAAGTGGTGTTGACTGCCATCAAGCATGCCAGTATCAGGATTAGCTACGATGGCATGGAAATTGAAGTGGACCCTGTGGGTGCTGTAGAACCGAAGACTGACTATGCCCGGATGCCCAAGGCCGATTACATCTTGGTGACGCATGAGCACTTCGATCATTTTGATGCCAAAGCCATCGCCGATCTGGAAAAGGCCGGTACGCTGATTGTGACGAATGAGAATTGTGCTCAGAAGCTGGGACGCGGTCGTGTGATGCACAACGGCGACAGTCTGACGCTGGCTGATGACATCACGGTGAAGGCGGTGCCGGCGTACAACATCACACCCGGACACACGCAGTATCATCCGAAAGGACGCGACAACGGTTTTGTGTTGACGCTCGACGGACTACGTATCTATATTGCCGGAGACACTGAAGATATTGACGAGATGCAGAAACTGAAGGATATTGATGTGGCGTTTCTGCCCACCAATCAGCCATATACAATGACACCCAAACAAACAGCTCGTGCTGCCCACATCATCCGACCCAAGGTCTTGTTTCCTTATCATTTCTCCGAGACCCCAATAGAGCGTGTGGCGGACCTTCTGAAAGACTCCGGAATTGATGTAAGAATCAGAAGTTACAAATGAATTGAAATATTGACTCGAACTGAGACTGTAGCAGACTCAGATTTAAATACCTATTTTTAAATATAAGCGCCGTTATGATAAATACGTTTCATTGGATTGTTTATATTTTAAAGAATAATTTGCTCAATCGAATAAAAAAAATTACCTTTGTGCCTAATTTCATAAGGATTATAATTAGGAAAGACTATGCCTGAAATATCAGTACGTGGACTCGAAATGCCTGAGTCGCCAATTAGAAAACTCGCCCCATTAGCCGCAGCTGCTAAGGAACGTGGTATCAAGGTATATCATTTGAACATCGGCCAGCCCGATCTGCCCTCCCCACAAGTGGGACTGGATGCCTTGAAGCGCATAGACCGCAAAGTTTTGGAGTACTCCCCGTCGCAAGGCTACTTATCCTACCGCAAGAAATTAGTCAATTATTACGCGAAATATAATATAAATGTGTCGCCCGACGAGATTATTATCACTTCGGGCGGTTCGGAGGCCGTGCTTTTCGCGTTTATGAGCTGCCTCAATCCCGGCGACGAGATTATCGTTCCGGAACCCGCCTACGCCAACTATATGGCCTTTGCCATATCTGCCGGTGCCAAGATACGCACCATTGCCACTACGATTGAGGAAGGTTTCTCGCTGCCTAAGGTAGAAAAGTTTGAGGAACTTATCAATGACCGCACGAGGGCCATCATGATTTGCAACCCCAACAACCCCACGGGTTACCTCTATACACGCCGCGAGATGAACCAGATACGCGACCTTGTGGCGAAATACGACCTCTATCTTTTCTCCGATGAGGTGTATCGCGAGTACATCTACACTGGAAGCCCCTATATCAGTGCCATGCATCTTACTGGCATTGAGCAGAATGTGATCCTTATCGACTCCGTTTCCAAGCGTTTTTCAGAGTGCGGCATCCGTATCGGAGCACTGATAACCCACAACGTGGAAGTGCGCAAGGCTGTGATGAAATTCTGTCAGGCCCGTCTCTCCCCGCCCTTGATCGGTCAGATAGTAGCCGAGGCTTCGCTCGATGCTCCTGCCGAATACTATCGTGATGTGTATGACGAGTATGTGGAACGCCGTAAGTGTCTGATAGACGGACTTAACCGAATTCCGGGTGTTTACTCTCCTATCCCTATGGGTGCGTTCTACACCGTGGCTCAGTTGCCCATCGCCGATGCCGAGGATTTCTGCCGTTGGTGTCTGGAAGAGTTCAACTATGAGGGTGAAACCGTGATGATGGCACCTGCCGCCGGATTCTATACCACACCGGGTGCCGGTGTCAACCAGGTGCGCATTGCCTACGTGTTGAAGCAGGAAGACCTCGAGCGCGCGCTGTTTATCCTTCGCAAAGCCCTTGAGGCTTATACCCAAAAGGATAAATAGCATGAATTTCCCGCTGTTCATCGCCAGACGCATTTACAAAGACCACGACATCCAACAGAAGGTGTCGCGACCTGCCATTGCCATTGCCATTGCCGGCATTGCCATTGGACTTGCGGTGATGATGGTGTCCATTTCTGTGGTGTTGGGCTTCAAACACTCTGTGCAGAATAAGGTGATAGGCTTCGGTTCTCACATACAGGTGTCTAATTTCATGTCGCAGATGTCGTCCAACGATTTCCCCATACAGATGGACGACTCGATGATGAACGTCATCAAGAAGGTGCCGGGCGTAAAGCATGTGGAACGGTTTGCCTATAAACAGGGTATTCTGAAGACCGATTCCGACTTCCTTGGTGTTATGTTCAAAGGCGTTGGACCGGAGTTTAACGCCGATTTCATCAAGCAAAACCTTGTGGAAGGTACCCTACCCGCTTTTTCTGACAAGTCTTCGAGCAACAAAATTCTGATTTCGAAGATCATGGCCGACAAGCTAAACCTGAAGCTTGGACAACGCATTTTCGCTTATTTTATTGACAATTCCGACATCCGTCTGCGCCGATTTACCGTGCAAGGTATCTATCAGACCAACTTGAATCAATATGATGAAAGCATCTGTTTCACAGACTTATACACCGTAACGAAACTCAACGGATGGAATGCCGACCAGAC
Source organism: Prevotella sp. (assembly GCA_016901395.1). Taxonomy (GTDB): domain Bacteria; phylum Bacteroidota; class Bacteroidia; order Bacteroidales; family Bacteroidaceae; genus Prevotella. Next base: position 127,249 of record JAEAMQ010000036.1, on the reverse strand, counting down.
TTCGGGTGCCGAGGTGATGGTCAACGACTTCAATCGGGTGTATGAGGTGGAAAATTACTTCATCAACCGTATCAACAAAACCGAAGACCACTACGGCGAAACCTACTCGTCGCAGACCATACGCGAGAGCAATCCACAGATATTCAACTGGCTTGACCTCTTGGATCTGAACGTGTGGATTATCATTGCGCTGATGATTGTGGTGGCGAGTGTGACCATGATTTCGGGTCTGCTCATCATCATTCTGGAATGCACCACGATGATTGGCGTACTCAAGGCACTCGGTTCGACCAATACCACCATCCGCCATATATTCCTGTGGTTTGCCACTTTTGTCATCGGGCGAGGCATATTGATTGGCAATGCCATCGCATTGCTGCTCATAGTCGTACAGCGTCAGTTCCATTTGGTGAAGCTCGACCCCACCATATATTATATTAAGGCCGTGCCGGTGGAATTCAACATCCCGTTGTTTGTTATCATCAACGTGTTCACATTCTTAGTTTGTCTCCTCGTGTTGATAGCCCCGAGTTTCCTCATCTCGCACATCTCGCCCACCAAGAGCATCCGCTACGAATAGCCAAGGGCCTGCGCCCTACCCCATTTCTCACCCCCAACATCCCCAAACAAAAAGCCTTCCCCGTCTGATTGCACAGACAGGGAAGGCTTTTTTTTATGTTTGTGCGGCGGGGCCGCTACGTTTTATTGCTTCACACCCTCCTCGCGGAGCTTCTCTTGCCATTTCCAGGCAGAGCGCAGCACATCGTCGAGCGGAGCCTCGGCCTTCCAGCCGAGCACCTTGTTGGCTTTGGTGCAGTCGCCCCAAATCTTCTCGATGTCGCCCTCGCGACGTGGGCCGTACTTCCAGTTGAGCTTCATACCAGTGGCTTTTTCAAATGTCTCCACAATCTCCAGCGTAGTGTTGCCCTTGCCGGTACCAATGTTGAAATACTCGATGGCATCGCCGTCGCCGTCAAGCACACGGGCCATCGCAGCCACATGAGCCTTGGCCAGGTCTACCACATAGATGTAGTCGCGGATGCAAGTGCCGTCCTCGGTGTCGTAGTCATTGCCAAAGATGGTCAGCTCTTTGCGGATACCGGCAGCTGTCTGGGTGACAAACGGGATAAGGTTGGCCGGCACACCATTGGGCAGTTCGCCGATATGGGCTGACGGGTGGGCACCGATGGGGTTGAAATAGCGCAGCACGATGCTCTTGATGTCGGCACCGCTGTGGATATAATCATAGATAATCTGCTCGTTGATCTCCTTGGTATTGCCATAGGGCGAGGTGGCTTTCTGATGGGGAGCATCCTCGGTCACAGGCAGGTTCTCGGGCTTCGGCTGTCCATAAACGGTGCAGCTCGACGAGAAAATGATGCCTTTCACATTGTATTTCGGCATCAATTCCAGAAGGTTGATGAGTGAAACGATGTTGTTGCGATAGTAGAGCAGCGGCTTCTGTACGCTCTCTCCCACTGCTTTGCTGGCAGCGAAGTGGATGATGCCCTCAATGGCGGGATATTTCTGGAACACAGCTTCGGTGGCCTTCATATCGCGCAGGTCAACCTCCTCGAATGCGGGGCGGATGCCTGTAATCTTCTCAATGCCGTCGAGCACCTTGGTATTGGAGTTGGACAAATTGTCGACAATCACTACATTATAGCCGGCTTGCTGTAACTCTACTGTGGTGTGGGAACCAATAAATCCGGTTCCGCCAGTAACAAGAATCGTTTGTTTCATCATGTCTTTGTGTTAAAACTAATCTATATCAATTTGCCCACAAAGATAAAAAAAATCATCTAAGTGGGCAAACATATTGTTTTAATAATGACATGAGAGGGGCAAAAAGCTTCCCCTCCAAATCATAGGTCTTTGCGATTTGGTACTAATCGTTGTGCGATTGGATAGTAACCATCTTGTGATTCGATACTAATCGTAACTTGATTCGGTACTAACCGCAAAAGCCTTTTATAGAGCTGGTTTCCCAAGCATTATGTAATGGTTTGGGAAATCGGCATTACTCCAGTCCGAAAAGCTTGCGGAGTCCACCGTCTACACCGGAGAATCCCATGAAGGCCAGTGACAACAGACCGGCTGTGATCATCGTGATGGCCATACCCTGCATGCCTTTCGGGATACGCACCAAGTCGAGTTGCTCCCTGATTCCGGCAAAAACGGTCATGGCCAACGCAAAGCCGACGGCCGTGGAAAAGGCGTAGACCACACTCTGGATGAGGTCAAAGTCTTTCTGAATGACCAGAATGGCCACGCCGAGCACGGCGCAGTTGGTGGTGATAAGCGGCAGATAGATGCCCAAAGCCTGATAAAGAGCAGGACTCACTTTCTTGAGAATGATCTCCACCATCTGCACCAGGGCGGCGATGATGAGGATGAAAGCGAGTGTTTGCAGGTATTGCAGGCCAAGGGGATTGAGGATATAGATTTGCACAAGCCATGTCACAATGGTGGCGAGTGTCATCACAAATGCCACGGCAGCACCCATTCCCAGAGAGGTATCAATCTTCTTTGACACGCCGAGAAACGGGCAGATGCCAAGAAACTGGCTCAGAATGATATTGTTGACGAATATCGCACTGATGAAAATCAATAAATATTGCATGTCTTAAAATTCTTAATGGTTCGACCTTTCATGATTTGTCACTCGGCTTTCAGGCGGTTGAAGATGGCCACCAGATAGCCTAAGGTGATGAAAGCTCCCGGAGGAAGCACAAAGAGCAGGAGGTTGGTGGTCTCGGGCAACAGTCCGATGCCAAACACACTTCCGGCTCCGAGCAACTCGCGCACGGCACCAAGCACGGTCAGGGCGAGGGTGAAACCGAGTCCGATACCGATGCCATCAAACAGGCTGGCCAGCGGCGAGTTCTTGCAGGCGAAGCTCTCCGCCCGTCCGAGCACAATGCAGTTGACCACAATCAGCGGTATAAAAATACCCAAAGACTTGTTGATGCTGTCGGGCGCGTAGGCCGACATCAGCATCTGCAGGATGGTGACAAAGGCGGCGATGACCACGATAAACACGGGGATGCGCACCTTGTCGGGTGTGATTCCCTTGATGAGGGAGATCACTGTATTGGTACAAATGAGTACCGCCATTGTGGCCAGACCCATTGACATGCCGTTGATGGCACTCGTCGTGGTGGCCAGTGTGGGACACATACCAAGGATAAGCACGAAGGTTGGGTTCTCCTTGATGATTCCGTTGAGGATGATTTTCAAGTAATTCATGATGCTTTCCTTTCTTTATTTCTGTGTGACAGCCTGTTGTGACAGCTGATTTTGTTTGACGTAGGCAGTGTAAGCCTGATTGATGGCATTCAGGAAGGCACGGCTGGTGATGGTCGACGCCGTGATGGCATCCACCTCTCCACCGTCCTTGCTCACCGTCAGGTCACCCTGCGAGGGGTTCATTCCGATGATGTTTCCCTTGCCACCCTTCTGAAACCAAGTCTGCGCCTTGGCGCCAAGTCCCGGTGTTTCCGAGTGCTGAAGGATGGTATAACCCAGAATCGAGCCGTCGGGGGCAAAGCCCACGAGCACTTTCAGATCTCCGCCGAAGCCCAGCGAGGTGCTCTCCACGGCTGCGCCGAGCGGTTTGCCGGATTTGTCGGCCGTCTCGTGCACCACAAACACGGCTTCTTTGTCGTCTATAGTCTGTCGCACCGTGTCGTTGCCGGTCACCTGAAGTGACTTGGCACCCATCACGGTCTTGATGCCGTCGGCGAGCGTTTTCTCTGCTTTGGCCGCAATAGGACCCTCGGTAAGATGGTTGACCCAAGCCAAAAGGGCAGCGATAATCAGGGCAAATCCCACCAAAATCATGACCATATTGGTCAGCGATGATTTCATTTTTTCCATGACATTCCTCCTTATTTATTGGCCGGTACCTCACCGAAGCGCTTAGGTTTCACATAGAAATTGATGAGGGGCGTGAAGGCATTCATGATCAGAATGGCAAACGACATACCCTCGGGATAGCTTCCCCAGTTGCGGATCACTACGGTCAGGAATCCGATGGCCACACCATAGATGAGTTGTCCGCGATGGGTCATGGGCGAGGATACGTAGTCGGTGGCCATGAAGATGGCTCCGAGCATGAGACCGCCACTCAGGATTACCTGCAGCGGATGGGCATAGACGGGGTTGGCCCAATGCAGCAAACCACTAATAATCAATACGGTGGCGATGATGCTCAGGGGAATATGCCAGGTGATGATCTTCTTCCAAAGCATATAAACCAATCCGATAATCAAGGCCAGGGCACACACCTCGCCGATGGATCCGGCACCAAAGCCGTTGGAAATATTGCCTAAGAGCATGTTCATCGAGGTGGGCAACTTGTCCAACAGACCTGCGTTCCCGGTCTTGATGGCTTCTTTCATGAGGCTCAGCGGAGTGGCCCCGGTCACGGCATCGGTATAGGACATGAGCTGACCCTGTGTGGGCCATACGGTCATGGCAGCCGGAAAGCTCACCAAAAGGAAGCATCGTCCGACCAGTGCGGGGTTGAAAATGTTGCACCCCAGACCACCGAAGCTCATCTTACCCACACCGATAGCGATGAGTGCGCCGATGAGAATCATCCACAATGGGAAGTTGCTCGGCAGGTTCATACCCAGCAACAGGCCGGTGATGACGGCCGAACAGTCGGTGAGTGTCGGCTCTTTTTTCAAAAGATATTTGGTGATAGCCCACTCGAAGAACATGCAGGCAGCCACACTCGTGAGGCAAACCACTACGGAACCCAGTCCGAAGTAGTAGAACGACACAAGCAAGGCGGGCAGCAAGGCGATGATGACGCCCCGCATATTGCGCTCCACCGTGTCTGTGCCATGGGCGTGCGGCGATAATGAAACTACTAATTTATTCATTGTTTTTCTGGAAAATCGTTGATTACTTCTTGTTTCTCGACTTGATGATTCCCATCACGGCAGCCTTGCCCTGTACAATGTTGTCGAGCAACGGACGATGGGCAGGACAGGTGTACTGGCACGAGCCGCAGGCAATGCAGTTGATGACGGCCTCGCGTTCGAGCCGTTCATAGTTCTGCAAAGCAGACAGCGTGGCGATGAGATAAGGCTCCAGGCCCATCGGACAAACGTCCACACACTTGCCGCAACGGATGCAGGGCTGTATGGGTTTGCGGTGGGCATCGTCGCCACTGAGCACGGTCACAGAGTTGGTTCCCTTGCAAACAGGCACGTCGAGTGATATAACGGCCTTGCCCATCATGGGGCCTCCAGCCAGCACTTTGTTGTCGCCGTCGGGCATTCCGCCACAAGCCTCGATGAGTTGACTGAACGGTGTGCCCATACGGACGAGGAAATTGCCCGGCCGTGCGATACCTTTGCCGGTGACAGTAGTATAGCGCTCAAAGAGCGGCTTATGCTTCATCACGGCCTGATAGACCGCAAAGGCGGTGCCTACATTCTGTACCACGGCTCCCACATGCACGGGGATGGCGGGCGGAGCGGGCACCTGACGACCGATAACGGCATCGACCAATTGCTTCTCGCCGCCCTGCGGATATTTCTGAGCCAGTGCCACGACAGTGATGCGCGGGTCTGAGGCGGTCTTCTCTGTCATCAGACGGATGGCCTCGGGCTTGTTTTCCTCAATCCCGATATAGCCTTTGTCCACGTTGACCGACTTCATGAGCAACTGCACGCCCACCACAATCTCGTCGGCATGTTCCATCATCAATCGATAGTCGGAGGTAATATACGGCTCACATTCCACCGCATTGATGATGACACACTCGGCTTTGGCCGTGGGCGGAGGGGTGAGTTTGATAAACGTGGGAAATCCCGCGCCACCCATACCGGTCACTCCGGCCGCCTTGATGCGGTCGATAATCTGTTCGGAAGTCAGTTCGGGATGTGCCTCGATGGTCTCCAATGTCTCCGTACGGTCGATGGATTCTTCCCAGTCGTCGCCCTCTACATTAATAAAAATAGCCGGTTGACGATAGCCAGTGGCATCGATTGTGGTGTCGATTTTGGCCACAGTGCCCGACACCGACGAGTATATCGGGGCCGAGACGAAGCCTCCGGCCTCGCCGATGAGCGTACCCACTTTCACGCGGTCGCCACGTTGCACCACGGGCTTGGTGGGCGCACCGATGTGCTGTCCGAGTGGGAACACGGCCACCTTTGGCAGATCGGCCTTCACGGTTGCCACCTCATGGGTGAGCTTGTTTTCCTCAGGGTGCACGCCACCCTTGGAGAATGTAAACAGTTTCATGCCTTCACCTCCTCTCTTTCTTTACCTGCTGTCATCAGCTGTTCTACGGAAGCTGAGGTGTCTGTGGGCTGTGCTGTCACAGCTGGTTGGGCTTTTTTTACAGGGAAATTCACTTTGATAATAGCCGAAGTGGGACACACATCCACACACTTCGTGCAGAGTTTGCACTTGTTGTAATCAATATAGGAGAGATTGTTCTCAATGGTTATGGCGTCGAAAGCGCATACTTTCTCACACTTCCCACACCCGATGCAGGCCACCGCACAGGCTTTCTTGGCCACGGCACCCTTGTCCTTGTTCACGCATTGCACATAGACGCGACGGCCCTTGGGACCTTTCTTGCGCAACTCGATGATGTTTCGGGGGCATGCTTTCACACAAGCGCCACACGAGGTACACTTTTCCTCGTCGACCTCGGGGAGTCCGGTATCGGCATTCATGTGTATGGCATCAAACTGACAAGCCCTCACACAGTCGCCGCATCCCAGACAACCATAGCCGCAACCAGTCTCGCCGGCACCCGTGGAGTGCATCGCGGCACAGGTCGCCAGACCGTCATAGACGGCAATGCGCGGCCGATGCTCACACGTGCCATAGCACCGCACGACAGCCACCGTAGGCTCCACATTGGCCATCGCCATACCCAGCAGGTCGGCCACCTGACCCATCACCGAAGCCCCGCCGACCGGACAGTTGAGTCCGTCGATGGAACCCGCGTCGGCTCCTTTGACCAAGGCATCAGCCATACCCGAACAACCGGGGAACCCACACCCGCCGCAGTTGGCACCGGGAAGGATTTCCTGCACTTGTCCGATGCGTGGATCTTCCTCTACAGCAAACTTCTTGGACACGACATACAGCACGACCGAGGAGATCAGCGCTATTGCCCCAAGAACAATCACTGCAATAAAAATAAAGTTCATAATGTTTTTTTGTTTTGTTTTAGTTGATTTATTTGGATAGTTTTTTATTTCAGGTGTGTGCGTTTTATGAGATTTCGAAGGTCAGCTTGTCGCGTATCTTTTGTCGCAATAGGTAGAGTATTGCGTAGTAACAAGCCAAACTCAGCATGGCGACAAGGGCGGCCAATCCATCATTGCCCGTCCAGGCTTTAATGCCTAAGATGCAGACCAAGAGAAGGATGAGCGGCAATCCAAATCCCCAGACTACAGCACGACGGCCCACCTTGGCATCGGCCGAGACCACAACCGTCTCCCCCACTCGATGAATTGCGGGGTTATCACAGCAAACTTCGACCCTTTTTTCCTTACGTTCAGAGGCATTGCATTGCCCTGCCACCTTGCATGAGGCGCAGCCTGAGACTTGCTCGATACGCACGGTGATTTGGTTTTGGTCTATCTTCTCAATGACTCCAGAATGAGTAATGGTGTTATTCATACCCTAAATTGTAATCTCTACTTGGCAATTGCAAAAGTAATAACAATTATTTGAATAACACATAAAAAATGAATTATTTTTATTAGAATATCAATGAAGTTTCATTTTGTAAGTATAGGAAACGGGAATTCAAAGAAAATTGAGATGTTTTTGTCATTTCATTGACTCGTCATGATGGAATGAGAAGTTGACTGTTAAAACGTGGTTAGTAACAGATGAAATTTACACTTAGTTGGAATAGTAAGGGGGTGAACTGCAAGATTGTCAGAATGTGAACTTGAAGTTTTGGATCGTAATGTTGTATATTGAGGTTGTTATATATAAAAAATGTATGGATTTGCATTTGGATGGTTTGACGTTGTGGCTCTTTAAATGTTATAAAAATAATCAGTATGAAATTATTTTAAGCAGTAAACCGTCAAGTCGAAAGATTTAAAAGAAATATTGTGTCATTGTATGTGCATACACGAACTATGCGAAGAGCTTTGAAATGATGTTGAAATGCCATAAATAATTAGCAAATAATTTGTATATATGAAATAAAAATGATAAGTTTGCATGTAAATTACGCTCGGTACAAATAACTCAATTTAAAACAAAAATAAAACATGAAGAAGTACAACTTTAACGCAGGACCTTCAATGCTTCCCCGCGAAGTTATTGAGAATACCGCAAAGCAGATTTTGGATTTCAATGGTTCTGGTTTGTCACTCATGGAGATTAGCCATCGTGCTAAAGACTTTCAACCTGTAGTAGACGAGGCAGAGGCTCTGATCAAAGAGCTGCTTGATATCCCACAGGGCTACTCCGTGATCTTCCTTGGTGGTGGTGCGTCCTTGCAGTTCATGCAGATTCCGGCTAACTTCCTGATGAAGAAAGCAGGATATGTAAACACCGGTACTTGGGCCAAGAAGGCACAGAAAGAAGCTAAATTGTTTGGCGAGGTGGTTGAAGTGGCTTCTTCGGCAGATAAGAATTATACTTATGTGCCCAAAAATTATACGATACCTGCAGACCTTGATTACCTGCATTTTACCACCAACAACACCATTTATGGTACAGAGACTCGCAAGGACATTGATGCTCCTGTGCCTCTGATTGCAGATATGTCGTCAGACATTATGAGTCGTCCGGTAGACGTTTCGAAGTATACAGCTATCTATGCTGGTGCACAGAAAAACATGTCTATGGCTGGTGTGACCGTTGTAATTGTGAAAGACGATATGTTAGGGAAGGCTCCTCGAGAGCTTGCCACGATGCTTGACTATCGTACTCATGTGGAGAAAGGCTCTATGTTCAACACTCCTCCTGTAGTGCCGATCTACTCTTTGATGGAGACCATGCGCTGGGTGAAGGCTCATGGCGGTGTTAAGGAGATGGACCGTTTGGCTCAGGAGCGCGCCAAGATTGTTTATGACGAGATTGATCGTAACAAGTTGTTCCGTGGAACTGTGGTTGCCGAAGACCGTTCTTTGATGAATATCTGCTTTGTAATGAACGATGAATACGCTGAGTTAGAAAAGCCTTTCTTCGACTTCGCTACCGAGCGTGGTATGGTGGGTATCAAGGGACACCGCTCTGTCGGTGGCTTCCGTGCGAGCTGCTACAATGCACAGACCATTGAGGGTGTCAATGCGCTCGTCAAGGCTATGCAGGATTTTGAAGCCCAGCACTAAACCTGACACCTCCTCCCCGCATGTGGGAGGAGGTTGCTGTTTTTATAGAACAATCCGTTAGTTGAAAGTTTTTTTTAATTTATTTCTGTAGAATACAAGATTTAATGAATATTTGAAAGAAATAAAGGATTGTTGCCAGCATTACTTACTTAACATGTCAACAAAATAACTAAAAATATGAAAATACTTGTTGCTACTGAGAAGCCGTTTGCAGCTGTTGCTGTAGAAGGAATCAAGAAAGAAGCTCAGGCCGCTGGCCATGAGGTGGTATTATTGGAGAAATACACGGAAAAACAGCAGTTGCTTGATGCCGTGGCTGATGCCGATGCAATGATTGTGCGTTCGGATAAGGTGACTCCGGAGGTGCTTGATGCCGGCAAAAATTTAAAGATTGTAGTTCGTGCGGGTGCTGGTTATGATTCTATTGACACAGCGTATGCCAAAGAGAAGGGAGTTGTTGTAGAAAACACCCCCGGCCAGAACTCTAATGCTGTGGCAGAATTGGTGTTTGGCCTCTTGGTTTATGCAGTTCGCAATTTCTATAATGGGAAGTCTGGTACCGAATTGATGGGTAAGAAGTTGGGTATCTTGGCCTTCGGTAATGTGGGACGCAATGTTGCGCGTATTGCCAAGGGCTTCGGTATGGAAATTTATGCCTTCGACGAGTATTGTCCGAAGGAAGCCATTGAGAGTGCTGGTGTGCATGCAGTGGACAGCCGTGACGATTTGTTCAAAGCCTGCGACATTGTATCCCTGCATATTCCCGCAACGCCGGAAACTAAAGAGAGCATCAATTATAGCGTGGTGAATTTACTGAAGAAAGGCGGAATTCTTGTTAACACCGCTCGTAAGGAGGTCATCAACGAGGCAGAGTTGATCAAACTTATGGGAGAACGTGAAGACTTGAAGTTTGTAACAGATATTTTGCCCGATGCAGATGCTGAGTTCAAGAAGTTTGACGGCCGTTACTTCTCTACTCCGAAGAAGATGGGTGCACAGACTGCTGAGGCTAATATCAATGCCGGTATTGCTGCTGCAAAGCAGATTAGCTCTTTCTTTAAAGACGGTGATACCAAGTATCAAGTGAACAAATAAGTACTCCATTCACCCATTTCGCTCTCAACAGTTTTCATGTTAAAGAAGTGTTGGAACGAAGTGGGTGATGGATTTCTAATCTTATAGACCTACCGACGGGTGTGCACACCATGAGTTGGTGAGCATGGTAATGGTAGGCCGACAGCAAATTAAACCAACAAATCATACTATGGCAATTGTAAAACCCTTCAAGGGAGTTCGTCCACCCAAGAATTTTGTGGAAGATGTAGAATCGCGTCCTTATGATGTTCTCAACTCTGACGAGGCACGTGTTGAGGCTGGTGACAATGAGAAATCTCTCTACCACATCATCAAACCTGAAATTAACTTTGAGGAAGGAACATCAGAATATGATCCGCGAGTGTATCAAAGTGCAGCAGATCATTTCCAGATATTTCAGGAAAAAGGATGGTTGGTGCAGGATGACAAACCCCTCTATTACATCTATGCACAGACCATGGAAGGCAAGACACAATATGGTCTTGTCGTGGGTGCATACGTCAATGACTATATGACGGGTGTCATCAAGAAGCACGAGCTGACCCGTCGTGACAAGGAAGAGGACCGCATGAAACACGTACGAGTTTGCAATGCTAACATTGAACCTGTGTTTTTTGCATACCCTGATAATGCTATCCTCGAAGAAATCCTGTCACGTTATGCACGGACTCAGCCTGAATACGATTTTATTGCGCCGATAGACGGTTTCCGTCATCAGTTCTGGATTGTGTCAGACGATAAGGATATTGCGACGATAACAGCGGAGTTTGCCAAGATGCCCAGTCTCTACATTGCTGATGGACATCATCGTTCGGCTGCCGCCGCATTGGTAGGTGCAGAGAAAGCCAAGCAGAATCCCAACCATACAGGGCAAGAGGAGTACAACTACTTCATGGCAGTTTGCTTCCAGGCCAGCCAGCTCACCATCCTCGACTACAATCGTGTGGTGAAAGATCTCAACGGAATGACCTCCGAGGAATTCCTGCAAGCGCTGACCAGCGACTTTGATGTGGAGAAGAAAGGCGAGGCAGAATATAAACCGAAGCAGCTACATGAGTTCTCACTCTATCTGGATGGTAATTGGTACAGTTTGAAAGCCAAGCCCGGAACCTACAATGACAGCGACCCGATAGGTGTGCTTGACGTAGATATCTCCAGCAGATTGATTCTTGACAAGCTCATGGGCATCAAGGATTTGCGTTCTGACAAGCGCATTGATTTTGTAGGAGGTCTACGTGGTTTGAAGGAGTTGAAACGTCGTGTGGATAATGGCGAGATGCGTTGGGCATTGGCATTATACCCAGTTTCCATGAATCAGATTATGAATATTGCAGACTCTGGCAAGATTATGCCGCCTAAGGCCACATGGTTTGAGCCGAAACTGCGTTCCGGACTGATTATTCATAAATTGGAAGAATAAAGCTGCTGACAGATTTGCAATGTTTTTTCTTTGATGGAAGACAGCTACAAAACAATTAAGAAATCAGGCGAGGGATTTTACTCCGAGAAGCGGAGTAAGTTCCTCGCTTTCGCGCATCATGTGGAAACTCTCGATGAAGTAAAAGAAATCGTCGACGGATACCGCAGGAAATACTATGATGCGCGACATTGTTGTTATGCTTACATGCTTGGTCCGGAACGTGAAACCTTTCGAGCAAATGATGATGGTGAACCGTCTTCTACTGCCGGGAAGCCTATTCTTGGACAAATCAACTCTAACGATCTCACCGATATTCTCATTTGTGTCGTTCGATATTATGGTGGTGTGAACCTCGGCACAGGTGGACTCATTGTAGCCTATCGGATGGCTGCTGCCGACGCTCTTGCCCACGCAGAGGTAGAAGAGCGATTGGTGGAGGAGCAAGTCAAGTATCAGTTCCCCTACCCGATGATGAATGCCGTAATGAGATTAGTAAAAAATACGGATGCACGTATTGTGGCGCAGGACTTCAACAATACGTGTGAAATTATCCTTTCCATTAGAAAAAGTCAGGCAGAAGAACTTCGAAATCGTCTGAAACACCTCAGTTTCGAATAGTTCCCGCTATTTTTTCATCAGTTTGTCGATTTCGTCAAACTGTTTCCCCATGTTCAGATTAAGATAGATGGTATAGAGCGGCAACCCCCAGGTATCCAGTTTGTCGGGATGCATCATGCGGTATTTCTCGAGATACGGCAGGGCCTCGCGATAGAGTTTTAGAATGTTTTTCTTGTTTCTCGTGCTTTGAACCATCTTGTCCATCATCACTCCCTCATTGAATTTGGCTAATCCTGCGTTAAGGTTGGCCTCGGGAAGACTATCGTTTTTTTGGAGCAATGAGTCACTGATGGCAAAACTCTGTTTGTAATTCCCTTGATTAAGGAGTATCGAACTTTTGGCCAAATGAAACGTAATCTGGCAACTATCCTCTTTTAATGCGCGGTTTGTCAATACCAAGGCCTTGTCCCATTGCTTCTGTTGCGAGTAGAACTCAATCAAGTGTGGATAAAAAAATGGTGACAGGGGGTAATGGTTGAAACCCTCGGTCAATGTCTTGTGATAATTTGCTGTATCCTTTTCTTGCTGATATGTCTCACTCAAATATTGCAAAACCATCGCGTGATGAATCGTATCTTTTAATGCTAAAGGTGTGTATTTCATCACTTTATGACTGTCTTTCAATTTATAGGCAGCATAGACGGCCCAATAAGCGACTTCGGGCATGAGCTTATCTTGGGCATCATAATGAAATGATTCAAACAGAGGCTGTTCGGCTGTATTAAGATATTGGTCTAAGAGTCGATAGGCATCCGAATATTTTTGTTTCATTATGAAAAAGCGTCCACCATTGTAGAGGTTGGGCCTTAGCGTATTGAGTAATGATGAATTCTCTTTTCTGTAGGACAGCTTGATTTTGCCTTTCTTGTCGGGCAAAGCGTCGATGGAATCATAAGACTCCATGGCAGTGAACATTCGTGATGCGATATTAAAGAGAGATACCGTGTCGTATTTCTGGTTGAGATACAGTTTTTCGTTGCCTTGATTGTATTGCTTGCGCAGGCTTTCAAAAAGAATATCCCAGATTTTGGTATTGTTTCGATTGGACGAGTCACCCAGAAGTTTTTGCATGGACTGCTCGGCATTATCAAGATTTGTTCCTTTCTTGACATTTTCTTTCGCCGTAGATATCTCCTTCTTCTGAGACATGGCAGTTCCACAAACCAAAAACAATAATATAATGCTATATATCCTGAGTTTCATCATCTTAAATTTTTATGATCCTCCCTGCAACTTTCCATTTTTTATTCCATTGAAAACAATCGTTATTGGCTAATAAACAATGAAAAGAGAAATCAGCCTCATTCTCCAACAAGAAGAGAATGAGGCTGTAGGAATTATCTGTTATTTCTTCAGCAACTTCTCCATCTCCAATGTACGGGGATCGTTGGCTGCATAAACCAAGTAGTAGCACTGGTACAAGGGATATGCCCAGTTGGCTTTCTCACGGTTGGGATCGATATCCTTTGCTTTCTCCAGATAGCCTAAAGACTCTTTGTAGAGTGCTTTCTGAGCGTTTCGGTCGCCATTGATCTGGCTGGCTTTGGCATTGATGGAGAAACCCAGATAGGTAAGAACTACTGCGTTTGAACCATCAATCTCAACGGCTTTCTTCAAAGCATCAATACACTCGTCCCAGTTAGGGTTCTCTGCTGTAGAGTTGCGGTTCATCAAGGTCTGACCCTTCAAGGCCCAAGCGGTGAAATTGTTGGGGTCTCTTGAGAGTTTGTCAGCTACCACGGCATCCAGCTCTGAGCTCATTCCCAGTCCACTATACATGTTGCACAATGTACCAAATGCCATTTCGTTGTCAGGCTCCTTTTCATACAGAGCCTTGATCGTGTTTATATAGTTCAGCGTATCAGCCTTGGTCTTCAGATTGCGCTGAGCAATGGCAAACTTGAAGGTCTGTGCCTCTTTGCGCATCGACTCATCCTGCATGGCAATGTCGATATACTTCTCTGCCTTGGCATACTGCTGAGCCTGGTTGGCATACTGAGCTGCATAGTAGGCCACCTGACCGAGGAACTGCTTCTCCTGCTCCTTGGAAGACTGGAAAACGGGATTGTCATCGGTGTCGAGGAAAGTGCCCCAATACTTCAGCACGCCATCCTGGTCGCCACTCTGTGCATAGTAGTTGCCGGCAGTAACAAGCTGCAAACGGGTGTTGGCAATCAGCGGAGTGAGAGATTCTGTGTACTTTGGCTTTACTTTGCCTTTTGCATCTGGCAGAGCGTCATACTTCATACACTCCAGTCCGTTTATTGTAGCATTATAGGCGGCCTCATAAAATCCTAAGGTGTCATAGGCTTCTTCTTTGGATTTTGTAATCTTGGCCTGCATGTTGGCAGCCTGGACAGCATTCTCCTTGTCAAATTTGGCAAGAGCGAGTTTGGTCAGGTATTCATATGCCTTGGCTTTCTCTTGGTCGCTGGCCAGCTGACTGAGATTGGTCTGCACCAACTGGGCGGCTTCTGCATAAGTCTTAGCCTTGGTAATGGCTTTAAGTGGTTCGCTGTCTCCGGCGAATGCAGCAGAAGTGCCGAGCACCATCAGAGCTGCCATCATTAACTTTTTCATAATCGTATAAATTTAAATGTTATGATTACTTTTTATAACTCCTGTTGCTCAGACGAGCAACAGGAGCTGATTGTTACTTCTCAAAGTCAATTATTTCATTATCATTAACAGAAGATCCGGCATTATCATCCGAGTCATCGTTGTCCACTGCGTTTGTAGACTGTGCAAACTGCTCGTTGTTGTCGTTCATTTGCTGGCGGCTCTCTTCTTCAAGCGAAGCTTCCAGATCTGAAGTCATCACCTTGCACACGCTGGCAATGATATCGTTCTTCTTCTCTAAGTTAATGAGTCTCACGCCCTGTGTGGCACGACCCATGATGCGCACCTCGGAGAGGGCCAGTCGTATGACGATACCGCTCTTGTTGATAATCATCAGGTCGTTGTCGTCGGTCACACTCTTGATGGCTACTAATCGACCAGTCTTCTCGGTGATAGCCATGGTCTTCACACCCTTGCCACCACGGTTGGTCTTGCGGTAGTCT
The DNA here is from genome assembly GCA_016901395.1 of Prevotella sp. Taxonomy (GTDB): domain Bacteria; phylum Bacteroidota; class Bacteroidia; order Bacteroidales; family Bacteroidaceae; genus Prevotella. Next base: position 111,716 of record JAEAMQ010000036.1, on the reverse strand, counting down.
TCCACCTCGGAGCGTTTGCCGTAGCCATTCTCACTGACCACCATCACACTCTCCTTGTCGGCTTCGTTCACTACCACCATGCCCACCACGGCATCGTCGTCGCCGTCGATGCGCATACCACGCACGCCTGTAGCGGCACGGCCCATCGTGCGGATGGTAGACTCATCGAAGCGCACGGCTCTACCATTGCGGTCGGCCATGATCAATTCGTTTTCGCCATTGGTCAGACGCACGTCGACCACCTCGTCGCCTTCTACGATGTTGATGGCTATCACACCGTTGGCACGCGGACGAGAATACTCCCTCAGGCTGGTCTTCTTCACCGTTCCGTTCTTGGTGGCAAACACCACATAGTGGCCGTTGACAAATTCCTCATCTTCCAATCCGCGACCCTTCAAGCGCAGGAATGCGTTTACGGAATCGTCGGGATCGATGTTCAGCAGATTTTGGATGGCGCGTCCCTTCGATGTCTTGTCACCTTCGGGGATATCGTAACAGTGCAGCCAGTAGCAACGTCCCTTCTTCGAGAAGAAGAGCATGGTCTGGTGCATCGTGGCCGGATAGATATATTCGGTGAAATCCTTGTCGCGGGTCTGTGCACCCTTGGACCCCACTCCGCCACGGGCCTGCTCGCGGAAGTCGCTCAGCGGCGTGCGCTTGATATATCCCAGATGGCTCACCGTGATTACTACGGGGTCGTTGGGATAGAAGTCCTCGGCATTGAATTCATGCTCGTCAAGTATAATCTTGGTACGACGCTCGTCGCCATATTTCTCCTTCACCTCCTGCAACTCGGCCTTCATCACCTCCTTACATTTCTCGGGGTCGTCGAGGATAGACTGCAGATACTCGATGGTCTTCATCAGTTCTTCGTATTCAGCGTGCAACTGGTCCATGCGCAGACCTGTCAATTGCGACAGACGCATATCCACGATGGCCTTCGACTGCAGGCTGTCAAGCTCGAAACGCTTCTCCAGATTGGTCTGGGCATCGGCGGGAGTCTTGCTGGCACGGATGATGTGCACCACCTCGTCGATGTTGTCGCAGGCAATGATCAGTCCTTCGAGGATGTGGGCACGCTCCTTGGCCTTCTGCAGGTCAAACTGTGTGCGGCGGATGGTCACCTCATGACGATGATCGATGAAATAGCCGATGCACTCCCGGAGTGACAACTGCTTCGGACGCAACAGGGAATGGTCGTTCTTGTTGGGCACCAATGCAATGCAATTCACTGAGAAAGAACTCTGTAAGGCTGTCATCTTAAAGAGCTTGTTCAGTATGACCTTGGCATTGGCATCGCGCTTCACGTCGACCACAATACGCATACCCTGACGGCCTGTCTCGTCGTTCACGTTGGAGATTCCCTCCAGCTTGCCCTCCTTCACCAGATCGGCAATGTACTCGATGAGCTGCTGCTTGTTGACGCCATAAGGTATCTCTGTCACCACAATCTTGTCGTGGCTCTCGTCGCTCTCAATCTCGGCCTTGGCGCGCATCACCACGCGTCCACGTCCGGTCTCGTAGGCATCCTTCACCCCCTGCATGCCATAGATGTAGGCTCCGGTGGGGAAATCGGGTGCGGGGATATATTGCATCAGTCCTTCGGTGTCGATGTCGGGATTGTCGATGTATGCGCAGCATCCGTCTATCACCTCATTGAGGTTGTGGGTCGGGATGTTGGTGGCCATACCTACGGCAATACCGTTGCCTCCGTTGACGAGCAGATTGGGTATCTTGGTCGGCATCACCGACGGTTCTTTCAACGTGTCGTCGAAGTTGTTTGCCATGTCGACCGTATCCTTGTCGATGTCGTCCATGATGTGCTCACCCATCTTCGACAGGCGGCACTCGGTGTAACGCATGGCTGCAGGTGAGTCACCGTCGACGCTACCAAAGTTTCCCTGTCCGTCGACGAGCTTATAACGCATGTTCCAGTCCTGTCCCATGCGCACCAATGCGCCGTAGACCGAACTGTCTCCATGAGGATGGTATTTACCCAAAACGTCACCAACGACACGAGCACATTTCTTATACGGTTTGTCACTGGTGTTGCCAAGTCCGAGCATTCCATAGAGTATGCGGCGGTGCACGGGCTTGAATCCATCTCTCACATCAGGCAGTGCACGAGCAACAATCACCGACATGGAATAGTCGATGTAAGAGGTCTTCATTTCCTCTTCGATGTTGATCTTCATGATTCTGTCCTGATCAATTGTCTGATTTTCGTCCATTTATTATTTAAGTTTTTACTAAAAATTCGTTTTAAAGGCATTCTTTTGCGTTCTAAGGCATTTTCACCTTTGTTTCAAGGTGTAAAAGTACAAACTTTTTTCGACACCGCAAAACTTTCAAAACGAAAAAACCAAGCATTTTTTGAAACATCATGTTATCCATGTGCTGGTGGGTATGAAATGAGGTGGGTATCTGTTTTTGCAGTTTTTATTCGATATTCCCCGCTCCTGCCTGTGTTTTTATGAGTCATATATGATATGTCGGGTTTTTGTCATGCCATGTGTTTTGTCTCCAAGTGAGGTCTCCTCGTGGCCGTCCAGAGAGGTGCTAGTACATGTTTTTGGGGCTTGATGGCCAGATTGCCCTTGCCGCAAAATATCGTTGAAATATTTTGATGAAATGGTATTGAAAATGCTGTCAGACTGTAAACGCAGCCTGTCATGTCGGTTTGAGGTAGAAAAAGCGCATTTTTTAAAACGCTGAAAGTCAGTATCTTGTGATTATTTTACATTTTTGTTGTTTTGCGATTAGATACTAATCGTGTTGCGATTACTATCGAATCGTGTTACGAAAAGGGCCTAAACGCAAGACGAAAAGACGCTGTAGGGAAGTCGAAATGGATGAAAAATGGATAAAATGAAGCGAAAATCCACTTATTTTGACTAAGAAATGAAGAAATCAAACCATAGTTATGGTTAAAACATGCTTATTTCTGTTTTTTAAGAAGAGCGCCAAAGCGTCGATAAATGATGAAGAAACTTTACAAGATATGAATGCGGCCCATACAAGTCGGTTGGTCTTGTGCTTTCGTGACACCAACTCAAATATATGGTGATTACCCCGTCTTTTTAAGGCGATTATGGCGATATGTGGTTATTTTGTTGTACCTTTGCAGCCAAATTCATTTATCATATAACAAGGTAACACAATCAATGATTACACTGACAAATCTCGCTATTCAGTTCGGGAAAAGAGTTCTTTATAAGGATGTCAACATCAAGTTCACCCGTGGCAATATCTACGGAGTGATTGGCGCCAACGGTGCCGGCAAGTCTACCCTACTCCGCGCCATCAGCGGCGATCTGGAACCCAACAAGGGTACCGTGGAGATGGGACCGGGCGAACGTCTCTCTGTGCTGGAGCAGGACCACTTCAAATATGATGCCTACAGCGTGATGGACACCGTGCTGATGGGGTATGACAAGTTGTGGAGCAACATGAAGGAGCGCGAGGCTCTCTACTCCAAAGCTGAAATGACCGAAGAGGATGGCACGCGTGCTGCCGAGCTGGAGGAGAAGTTTGCCGAGATGAACGGCTGGGAAGCTGAGAGCAATGCTGCACAGCTGTTGCAGAATCTCGGCATTGACGAGCCGTTACACCAGAAGCTGATGAGCGAACTGTCTAACAACGAGAAGGTTCGCGTGATGCTGGCCAAGGCCCTCTTTGGCAAGCCCGACAACCTGTTGCTCGATGAGCCTACCAACGACCTCGACCTCGATACCGTGGAGTGGCTGGAGGAATATCTGGGCGAGATCGACGAAAGCCAGACGGTGCTCGTGGTGAGCCACGACCGCCACTTCCTCGATGCCGTGAGCACACAGACCATCGACATCGATTTCGGCAAGGTGACGGTGTTCTCGGGCAACTACAGCTTCTGGTACGAGAGTTCGCAGCTGGCCCTGCGTCAGGCCCAGAACCAGAAGATGAAGGCCGACGAGAAGAAGAAACAGCTGGAGGAATTTATCCGCCGCTTCTCGGCCAACGTAGCCAAGAGCAAGCAGACCACCTCGCGCAAGAAGATGTTGGAGAAACTCAACGTGGAGGAAATACGTCCGTCGAGCCGCAAATATCCGGGCATCATCTTCCAGATGGAGCGTGAGCCGGGCAACCAGATACTTGAGGTGGAGGACCTGAAGGCTGTCGATACCGACGGAACGGTGCTGTTCGACCATGTGAACTTCAACATTGAGCAGGGTCAGAAGGTGGTGTTCCTGAGCCATAATCCCAAGGCCATGACCGCCCTCTTTGAGATTATCAACGGCAATCGTGAGCCCGATGCCGGCACTTACAAGTGGGGTGTGACCATCACCACGGCCTATCTGCCACTCGACAATACCAAGTTCTTCGACAGCAACCTCAATCTCGTCGACTGGCTGAGCCAGTATGGTCCGGGCAATGAGGTGGCCATGAAAGCCTATCTCGGCCGCATGCTGTTCCGTCAGGAAGAGGTGGAGAAGATTGTCAATGTGCTCTCCGGTGGTGAGAAGATGCGTTGTATGATTGCACGCATGCAGTTGCAAAACGCCAACTGTCTCATTCTCGACACCCCGACCAACCATCTTGACCTCGAAAGTATCCAGGCTTTCAACAACAATTTGGTGCAGTTCAAGGGCAATATCCTCTTTGCCAGCCACGACCACGAGTTCATCCGTACCGTGTCCGACCGCATCATCGAGTTGACCCCCAAGGGCACCATCGATAAGCTCATGCCCTACGACGAGTATATCTACGACGAGCAAATCAAGGAACAGAAGCAGAAGATGTATCAGCGATAAGTCTCCCAGGATGGGGACATGCTGGCAATGGATAGGCCAAGGATAGGAGAAAAACAAAAAAATAGCTTCGCATAAACTATGGTAAGAATATGATGGCACAGTAATGGCTTTTATACTCTTATTCCGTTATTCTCTTATTCTTCTGGCGTAAGGTCCTTGTTGTGGCATGCTTTTTGCTAATCATCGATAAAAAAGACTATTATTATGGCAGATAAGAAACAAGAAGATTTTAACACACAGATGGAAGAAGAAAACCTGAAAGCAGCCGAGACTGCCGACACTCAGGCCGCCGCTGCAGCCGAGGCTGGTGCTGAGGCCAATGCCGAGCAGGCTGCCGAAGATACCGAGAAAGCCGATGGTCAGGCGCAGGAGGAGTCGCAGCCCGACCCCTTGGAGCAGGCTCAGCAGCAGCTGGAGATGCTCAAGGATCAGTACCTCCGCTCTGTAGCCGAATTTGAGAACTTCAAAAAACGCACCATCAAGGAGAAGGCCGAACTCATCCAGAACGGCGGAGCCAAGACGGTGGTGGCCATCCTGCCCATTCTCGATGACTTCGAGCGTGCCCTTGCCGACCAGAGCGAGGACCCGAAAGCCATCAGAGAGGGTATGCAGGTGATATTTAATAAATTCATACAATCGCTTGAAGGCCTTGGAGTTAAAAAGATAGACGCTCTGGAGAAAGACTTCGACACCGACTACCACGAGGCAGTGGCAATGGTGCCGGGCATGGGCGACGAGAAGAAAGGTAAGGTCATCGACTGTCTGCAGACAGGCTATACGATGAACGACAAGGTGATACGCCATGCCAAAGTGGCCGTAGGCCAGTAAGGTTGAACGATAAATCAACATTTTCTCAACAAGGAATATTCAGATGGCAGAGAAAAGAGATTACTACGAAGTATTAGGTGTCAGCAAGGGAGCCACCGAAGATGAAATCAAGAAAGCCTATCGCAAGATGGCTATCAAATATCATCCCGACCGCAACCCCGACAACAAGGAGGCTGAGGAGAAGTTCAAGGAAGCCGCTGAGGCCTACGAGGTGCTCCACGATCCGCAGAAACGTCAGCAGTACGACCAGTTCGGATTCAACGGTCCACAGGCCGGTGGTTTTGGCGGTTTCGGAGGTGGCGGCATGGACATGGACGACATCTTCTCGATGTTTGGCGATATTTTCGGCGGTCATGGCGGTGGTTTTGGCGGCTTCGGAGGATTTGGTGGCGGTCATAGTGGCAGTCAGCAACGGGTCTACCGCGGCAGCGACCTGCGCCTGAAGGTGAAACTCTCGTTGCAGGAGGTGGCCAGCGGCGTAACCAAGAAATTCAAGGTGCGCAAGGACGTTACCTGCAATCATTGCCATGGCACAGGTGCCGAGGGCGGCTCTGCAGCCGAAACCTGTCCCACGTGTCACGGTTCGGGTATGGTGAGCCGCACTGTGCGTTCGGTGTTTGGCATGATGACTACACAGGCAGAATGCCCCACCTGTCACGGCGAGGGTAAGGTTATCAAGAACAAATGTAAGGAGTGTGGCGGCACCGGAACGGTCAAAGGCGAGGATGTGGTGGAAATCAATATCCCTGCCGGCGTAGAGGAAGGCATGATCATCAATGTGAGCGGCAAGGGAAATGCCGGCCCTCACAATGGCATCCCCGGCGACATTCAGGTGATTATCGAGGAGGAGAAAAACGACACCTTCATCCGCGACAAGCAGGATGTGATTTATAATCTGCTGCTCGATTTCCCCACAGCAACCCTTGGCGGCGAAGTGGAGATTCCCACCATCGACGGCAAAAGGGTCCGCCTCAAAGTGGAACCGGGCACACAGCCAGGCAAGAGCGTCAGACTCAGAGGCAAGGGTCTTCCCGCTGTACAGGGGTATGGACACGGCATGGGCGACCTGATCGTCAACATGAGCGTGTTTGTTCCCAAGACTTTGAGTAAGGAGGAGCGCACAGCCCTTGAGTCCCTGCGTGGCAGTAGCAACTTCCAAGGAGACTCGACGACAAAGAAAAGTATCTTCGATAAGTTTAGAAATTACTTTAATTAATAGATAGAAGTGGTTAGATACCAGCGTGTTTGTACTGGGTCTAACCTCTTTCTGTTTGTCACGGCCTATACCTTTTGACCCGTAATACTGTCATTTATTATAGACAGAAGCCAACCATCATTAAATCCACTGCATTGATGAATTATCAGGAAACCGTCAATTATCTTTTTAATAGCTATCCCGTATTTGAACATGTAGGCGGCAGTGCCTATAAGGAAGGACTCTATAACACCCATCGGCTGGACGAACATTTCGGACATCCTCATCGTGCCTATAAGACCATCCATATCGCCGGCACCAACGGCAAAGGTTCCTGCTCACACACTCTGGCATCAATCTTACAGCAGGCAGGCTATCGTGTGGGACTCTATACTTCTCCTCACTTAGTGGATTTCCGCGAGCGTATCAGGGTGAATGGGTCTCCCATCAGTGAACAGCGTGTCATTGACTTTGTGGAACAGGAGCAGACATTCTTCGAACCGCTCCATCCCTCGTTCTTCGAACTGACCACGGCCCTTGCCTTTCTCTATTTCAAGGAACAAAAGGTAGACGTGGCGGTCATTGAGGTGGGACTGGGCGGTCGTCTCGACTGCACCAACATCATCACTCCCATCCTGTCTGTCATCACCAATATCAGTTTTGACCACACACAGTTCTTAGGTGACACCTTGGCTAAAATTGCCGGTGAGAAAGCAGGTGTCATCAAGGAAGGAGTGCCTGTGGTCATCGGCGAGACGACGGATGAGACACTGCCGGTGTTTACCGGCAAGGCCATGGAGATGCATGCGCCGCTCCATCTTGCGGAACAATCTCGCCCTGTCATCAGTTCCAGGGAGTCTGCGATTGGCGGCCGCGATTATGAAACGCGGCTCTTGGGAAGCCTTCATGGCGAGCTGGGAGGCAGCTATCAGGAGAAGAATACTAACACAGTGTTGACCGCACTCGACGTTTTGCGTTCGACAAAATCCTCCGGCACTCCCCTGCTCCACATCGCTCCCGACGATATCCGCAAGGGTTTTGCCGAGGTATGTGAGTCTACAGGCCTCATGGGGCGGTGGCAGATGCTGAGACAGTCGCCTGCAGTGATTTGCGACACGGGACATAATGTGGGTGGATGGGAATATCTCTCACGACAGATTAAAGCCCGCAACTGCCGTCGTCTGAGAATGGTTTTTGGCATGGTAGACGATAAAGATATTGAGGGTGTGATGCGCCTGCTGCCTTCCAATGCCATTTATTATTGGACTCAGGCATCTACTAAGCGAGCACAGTCTGCCACAAAGGTTGCTGAATTAGGCAGAAAACACCAACTCCAAGGACAAGTCTTTGACAGTGTGGAAGATGCGTATCGTGCTGCTTTGACAGAGTCAGAGCCTGACGATTTCATTTTTGTGGGAGGGTCAAGCTATATTGTTGCTGATTTGTTGACATTAAATGATTTTTAACATTAAGCTGTCTATAATTTTCAAGTTTTAGTTTGTAATTATCGTTTTAATTTATTTACTTTGCAGAAACGAATTATAACTAAAAACTTATTTTTATGAATAACACAGTTGAAACAGAAAATGTCTGTGGTCTGAAGCGCGAAGACTTCCAGACCACTATTCATGGAAAAAAGACAGATCTTTTCATCCTGAAGAATAAAGAAGGCAACGAAGTGGCCATTACCAATTACGGTGGAGCTCTTGTCGCCATTATGGTGCCCGACAAGAATGGCAAGTTGGCTAATGTGATTCAGGGCCATGACAACATTCAGGATGTTATTAATTCGCCGGAACCCTATCTTTCACGTCTCATCGGACGGTTTGGAAACCGTATCGCCAAAGGCAAATTTACCCTGCATGGCAAGGAGTATTTCGTGCCGGTGAACAATGGCCCTAATGCTCTCCATGGCGGCATCAAGGGATTTAACGACAGAGTATGGGACCCTGAAGTGATGAATGATCACACTTTAGTGCTTCATTACATTGCTGCCTATGGTGAGGAAGGCTATTCCGGAGAGTTGAAGACTACGGTGGTTTACACTTGGACCGACGACAATGAGTTGCACATCGACTATCTTGCCTGCACCAACAAGAAGACGATCATCAACCTCACCAGCCATGGATATTTCTCTTTGGCGGGTATTGCCAACCCCACTCCGACAATCGACAATCTCGTTTGTCAGATCAATGCAGACTTCTATCTGCCTATTGACAACACCTCTATTCCAACGGGTGAGATTCGTTTCGTGGCTGGTACACCGTTCGATTTCAGAACGCCGAAGCCTATGGGGCAGGACATTGATGCCGACAACGAGCAGATTAAGAACGGTGCAGGCTATGATCATTGTTATGTCTTGAACAAGAAAGAAGAGGGAGTGTTGAGCTTTGCTGCCAAGATTATGGAGCCGGTAAGCGGCCGCACCATGGAGGTTTACACCACGGAGCCGGGCGTACAGCTTTACTCTGACAACTGGGCTGATGGATACAAAGGCCAGCATGGAGCCACTTTCCCACGCCGTTCGGCTGTTTGCTTCGAGTGCCAGCACTTCCCCGACTCACCCAACCGGCCTTATTTCCCGTCGGTGGTACTTGATCCGGGAGAACAGTATAAGCAGCGCACCATTTACCGTTTCGGGGTGGAGAAATAACCTGCAAACGTATAAGGGAGGGACAATGAGAGGCAAGATGCCTCCCGTTATCCGTCCCTTATTGCCTTATGATTGAAATGAATCAATAACAATAACTAAAAAGATGGAACAAAATCCCACTAATCAAAGACCGAACTATATGTTCGCCCTCATTGTCGTGTTTATCGTGTGCTTCCTTATTGGATTTATCACGACGATGAACAATTCTATGATTGCTTTCTGTTCGAAAGCCTTCGATCTCAGTGCCCAACAGGGACAATATGTCAATACTGCGTTTTATGGTGCTTATCTGTTGAGCGTACCGTTTGCTATGCTGATGAACAAGATTGGCTACAAAGGCACCTTGATTCTCGGCTTGGCTGTTGCTGGCATCGGATTTGTCATCAACTCCTTTGGTATTCAGTCGGCCATCGCAGCCCAAGCCAATGTATATACGGTGTTTCTGGCAAGCATGTGTCTCGTGGCATGTGGTGTTGTGATGCTGCAGAATGTGGCCAATCCTTATGTAATGGTATTGGGTAGTCCGGAGAAAGGAGCTTTCCGCATGACATTAAGTCAGGCTTTGAACTCTGTGGCCACTACTCTTGCGCCACTGTTCATCACCTATGTAATCATCAGGGACCAGACCCCTACCCCAAGTGCTGTGCCTGGGCCGTTCCTTGGACTCGGTGCCTTCACCTTGATTATCTGTCTGATTCTCGTCTTCCTGAAGTTGCCGAAGATCGATGAGGCTAAGCAAGCCGAAGAGTCTGGCGTTCATCGTGAGTATAAGAGCAGTGTGTTCAAATATCCGCACGTATGGATGGGCGCTCTTGCTATCTTCATGTATATGGGTGTTGAAATTGGTGTTCCGTCGATGTTGCCATATAAATTCAAGGCGATGCCGGAATATGCTGACAACTATGCAGCTGTTGCTACATCGTTCCTTGCCTTCTATTGGGGTGGAATGATGGTTGGACGATTTGTTGGAGCAGCTATTCTCGCTAAGTTCGAACCGCGCAAACTCCTTTCCGCTTGTCTGCTCCTTGGTGCACTTTGCATCGCCCTCTCTATCGTATTACCGGGTATGACAGGCATCTACGCTATGTTGGCTGCAGGCCTTTTCCACTCTGTGATGTGGCCATTGATATTCAATCTTGGTCTTCAGGAGCTTGGCCCCCACACCAAGACGGCAACGGGTGTCATCAACACCGGTGTGATTGGTGCTGCATTGCTAATGCCGTTGATGGGTATTATTGTTGATGCTACGAGTGTAATGGCTGCTACCTGCTGCCTGTTTGTTTTCTACGCCTATATCATCTGGTTCTGCAACTGGGGATCAAAGATTGGACTTAGTGGCAAATAATCTCAGAATTATTAATCTTTAAAATAAAACGACTATGGATATAGAATTTGTAAGAAGTCGCTTCATTAAGCATTTTGATGGGAAAACCGGCAATGTCTATGCTTCACCAGGACGTATCAACCTCATTGGTGAGCACACAGACTATAATGGTGGTTTTGTTTTTCCGGGAGCCGTAGAGCAGGGTATTATGGCAGAGGTTCGTCCTAATGGACAGAAGACCTGCAATATCTATTCCATCGACCTCAAGGATATGGCCCATTTTGAGATTGATGATCCTAAAGGTCCGACGGCCACATGGGCAAGGTATATCTATGGTGTCGTACAGGAGATGCGTGCATTAGGCGTAGATGTGAAGCCTTTTAACGCTGCCTTCGCCGGTGACGTTCCTCTCGGTGCAGGAATGTCTTCAAGTGCAGCTCTTGAAAGTTGTTTCGCATTTGCCCTCAACGATCTTTTTGGTGATAACAAGGTGTCAAAGTGGGACATGGTGTTAGCCGGTCAGGCCACTGAGCATAAGTATGTGGGTGTGAACTGTGGTATCATGGACCAGTTTGCCTCTGTCTTCGGTCAGAAGGGTAAGCTCATGCGTCTTGACTGCCGCAGTCGTGAGTTTGAGTACTATCCGTTTGACCCGCAGGGCTACAAGTTGGTACTCCTCAACTCTAAGGTGAAGCACGAACTTGTGGGTTCTCCTTACAACGATCGTCGCAACTCATGCGAGAACGTAGTGAAAGCCCTCGGTGCACACTTCCCAGAAAAGCGCTTTGAGACATTGCGTGATGCTGACTGGGATGAGTTAGAGGCTGTAAAATCTGAGGTAAGTGCTGAGGATTATACCCGTGCTCACTTCGTCCTTGGTGAGAAAGACCGCGTGTTGGCAGTCTGCGATGCTCTGGAGAAGGGCGACTATGAGACTGTAGGCAAGAAGATGTATGAGACCCATTACGGCCTGAGTAAGGAGTATGAGGTGAGCTGTGAAGAGCTTGACTTCCTCAACGACCTTGCCAAAGAGAACGGTGTTACCGGTAGCCGTATCATGGGTGGTGGCTTCGGCGGATGCACCATCAACCTTGTCAAAGACGATCTCTACGATAAGTTCATTGCAGACGCTAAGGCAAAGTTTAGTGCCAAATATGGTCATGAGCCTGCAGTCATCGATGTAGTCATCGGCGACGGCTCACGCAAGATTTGCTAAACGGCTCTGCAGTATTTGCTAATTAGTCTTGCGAGATTTGCTCATCGATTCTGTATTATCCGCTGACTTGTCTCGCAGGATTTGCTCATTTTTGCATCATTTTCCCGTGGGTTCCCCAGGCAAAGAACTATCTTCAATCAGCTGAGAGCATCATACGTTTGCTTTCTCCTGCAATCTTTTAAGCCATATCTTCTGCTCGACTTCCGAGAGATGATATGGCTTTCCCGTTATCAATGGCAGTTGGAAAATGGTCCATCCAACGGTTTCCTCGCTCGTTATGACACCTGTTTCTCCTCGTAGAAGGCCCCTTGCTTCTTACAAAGCGAGCAGTTCTTATAAGTTGTTCGTGTGATTCTATGTGTGTTGCGGGATAAACGCTAACGTCGGAATAGCGACTTGTGACAATCTGGGATAGTATAAAAAGCAATCTTTTCCGTCTATATCATACCCTAAAACATTTGTAGAGTACCATGATGTGGCTGTCCCTATACCACAGAGAGGAGTGAAAAAAACAGAATTGAAGTTTAGAAAGTATATATGATTAGCACCTAATCGCAGTGCAATTAGGTGCTAATTATGAGACGAAAAGGTACTAAACGTAAAACGAATGGGTACTAATCGTGAGACGAATGGGTACTAAACGTAAGACGAATGGGCTTTAATCGTTAGATGATTATATACTAACCAGAAGACGATTGGAAACTCACCGTAGTCTTTTTAAATATACAAGAAGTTTTAGTTCTCGTAACGTGTGCCACTCGTTTCTACCAATTTCTTGCGGAATGAGGTAGGATAACCCGGCCGAATCACTCTGGCACCAATGCCTTCAGGAGTGAGCTTGAAGTGCCCATTCTCTTCAGGTTTGATGGTCATATCGTTATATTTTACAATAAGATAAGTGGCAAGCTGTTGCCAACGGGCCAACATCTGCTGGGCCTTGCTGTTACTGTAGTCGTTGAGATAGCGGATGGCAGCCTGCTGATCTGTGGCATAGAGAGCCATAGCCTTGTCCTCCACTTCCTTCTGTGAGGCGAAATAGCTCTGCTCCAAGGAGTCGCGTACGGTCTTCAGGCTGGGAAAAAGCATAGTGTAACGGGGATATACCATGTTGCTTACCCAGTTGCATACCCAATAAGCATTTTTCATCGAGAAATGAATGGCATCGGCTCCGGGGGTATTGTAGCACTCGGGCTGTACCGTATTACCACAATATATAGGAGTATAGGCCACCATGTTACCATCGTCGTTGCCAAACCACAGCACGCCACCAATCTGTCGAGGCAGCCAACTGCGCATCTGAGACACATAACTGAAGCCCGTCTGCTGGGTGCTGGTGGGTCGTTCGTTGAAATATTTCTTACCGTCAACCTCATAGAATAAAGGTGTGGGACGGTAGGGCATCTGCCAGATGCCACCACCGATATCAGTGCTGTCAATGGCTAATGGAGTACCTTCGTAGTGATCGCGCATGGCAGTTTCAATGTCCTGCACACTCAGTTTCTTGTCGGGAATGACCCAAAGGGGCATGTCCTCAGCGTCAGGATCCTTGCCCAATGCCCACGGCAGATAGCGGTCCATGCCCTTGACAAAACGGTTGAAGAATGACCATACACGGGCATCACAGATGCGACGACCGGAGAAGTCGGGCTTGGCGTAGGTCATTTTCCAATTGAAATCAGCATCCTTGCCACTGTACCATCCCTTCTGGCGGGCGAACTTCACCACATCTTTGGAATAGAGCACATTCTGTTTGTCCTTCATATCAAACTTCCCAATACGGCTCTGGTTGGCATGTCCGCAAATAGCATTGTCGGGAATGCGCTGTGCAACCCACACCACGCCCTTGGAACCTGGACCTTTGCCCATCATTTCCATGATCCAAGCCTCATTGGGATCACAGATGGTGAAGGTCTCTCCTTCGGAACAATAGCCGTAGGTCTCGGCGAGAGATGTCATCACCCGGATGGCCTCACGGGCGGTTTTGGAACGTTGCAGACCCATATAGATGAGCGAACCATAGTCGATTCCCCCCTGCGGATCTACCATTTCCTCGCGTCCGCCATAGGTCGTTTCACCGATGGTGACCTGAAATTCATTGATGTTTCCAATGACATTATAGGTTTCTGGTGCTTCGGGAATCTTGCCAATATATTTGTGCGAATCCCAGTCCACCACCTCGCGCATCTCCCCTTTGGCATGTTTGCCGGCAGGATAGTGACAGAGTCCGATGAACATTCCATAGTCATCTGCATTGTATGAGCAGATAACCGAACCATCTATTGACGCGCCTTTGCCCACAATGAAGTTGGTGCAAGCCGACGCTGTTTTAGCTACCAACAGAGCGGCAGCCATTATTAAATATCTCTTCATATTATCAAATCAGATGTTAGAAAATGATTTACTTATTGTTTGGTAGTCTATTTTATAGGACGTTTCCCCTTTACAGAATCTTGATTGTCTGCAGCAATACCAACATTGCGAATGCGCTGTGGGTTACGGCGCGCACTGTCATTGGGTACAGGAGTGCCAAAGTTGGTCGTTTTGTTGAGTTGACGCTTGGGATGACAGCGATAAAGATGAATGTTGCTAAGCGCCATAAGATGAAGGGTGGTGCTCGAGGTGTTGGCCTGATTATTCATATTGAGCATAAAATACCCTTTGATAGCCTTTACTCCAAGGCTATCGCGGTCATCGATGGTAATGTTTAATTGATTTGACGAAGAGATGTGTAGCACACGTGATGCTACACTATCATTCTTAAATACCAATACCAGCGATGCTATCCCGTCACGCATTCCATCTTGGAAGATGAAATCGCTATTCAACATTAAGATGTAACTGTCACCGTTGTGATATGTTGAATCCGGAGTTAATGAGAAAGAGTGAACATTGTAGGGTTGGTTGGGGATGAGAGCCAAGGTATTGGGACCCTTCCAAATGTCTGCAGTGTCGCCATTGGCACTGATGCGCCCCAAACCTGCCATAGCACCAGTTGTCGAACCATATTCCTGGGCTTTATCCTCCAGTCGTTGCGCTATGCGCTTGTAGATGGCATGGAGTTGAGACGTGTGACGCATGTAGTAGACCATGGATGTATCAAATTCTGCCTGCGATACACCGTATTTCTTTAGGACGGCCGTTCGATAGGTTATAACGTTTTCATCGTAATGATCTGGCTGGATACGTGCCATGGCCTCCGCTAAATGATAGTCATAAAGGATGTCTTCCATCTCCCCCTCTGACAAAAACTCAGAGGGAACAGATGGCTTACAACTCATGATGGAAAAAATGAAGATGGAAGCCAGCAAGCAAACCGATGCCCAACTCAACTTCTTCATTCCTCGCCTCCTTGCTTTTCAGTATCCTCAGAGATAGCTTTTGGTTTTCTTCTCACTTCAATGCTTTCCCAATCCTTGCGGCAGAACAGTAAGAGACAAACCATTCCCACAGATATGCATGCATCGGCGAAATTAAATACGGGTGAGAAGAAGATGAATTCCTGACCTCCAAACATCGGCATCCATGTGGGCCAAGTGGTCTGGATGATTGGGAAATAGAACATGTCAACCACCTTTCCCATCAGGAAACTGGAATATCCGGTGCCAAATGGGACAAAATAGGATACATAATAAGGAGATGCTCCGCTGAAGATGAGACCGTAAAACATCGAGTCAAAGATGTTGCCAGCAGCTCCTGCTACAACCATTGACAGGAAGACCACATATCGGGTACGCCCTCCTTGTTTCACCACACGCCAGATATACCATCCGATGGCCGATATGGCCACGATGCGCAGAATGCTCAGAAAGAGCTTGTTGAAGAACGTCATGCCATAGGCCATGCCGATATTTTCCACAAAATTGATATAGAACCAATCGGTGACCCGGAGCGATTCGCCCAGGGTCATAGTGGTCTTTACCTCAATTTTGATAATCTGGTCTATGACAAGTATGGCCACAATAATGAACCATGCCATCCTGCCATCTGTAAGAAATTCCTTAGATTTCCTCATTTTTTCAATGCTTTCTTGCATTCTTTGACTCCACACTGAGTGTTGCATGAGGCACCACACGCAGTCGTTCTTTGGGAATCAACTCTCCGGTCATACGGTCAACGCCATAGGTTTTGTTTTCAATTCTAACTAATGCACCCTCCAATCCCTGGATGAATTTCTGCTGACGCTGAGCCATCTGGATCAGATTTTCGCGCTCGATAGCCTGTGTCCCCTCCTCCAAAATCTTATAGGTGGGAGCCGTATCCTCGTCGGAATTGCTGTCTGCATTCATCAGACGGCGCATGGCATCGTTATAAATCTCGCGTGCTGCTTTCAGTTTCTCGTTGATGATTCCGCGGAACTCTTCGAGATCCTCATCGGAATAACGTGCTTTAATTTCCATTGTGGTTATAAAATAAAAGGGTTTTATCAGTCCCCTTTTTTAGAAGCGGCCGATAAACCCCTATGGTAAAGTTATTTTTTTTCTATTTTAATGTTCAATTTAAACTCGTCGAACTCGGTCTCCTCGCCATCGTTGGCGGCAACGATAAGCTCGTCTGCCAATACCTGCGACTTGATATATTCGCCGAATGCTGCAATCGAAGTTTCAGCTTGCTCATTGGGAGCCACGGTGACCTTGATGCGATCGGTAATCTCAAGTCCGGTCTCCTTGCGGAGGTTCTGTATGCGGTTGATGAGTTCTCGGGCCATACCCTCCTGACGAAGTTCGTCGGTCAGTTCCACTTCGAGTGCCACAGTGATGTTACCCTCATTGCTCACGAGCCATCCGGGGATATCCTCAGAGATAATTTCAACATCGGCTGCGTCTACGGTGACAGCCTGTCCGTCGAGGTCAAAGGTGTAGTTGCCCTGCTGTTCGAGCAGTGCAATCTCCTCCTGCGAGAGCGTATCCATGTGGGCTGCAACACCTTTCATAGCCTTGCCAAACTTCTTACCCATCACGCGGAAGTTGCATTTCACCTTCTTGACCAGTATGCCCTGACCCTCGGCAAACTGCAAATCCTTGACGTTTACCTCGCTCATGATGAGCTCCTTCACTGCTTCGATGTGCTTGCGCTGTTCGTCATCCACGGCCGGAACCATGATCTGCTGCAGCGGCTGGCGCACCTTGATGTTCACCTTACGGCGCAATGCGAGCACCATGGAGGTAATCTTCTGGGCCATTCCCATACGTTCTTCCAGATCCTTGTTGATGAAACTGGTGTCGGCTACGGGGAATTTTTCCAGATGAACAGACTTCATCTGGCCACCGAGATCGTGATAAAGCTGGTCGGAATAGAACGGAGCCAACGGTGCCACGAGCTTAGCCACCGTCATCAGACAGGTGTAAAGCGTGTTGTAGGCAGCGAGTTTGTCATCGCTCATTTCCTTGCCCCAGAAGCGTTTGCGGTTCAATCGCACATACCAGTTGCTGAGATCGTCGTTTACAAAGCTGTCAATGAGACGACCGGCACGTGTCGGATCATATCCGTCAAGTTCTTCGGTCACTCCCTTCACCAGTGTGTTCAGGCAGGAGAGAATCCAGCAATCGATTTCTTTCAAACTCTCACGGTTGCTCGTCAAAGCTTTAATGCCCTGCTCGGGATCATAGTTGTCGACGTTGGCATAGAGTGCGAAGAAACTGTAAGTATTATATAATGTACCGAAGAATTTGCGCCGAACCTCGTCCACTCCGTTAGGGTCGAACTTCAGATTGTCCCACGGTTCGCTGTTGGTCATCATGTAGAAGCGCACCGGATCGGCTCCATACTTGCCAATCATCTCAAACGGATCGGTCACGTTTCCTACGTGCTTGCTCATCTTATTGCCCTTTGCGTCGAGCACAAGACCGGTAGAAATCACATTCTTGAAGGCTACAGAGTTGAACACCATCGTACCAATGGCGTGGAGAGTGAAGAACCATCCACGGGTCTGGTCAACGCCTTCGTTGATGAAATCGGCTGGGAAGAAAGCGGGAGGAACGGGTGTTCCCTCGTAGGTGCTGTTGATAAGCTCGGCACGATAGTCTGCCTCGCTCTTGCCTACGTGCTTCAATCCCTCAGCGTCGATATCGCCTTCAAACGGATAATGGAGCTGAGCATAGGGCATCGAACCGCTGTCAAACCACACGTCTATCAGGTCGCTCTCACGATGCATGGGCTGTCCATCCTCGCTCACCAGAACGATATAGTCGATGTATGGGCGGTGAAGGTCTATCTTGTCATAATTCTCTTGCGAGTAGTCACCGGGCACAAATCCTTTGTCTTTCAACGGATTGCTGCTCATCACTCCTGCTGCAACCGACTTCTCGATTTCCTGATAGAGCTCTTCTACCGAGCCAATGCACTTCTCGTGGCGGTTCTCATCGCGCCAGATAGGAAGCGGAGTACCCCAGAAACGAGAGCGGGAGAGGTTCCAATCGTTCAGGTTTTCGAGCCAGTTGCCGAAGCGACCGGTACCTGTCGACTCCGGTTGCCAGCCTATAGTCTTATTCAATTCCACCATGCGCTCCTTCTTGGCAGTGTCGCGGATGAACCAGCTGTCAAGCGGATAATAGAGCACCGGCTTGTCGGTGCGCCAGCAATGGGGATAGCTGTGCACGTGCTTCTCAATCTTGAAAGCCACGCCTTCCTGCTTCATCTCCATGCAAATGACGATATTCAGGTCCTCGGCCTTCTCCGAAGCCTTCACATCCCACACTCCGTTAGGGTTGAATTCGGGAGCATAAGCGTTCTTCACGTAGTCGCCGGCATGGTGTCCGTAGGCCTGCTTGTCAACGCAAGTCTTGATGAAATTGGTATCAAGTTCGTCGAGAAGATAGTATTTTCCCTGAAGGTCGACCATCGGACGGGTCTCGCCTTTCTTGGAAATCATATACAGACCAGGCACATTGGCATCCTTGGCCACCTTGGCATCGTCGGCACCAAACGTAGGTGCGATATGCACAATGCCCGTACCATCCTCAGTCGTTACATAGTCGCCAAGGATCACGCGGAACGCAGCGTCGTCCATTTCCACAAAACTGTCGCGACCATTTTCGCTGACAAACACCTTGGATGCGTTTTTGGCAGCATAGTCGTTGACAAACTCCGGTGCGAAGTCGCCCATCTTCTCGCAGGGCTTCACCCATGGCATGAGCTGACGATAATGCAGTCCTTCGAGGTCGGTGCCCTTCATGCGGTCAATAATTCTCCACGGACACTGCTTCTTTTCCTTATCGAATGGCAGCAGTTCGCCTTTGCATTCCTGCTCCGGATTGAGGTAAGCCGACACACGGGCCTCGGCCATGATGAGCGTCATCGGCTCACCATCGTAGAGGTTATAGGTCTCGATAGCCACATAGTCTATCTTCGGACCCACACACAATGCGGTGTTGGAGGGCAGGGTCCAGGGTGTTGTTGTCCAGGCGAGGAAATAGGGCTTGCCGTGGTTACACCACTCGGCCTTGGGGTCTTTGATGAGGAATTGGGCCGTCACCGTGGTGTCTTTCACATCACGATAGCATCCGGGCTGGTTCAGCTCGTGGCTCGAAAGTCCGGTACCTGCAGCCGGTGAATACGGCTGGATGGTATAGCCTTTATAGAGCAATCCCTTGTTGTAGAGTTGCTTGAGCAACCACCACAGGGTCTCGATATACTTGTTGTCATAGGTGATATAGGGGTGGTCGAGGTCTACGAAATAACCCATCTTCTCGGTCAGCTCACGCCATTCGGCCGTGAACTTCATCACGTTTTCCCGACAACGATGGTTATACTCCTCCACGGAGATATATTTCTCTGAGGCCTTGTTGTCGATATCCTTCTTCGTTATCCCGAGTTCCTTCTCCACACCAAGCTCCACAGGAAGTCCGTGGGTGTCCCAGCCGGCTTTACGCTTCACCTGGAAGCCCTGCATGGTCTTGTATCTGTTGAATGTATCTTTGATGGAACGTGCCAGCACATGGTGAATACCGGGGTGACCATTGGCCGAAGGAGGTCCTTCAAAAAAGATGAATTGCGGACAGCCTTCCCGCTCATCTATGCTCTTGTGAAAGATGTCTTCTTTCTCCCACGATGTCAATATCTGCTCATTCGTCTTGGTCAAGTCCAGACCATTGTGCTCGGCAAACTTCTTAGCCATAGTTTATCTTTCTTTTCCTTAATATAAATTTTGCGCAAAGTTAGCAAAAAAATATATATTCTACAAAATTTTTAACTACCTTTGCAACAAAAACATAAGCCCATGAATATCAAGCAAGCTCAATTTGTTATATCGGCACCGACCGTATCAAAATGTCCTGCAGATACCAAGCCTGAATTTGCATTCATCGGACGAAGCAACGTAGGCAAGTCGAGTCTCATCAATATGCTGTGCAACCATAAGGGGTTGGCGAAGACCTCTGCCACCCCCGGTAAGACACTGCTCATCAATCATTTCATCATCAATAATGAGTGGTATCTGGTCGATTTGCCCGGTTACGGATATGCCAAACGTTCGAAGACTGTCCAGGAGAAGCTCGACCAGATGATACGTTCCTATATTTTGCAACGCCAGCAGTTGGTCAACGTGTTTGTACTCATCGACATTCGGCATGAGCAACAAAAGGTCGACCGCGAGTTTGTAGACTGGCTCGGCGCAAGCGGAATACCTTTCTCCATCGTGTTTACCAAGGCCGACAAGCTGGGAATAGAGAAGACCCGCCAGAATGTTGACGCCTGGATGAAGGCCCTGCTCGACACATGGGAGAGCCTCCCACCCTATTTTGTCACCAGTTCGGAGAAGAAATCCGGGCGCGACGAGGTGCTCGACTACATCGAACAAGTGCTGACGGAACTTCAAGCAGAAAGCGAGGGATAATGGCACCTTATTTAGATGTACAAAACTTAACAAAGTCGTTCGGGGCACAAGTGCTCTTTCAGGATATCAGTTTCTCGGTGGGTGAGGGTCAGAAAGTGGGTCTCATTGCCAAGAACGGCACCGGCAAGTCTACCCTTCTGGAGATTATTGCCGGCGACGAGGGTTATGATTCCGGGGCCATCATCTTCCGCAATGACATCCGGCTGAGCTATCTCAACCAGACACCCAAGTTCGATCCGGAGGAGAGTGTCATCGATGCCTGCTTCAATCATCAGGGCGATCCCGAGCGGGTGTTGAAGGCCAAGCAAATCCTTACGCAGCTGCACATCGACGATCTCAACCAGCCTATGAAGGAGTTGAGCGGCGGGCAGCAGAAGCGGGTGGCGCTGGCCAATGTGCTGATCATGGAGCCCGACTTCCTCATCCTCGACGAACCGACCAACCATCTCGACTTGGAGATGATCGTCTGGCTGGAGGGTTATCTCTCCCGCTCTACCCTGACGCTGCTCATGGTGACCCACGACCGCTACTTCCTCGACCACGTTTGCAACCTCATCATTGAGTTGGACGACCGACAGGTCTATACCTATCGGGGCAATTACGGCTACTATTTAGAGAAAAGACAGGAGCGCATCGACAACCGGCGGGCCGAAATCCAGCGGGCCAACAACCTCTATCGCACCGAGTTGGAATGGATGCGACGCATGCCGCAGGCCCGTGGTCACAAGGCCCGATACCGTGAGGAGGCGTTCTATGAACTGCAAAACAAGGCCCACCAGCGCATTGAGGAACGACAGCTACGCCTCAAAGCCAGCAACGTCTATATCGGTTCCAAGATTTTTGAGTGCCAGTATGTCAGCAAGAAGTTTATTGATTCGGAGGGCAACGAGAAAATAATTCTTGATAATTTCTATTACAATTTTGCACGCTTCGAGAAAATGGGCATCGTTGGAAACAACGGTACGGGCAAGTCGACCTTTATCAAGATGCTGCTTGGTGAGGTAGCCCCCGACGGTGGACGTTTTGATATTGGCGACACCGTGCGCTTCGGTTATTTCTCGCAGGAGGGCATGAAGTTCAACGAGGACGACAAGGTGATCGATGCCATCACGGCCATTGCCGACTACATCGACCTCGGCGGCGGGCGCAAGATGACCGCTTCGCAGTTTCTCAACTACTTCATGTTTGAGCCCGAACAGCAGCACAACTTCATCTATAAGCTCAGTGGCGGAGAGCGGCGCAAGCTCTATCTCTGCACCGTACTGATGCGCAATCCCAACTTCCTTGTGCTCGACGAGCCGACCAACGACCTCGACATTCAGACGCTGCAGGTGTTGGAGGAATATCTGCAGGACTTCCCCGGCTGTGTCATTGTGGTGAGCCACGACCGCTACTTCATGGATAAGGTGGTAGACCATCTGCTGGTGTTCGAAGGCGAAGGTGCCATCAAGGACTTCCCCGGCAACTACACGCAGTATCGGGAATGGAAAACGCTGAAGTCGGAAACAGAAAATGCCGACGACAAGAAGGTATCCAAAAAAGATGACGGCGGAGCCAAGAAGGACTATCACCACGACACCCGCCGCCGCATGTCATACAAGGAGAAGCGGGAGTTTGAACAGCTGTCTGCAGAAATCGAATCTCTTGAAGAAGAACAGAAACGATTAGAGCAGGCTCTCTGTAGCGGAACACTTAGTGTGACCGAACTCACTGAATACAGCAAACAGTTGCCAATAATTAAAGATAAACTTGATGAAAAAGGAATGAGATGGTTAGAACTGAGTGAGTTAGATTAATAACAGAAATGGCTCTGTAGCTTGCTTTCGCCCTAATCTCCATGGCCGGATAGATCGTTTCACCCTTAAATCCAAATCTGTCATGAAGAGATGCATATTGATGATAATTCTTGCGGTGGCAGCCTCTCTGTCCTTTTCGGCAGAGGTGCGCCCTGGCGCGGTCCTCATCAATCGCATCTTTGACTATACTTCGACCGTCGACACGGCCCACTTCCAGGGCCGCAGGTCTTATACCTACACCCGTTTCAAATTGCGCGTAGACCGCAAGAATCCTACCCTTCTACTCGTGCCTACCGTCTATGCCATTGCTCATAGCGGCGAACGAGAGTATATCGGTGAGACCTATAACCGTGTGACGCTGCGGCGCGATGGTAAATATGACTCTAAGCTCCTTCTTAGACTGACCACCGTTCCGCATCGTCATCGTGCCATGTCGAGCCTGATGAGGTACCTCACACCAAAAATCTACGATGAAACTGTCATTGAAGATTTTCTTCTTTCTCCGTTCCACAGAAATAATCGCCACTATTATCGTTACCAAGTGGGGTTTAATTTGGATGGAACAGCAAGGTTGACATTTCTTCCCAAGCGTAAGAATACCCAGTTGGTCACAGGTGATGCCATTGTGGACAGCAGGACAGGGCGCATTATCAGATGTTCTTTTTCTGGCGAATATGACATGGTGAATTTTTGGATAACACTATATATGGGTGCTGACGGTGTCCTGTCTCTTGTTCCACGGAAATGCGAACTTAAGACACGATTTCGATTTATCCAGAGCAAGGTGACAGGCAACTATGTCGCTTATTTCAATCTTCCCCAGGTGTTGACAGACAGCATTACCGAAGAAAATGATTATGAGAAGATATGTCAGGTGCGCCCCGACACCTTGGAGACCGCAGATCAGGCCATTTATGAGAGAATGTTTGCCAAACAGCGACAGCATGACTCCATTCCGCAGGTGGCACCTGGTGCTGCGTCTTCTAAAAACTGGGTGAAGAACATATTATGGGATATGATCGGAGACAACCTGCTCAACCGGGTAAAAACCCATTTCGGAATGAACAATCAGGGGTATATCCGTCTCAATCCTATCCTAAATCCTTTATATATGGGTTACTCCGAACGTAAAGGGTTTACCTATAAATTCGACCTTAGAACAAGCTATCAGCTCGGTCCTAACAGTGAGGTGTCGGCTCGAATAAAGGCCGGATATGCGTTTCGACAAAAACAATTCTATTTCCGTATTCCTGTATTCTACTATTTCAACAAACGGAAAAACGGGTATCTGAAGTTTGAGACCGGTAATGGAAACCATATACGCAATGGGTCTGTCAGACAGAGCATCGAACAAGAGCACCCCGATACTATAGGGCTTCATTTGCCTGACTTTTCCTTGCTCAATGAATTTAAGCAAAATGATATGCGACTGATTTTCAACTATAATTTTCATTCGCGACTTGGATTTCAGATAGGTGCCCTCTATCAGAGAAGGGTTGCAATACACAAGAAAGCGTTTGAAACGCTTAAATGGGAAACAGACTACTGCTCGTTCTCACCCACTATAGAGCTTCAGGTAAGGCCATGGGGATGGAAAGGACCTATATTTACAGCAGATTACGACCGTAGTATCAAGGGATTCTTTAAGTCTAACACGGGCTACGAGCGAATGGAGTTTAACGCTGAATATATATATCCTATCCATCAATTACAGTCATTGCAGATGCGTGTCGGGACCGGATTTTACACTTGGAAAGATGGCAGAGCCTACTTCCTCAACTATGAGAATTTCCAGGAAAACAACATTCCGGGAGGATGGAATGACGACTGGAGCGGAGAATTTGAACTTCTACGTGGTGATACCTACAATAATTCTACATATTATATCCGCACCAATGTCACCTACGAAAGTCCGATGATGCTCATCAGCCATTTGCCCTGGCTGGGCCATTACATGGAAATGGAGCGCGTATATGTGTCGGTTCTTGATGTGCGAAACATACATCCTTATGTGGAACTGGGATATGGGTTCACCACTCGCCTTATCTCTTGTGGGTTTTTCGTGAGTAACGGTCGTGGCAATCGCACCTTCGGGTTCAAATTTGGTTTCGAGCTTTTCAGACATTGGTAATATGATACCTCATTGGGTATTCTCCTCAGGAAAATGGATTTGAACTAAGGGAAGAACACAAATTCATGTTGAAAGAATTTGAAGAAAGCTGCACAAAACAGGGGTCTGGAAGCAATCGACGGATGAAGAGCTGTAAAATGACGAAAAATGAGGGTGAAGGCAGTTGTCTGATAACCAGCAACTTGTAATTTGTTGACAAATTGAGGCTTGACGATTACTATCTAATCGCAAGACGATTACTATCTAATCGTGTCACGATTAGTATCTCATCGCATGACGATTTAGGCCTTTTGGCCGACTATAAAAGCCAAAAAGCGGCTCCGAAAGTAGATTTTGACCCATCAAAAGAGGTAAA
Source organism: Prevotella sp. (assembly GCA_016901395.1). Lineage (GTDB taxonomy): Bacteria > Bacteroidota > Bacteroidia > Bacteroidales > Bacteroidaceae > Prevotella. Next base: position 86,601 of record JAEAMQ010000036.1, on the reverse strand, counting down.
TTGACACAGCAATCACATCTTTGGGGGGTGAAAACACTGCCTTTCGCCTCTCACTTGAAAATAAATATTCGCATGATTTTGATGAAAAATAATGACATATTAAAGATGTAATGTCATGACCGCTCCTGTTCTTTCATAAGAAGATCATAGGCTGACGTTACAGAGTTTTTTCAGTAGTTTGTTTTCCCTCAGTTTCCTTGTTTCTGTCAATATGGTTTTCTGTTGCTGTAAATCTGGGGGAAACTTGGGTATCATACCGATAGTAGATACCAAAAAAATCAGGCAATCTGATTGACAGATTGCCTGATGATTTATGTTAGACTTGTCGTGATGAAATCAATCAAAGATTAATATTCACCCCATGCCTTGATGTCTATGTCTTCGGGTTTCAGTGTACAGAAGGCAGTGATAAAGGCACTGGCCAGACGGCTGTTGGTAATCAACGGCACGTTAAGGTCGATGGCCGCACGACGGATCTTATAGCCGTTGGTCAACTCATGGGTTGTAAGGTCCTTCGGAATGTTGACCACCATATCAATCTTTTTCTCGTGGAGAAGAGTGAGCGCCTGCGGCTCCTTGCCCTCGTCAGACGGCCAGTAGACCATCGTGTTGTCGATGCCGTTGTCCTTGAGATACTTCGACGTACCACCTGTGGCATACAGCTCATAACCATGATCGATGAGCATTTTGGCAGCATCGAGCATTTCGGCCTTTTGCTTGGCCCCACCTGTAGAAAGTAGCACAGAGTGGTTGGGGATGCGCTGGCCCACGGAGAGCATGCTCTTCATCAGTGCCTGATTGGTGTCGACGCCAAGGCATCCCACTTCGCCGGTAGAGCTCATGTCTACGCCAAGCACAGGGTCGGCCTTCTGCAGACGGTTGAATGAGAACTGGCTGGCCTTGATGCCCACGTAGTCGAGGTCGAAAAGGTTTTTGCCCGGCTTCTCCACAGGTACACCTAACATTACCTTGGTAGCTAAATCTATCAGATTAAGTTTAAGTACCTTGGAGACAAATGGGAACGAACGGCTGGCGCGGAGATTACACTCGATGACGAGAATATCGTTTTCGCGGGCCATATACTGGATGTTGAACGGGCCGGAGATGTGGAGTTCCTTGGCAATCTGCCGGCTCACACGCTTGATGCGGCGCACGGTCTCGATGTAGAGCTTCTGCGGCGGGAACTGGATGGTGGCGTCACCAGAATGTACTCCGGCAAACTCGATGTGCTCGGAGATGGCGTAAGCGAGTATCTCGCCATCCTTGGCTACAGCGTCCATCTCAATCTCCTTGGCGTGCTCGATAAATTTCGACACCACCACGGGGTGGTCTTCGCTCACGTTGGCTGCCAGCTGGAGGAAGCGTTCCAGCTCCTCGCGGTTAGAGCAGACGTTCATCGCAGCACCCGACAGCACATAGCTGGGACGCACGAGCACGGGGAATCCCACTCGGTCTACAAACTTGTCGATATCGTCCATCGACGTCAGCGCGTTCCATTCGGGCTGGTTGATGCCGTTGCGCGTGAGCATGCTCGAGAACTTCGCACGGTCTTCGGCATTGTCGATGTCCTTGGCCGAGGTGCCGAGGATGGGCACATTCTGCGCGTCGAGGTGCATGGCGAGGTTGTTGGGTATCTGTCCGCCGGTAGACACGATGACACCGTGAGGATTTTCGGCCTCGATGATGTCCATCACACGCTCGAACGTCAACTCGTCGAAATAGAGTCGGTCGCACATGTCATAGTCGGTCGACACGGTTTCGGGGTTGTAGTTGATCATGATGCTGCGGTAGCCCTGCTTGCGGATGGTGTTGAGGGCCTGCACGCCACACCAGTCGAACTCCACCGAGCTACCGATGCGGTAAGCACCGGAACCGAGCACGATGATGGAGCGTTTGTCGTTGTAGAACGACACGTCGCTCTTGTCGCCCGAATAGGTCAGATAGAGGTAATTGGTCTGTGCGGGGTACTCGGCGGCAAGGGTGTCGATCTGCTTCACCACGGGCAGGATGCCGTAGCTCTTGCGAAGATTGCGCACCACCTGCATGGCCTTGTGCATATTGCTCATTTCCTGCTCCAGCCCAATGGCGCGGGCAATCTGGAAATCGGTAAAGCCGTAGACCTTGGCCTGACGTAAGAGTGTAGAATCCAAGGTATTGACATTAATCTTCTTAAGTTTCTCATCAATGTCAATGATATGTTTCAACTTGTAGAGGAACCACTTGTCAATCTTCGTCAGTTCGTGAATCTGGTCGATGGTATAACCACGGTGCATGGCCTTGGAGATGACAAACACACGCTTGTCGGTAGGCTCCTGCAGGGCTGCATCGAGGTCTTCGATTTCCAGTTCTTTGTTTTCCACAAATCCGTGCATACCCTGACCTATCATGCGAAGACCCTTCTGGATGGCCTCCTCAAAATTACGGCCGATAGCCATCACCTCGCCGACACTCTTCATGCTGGAACCAAGTTCCTTGTCTACGCCACGGAATTTGGACAAATCCCAACGTGGAATCTTGCAGACCACATAGTCGAGGGCCGGTTCGAAGAAGGCACTCGTGGTCTTGGTGACAGAGTTTTTCAACTCAAAGAGACCGTAACCCATACCGAGTTTGGCAGCCACGAAAGCCAGCGGATAGCCTGTGGCCTTGGATGCGAGGGCCGAACTGCGGCTCAATCGGGCATTCACCTCGATGACACGGTAGTCTTCACTGTAGGGGTCGAAGGCATACTGCACGTTGCATTCGCCCACGATGCCGATGTGACGGACAATCTTGATACTCAGCTCGCGCAGCTTATGATACTCCGAATTGGTGAGCGTCTGAGACGGTGCAATCACGATAGACTCACCCGTATGGATGCCCAGCGGGTCGAAATTCTCCATGTTGCAGACCGTGATACAGTTGTCATAGCGGTCGCGCACCACCTCATATTCGATCTCTTTCCAGCCTTTCAGACTCTTCTCCACCAACACCTGGGGAGAGAACGAGAATGCTTTCTCACAGATTTTCTCTAATTCCTCATCATTGTCGGCAAAGCCGGACCCCAGTCCTCCGAGGGCGTATGCGGCACGGATGATAACCGGATAGCCCAGATGATGGGCTGCCTCGCGGGCCTTCTCAGTATTGTCGCAAGCCTCACTCTTGATGGTTTTGACATCGATCTGGTCGAGTTTCTGAACGAAGAGCTCACGATCCTCGGTGTCCATGATGGCACGGACGGGAGTACCCAGCACGCGGACGTTGTATTTTTCCAATACGCCGCTCTCGTAAAGTTCAACGCCACAGTTGAGCGCAGTCTGTCCGCCGAAACTCAACAAGATACCATCGGGTTTCTCTTTCTGGATGACACGCTCTACAAAGTAAGGCTGCACCGGAAGAAAATAAATCTGGTCGGCCACGCCTTCAGAGGTCTGAACGGTTGCGATGTTGGGGTTGATCAGTACGGTTTCGATACCTTCTTCACGCAAAGCCTTCAGAGCTTGTGAACCGGAATAATCAAACTCTCCGGCCTCGCCAATCTTCAGGGCACCGGAACCAAGTAACAAAACCTTCTTAATATTTGAATCTTTCATGACCTATCTTTACTTTAGCGTTTCAATAAATTTGTCGAACATGAACATGGTGTCTACCGGACCAGAGCAGGCCTCGGGGTGGAACTGGCTGGTAAACCAAGGATTTACCTTGTGGCGGATACCCTCATTGGAGCCGTCGTTCATATTGACGAACAGCTCTTCCCAATCAGCGCCGAGGGTCTTGCCATCTACGGCATAGCCATGGTTCTGCGAAGTGATGTAGCATTTCTCCGTACCCACCATGCGAACAGGCTGATTATGGCTGCGGTGACCATATTTCAGTTTGTAGATATTGGCTCCGGCGGCTTTGCCTAACAACTGATTGCCCATGCAGATACCGCAAATCGGTTTACGGTTCATGCTCATCTGCTTGCGGATAATGTCCACAGCGTCCTGACAAGTATCAGGGTCTCCGGGGCCGTTGGCGAGGAAAAGGCCGTCGTATTCCATACCTGTATAGTCATAATTCCAAGGCACACGGATCACCTCGATGCCTCGGTTAATGAGGCTTCTGATGATATTAGCCTTGACACCACAGTCTACCAGTACAACCTTCTTGCCTGCTCCCTCGTTGTATTTGATGATTTCCTTGCACGAAACCTGGTCAACGAAGTTGATTCCCTCATAGTTTGCCTCAGGGATATTGTTGGGTTCGTCGTCGAAAATAATCTTACCCATCATCACACCATGCTCGCGCAGCACTTTCGTGAGTTGTCGGGTGTCGATGCCCGTGATACCTGGCACGTGCTCACGCTTCAGCCAATCGCCCAAGCTTTCTACCGCATTCCAGTGGCTGTACTGCTCACAATAGTCTGAAACGATGATGGCCGATGCATAAATGCGATCGCTCTCCATAAATGTGGGGAGTCCATTCGCTTCGAACGTGAATGGAGGCACGCCATAGTTACCTACCAATGGGAATGTCAGCGTCATCAGCTGGCCAGCGTATGAGGGGTCGGTGAGAGACTCCGGATAGCCCATCATGGCCGTGTTGAACACTACTTCACCAGCTACAGGTGCATCATATCCGAAAGACTGACCATGAAACTCAGTCCCGTCAGATAATACAAGGGTTACATTCTTCATCTTATAGTTTGTTTTAAGATTTTCAATCTTTATATTTTTTCTTCGTATTGATATACATTTTCAACATAGTTGACAAATGCCTGATTACAGAGTTTGGTACCACCCGGTGTGGGGTAATGACCGGTGAAATACCAGTCTCCCTGATGTTCGGGAATGGCACTGTGCAGACCTTCCATGGATTGGAACACAATCTCGATGGGTGTGGTCATGCCGTTGGGCCGAAGCATCTCTACAATCTTATGATTGATGTCATCCACAGAGAACGGAGCATAAATGTCACGTACACAGTTTTTCATCTCCGTCTTGTCTTTTTTCAACTCTGCCTTACAGTCGTTATATACGCGTTGGATTACATCATACATCCGTTTATCCTTCAACAACTCAATCGTTGCTCTGAAAGCACAAAACTCCTCAAGGCGTGGCATGTCGATGCCGTAATAGTCGGGGTAACGGATTTGTGGGGCAGAGCTTACAATAACAATCTTCTTGGGATGAAGTCTGTCGAGAATATGCAGAATGCTTTCCTTCAAAGTAGTGCCGCGAACAATACTGTCGTCAATAATGACTAAGTTGTCTTGGTAGGGCTCTACACTCCCGTAGGTGATGTCATACACATGAGACACCAAATCATTACGGGCATTACCCTCTGTAATAAATGTGCGGAGCTTGATGTCTTTCCAAGCTACCTTTTCAGAACGGACATAGTCATCAAGAATACTTTGTAATTCCTCGTGAGTTGGGATATGGCCAAGAGATTCTATCTTCTGGATTTTCTGCTCGTTCATGTAGCGTTTGAATCCATCCAATAATCCGTAGTATGCCACTTCTGCCGTATTGGGAATGTAGGAGAATACGGTATGACTGATGTCGTAGTCTACCGTTTTAAGCACCTGAGGTGTAAGCTGTTCGCCAAGTTTCTTGCGCTCCTTGTAGATGCTTTGGTCTGAACCGCGGGAGAAATAGATGCGCTCAAAGGAACAGGCGTAGTTGTCCTCAGACGGCAATATCTGCTTCACTGCGGTCTCACCGTTGCTTCTCACTATCAGTGCGGCTCCTGCAGGCAGCTCCTTGATATCATCATATTCCAAATCAAACGTGGTCTGAAGCACTGGACGCTCCGATGCAAGCACGACAACTTCTTCATCATAATAGTAGAACGCGGGGCGAATGCCGTGAGGGTCACGCATGGCAAACATCTCGCCACTGCCCGTAATGCCCGACACCACATATCCTCCATCGAAACGGTCCATCGTTGTTTTCAGCACATTCTCCATCAGAACATGCTCGTCAATATATTTTGTGATCTTCTCTCCTTCTAATGCAAGTTGTTGTGCATTTACAAAGTTGCGTTCCACTTCGCGGTCAAGACGATGTCCCATGAACTCCAACATGATATAGCTGTCACTGTAGATCCTGGGACATTGGCCCTGTGCTGTCAGATGTTCAAACACTTCATCGACATTGGTCATATTGTAATTGCCACAAAGACACAGGTTTTTGGCTCTCCAATTGTTGCGACGCAGGAACGGGTGTACATACTTGATGCCACTCTTTCCTGTAGTGGAATAGCGAAGATGTCCCATGTAAAGCTCGCCAGCGAAAGGAAGTTCGGCATAATCGTTTGGCTCGTTGATGCCATTCTCCTCCAAGGCCTGCCTGATCTGTTTGTGTGCTGCGCCGAATATTTCGGTAATTGCATTGGAACCTTCTGCACGCTCACGAAACATGTATTCATTACCAGGCTCTGTATTTAGTTTGACTGAAGCCAGACCTGCGCCTTCCTGACCACGGTTGTGCTCCTTCTCCATCATCAGATAGAGCTTGTTCAAGCCATACATCCATGTGCCATATTTCTGCTGATAGTAACCAAGAGGCTTGAGCAATCTCACCATTGCTACGCCACAGTCCTCATGAATATCCCTTTCCATCGTTTTCCCGAAAAACATAAAAAAAAGATTGAAATATCAAAAATCACACAGAGGTAATGATTAATATTTCAATCTTTTCATATTTCTATAATATTTAAACGTCTAATATTTATTTTTACTTTCTCAAAATATTGACTAATAATGAAGCGACCGAAGTAACGATTCCGATAAACGAGAACCATATCGTCGTACTACTACCGATAGCGGAGTTCTTCGCTTTCACGGAGTTAGGCTCTACATATATAATGTCATTTTGTTGTAGATAGTAATAAGGAGAATTGAAAAGTTTGGCATCATTCAAGTTAATTCGAGTGGCATGCTTTTCTCCTGCTGCATCCTCACGAATTAAAAGAACATTGTTTCGCTTACCATAAATACTAAGGTCTCCGGCTGACGCTAAGGCCTCTATGATACTCATTTTCTCTGTTGTCACAGGAATAACCTTGGGAGATCCAACCTCACCGATAACCGTCACGCGATAGCTTGACATACTTACTGTGACGATGGGGTTTTCTTTCTCATTCAGATAAGGCATCACCTTATTCTTAATCATATCCTCACATTGGGTCTTGGTCAAACCACCGACATGCAGTTTGCCAATGATTGGGAAGTTGATATCACCGTTATTGTCTACCAGATATCCTTGCAGCGAACCTACGGAAGTGGTCAACTGCCCGCTGGTACCTACTGTATTACTTACAGACAGGTTGAACGGAGCTGAGGCTTCAGGGTTTGAAGTTAAAACCGTGATGGTCAACTGGTCCTTAGGCATGATACGTGCATCGAAGAGACCACGTGAAGCTGCCAGATTGATGGAGTCAATATTCTGGAAATAAGCGACCTGCTTGCTACTTGAGCAACTGCCAACAAGCATGATCATTGCCAGCAGGACGAGCGGGATTAATAATTTCTTCATGATTTAGTGACTGTTATTTCTCTAACTTATTGCAAAAGTACTACTAATTTTCCAAAGTCACAAATAAAAATTGTGTAATTTTAATCCCAATTTACATTGTTGTCAAAATAATAAGGGTGACGGTCAATAACCCTCACCCTTTGCTTTTGTTTATACCTTTAATCTTTTTTATTGATTAATAGAATTTGAAGTATCTTTTTGCATTATTGTAGGAGATATCCTCAACCATTCGTCCCAAAATCTCTGTATCATTGGGCAGCAGGCCTTTCTCTACGTCGCTTCCTAAGAGATTGCAGAGCAATCGACGGAAATACTCATGGCGAGGATAGCTCAGGAATGAGCGGCTATCAGTGAGCATACCGACAAATCGAGAGAGAAGGCCGAGGGTGGAAAGGGCATTCATCTGCTTGGTCATACCGTCCAACTGATCATTGAACCACCATCCGGAGCCAAACTGAATCTTGCCCGGTTCGCTACCATCCTGGAAGTTACCCAGCATGGTTGCAATCACCTCATTAGCACAGGGGTTCAATGTATAAAGTATGGTACGTGTAAGTTGCTTGGTCATATTCAGCTCATTGAGGAAATGACTCATGGCGCGTGCTGTGTTAAACTCACCGATAGAATCAAAGCCCGTATCTGCGCCGAGCTGGTTGTACATCAACGTATTGTTGTCACGGATGGCGCCATAGTGGTATTGCTGTGTCCAGCCGGCCTCGTAATCCATCACGGCACAGTCTTTCAGGAAGGCATGCTTGTATTGACGTACTTCATGGATTGACAACTGCAGACCACGCAAAGCCTTGGAGAAGATGGTTTCAATCTGTGAGTCAGTATACTCTTCATCATAGAATTCCTCTATTCCATGGTCTGAGAGTTTACAACCGTTCTCTGTAAAGAAATCATGTCGCTTCTGTAAAGCATCCACCATGTGCTTATAGCTGTCTACCTCTACTCCACTCACTTCGGAGAGCTTTTTCATGTAGTCAGCGAAGTCTGGCTTTTCAATATTCATGGCTTTGTCAGGACGCCATGCCGGAATCATCTTGATTTCAAATCCGCTTTCACGTGTTGCTTTGTGATAACGCAGGTCATCGATGGGATCATCGGTGGTGCATACGCACTCTACATTATATTTGCGCATCAGACCACGGGCAGTAAACTCTGGCTGTAACAATTTCTCATTGCACTCGTCAAAAATTTCCCGAGCTGTTTTTGGAGACAGTTGTTTCGTAATTCCAAAAGCAGTCTTCAATTCCAGATGTGTCCAATGATATAGTGGGTTTCTGAATGTATAAGGTACAGTCTCGGCCCATTTCTCAAATTTCTCCCAGTCACTTGTGTCCGTTCCCGTACAATATTTCTCATCTACTCCGTTGGTACGCATGGCACGCCACTTATAGTGGTCCCCGCCTAACCATAATTCGGTGATACTGCGAAACTTGTGGTCATCAGCCACCATTTTCGGAACCAAATGACAATGATAGTCGATAATGGGCATCTTGGCGGCATGATTGTGATACAAATCCTGCGCAGTAGGGGTATCGAGCAGGAAGTTTTCGTCCATGAACTGTTTCATAATCTTCTTGTTGATTTGTTTTATTAAATGTTGAGTTTGTTTCTGCAAAAATAACACAAAATATTTGAAATATCAAGGCTTTTAACTATATTTGCACAAAATAATTAGGGTAAATGAACAAAGTATTGCTTATCTATACTGGAGGCACTATCGGCATGGGTAAAAATTCGCTGACAGGCGCGTTGGAACCCCTTGACTTCAACCATCTTGTAGACTCTATGCCGGAGTTCAAACTCATCAAAACAGAAATTGATGTCTACCAATTCACTCCCCCCATTGACTCCAGCGATATGGCTCCTGATAAGTGGGCTCATCTTGTACGTATCATTATGAGGGGGTATCAGAAATATGATGGTTTTGTCATTTTGCACGGTACAGACACAATGGCCTACACTGCCTCTGCCCTATCCTTTCTACTTGAAAATCTTACCAAGCCCGTGATACTCACCGGATCGCAGCTACCCATCGGACAGTTGCGTACTGATGGCAAAGAAAATCTGATAACCAGCATTGAACTTGCCTCGCTAAAGGATGCGGATGGACATGCCAGGGTGCCTGAGGTATGTGTGTATTTCAGTGGTCGACTTATTCGGGGGAACCGCTCTACGAAAATTAATGCTGAGGGCTTTCACGCTTTTGATTCGTTCAACTATCCCCATCTTTGTGATGCAGGGGTGAGCTTTACATTTCACGACCACCATATTTTACGCCCCGATTTCAGCAAGCAGATGATAGCCCATTTGTCCATGGACCCCAATGTGGTGGTGTTCAGTCTGTTCCCTGGTGTTCAAGAGCATATCGTCAACAACGTGCTTCTGTCAAAGGAAGTACGTGGCATCGTGATGCGAACGTTTGGAAGTGGCAATGCCCCACAAGCCGCATGGCTGCAACATACATTGAGAGAGGCCGCCAACCGTGGCATCGTGGTGGTGAACATCAGCCAATGTGTAGCAGGAAGTGTGGAGATGGCACGCTACGATACCGGCTGCCAATTGAAACAAAACGGTGTGGTTTCGGGTCACGACTCCACGGTTGAGGCAGCCGTCACTAAACTGATGTTCCTCCTCGCACGCCACAAGGATCCCAACGTTATCCGTGGATTGATGAACCGTTCGCTGGCTGGCGAAATCAGTGTATGATGCCGTTGTCATGAAAACCAAACAAAAAAAGGTCGCAAACATGATGTTTGCGACCCTTTCTTGTATATCTTAAGATAATTATTTCTTGAAGAAGTCCTTAACGGCCTCGTTAGGAACCATTTTCTCATCAAAGACATAAGCACCAGTCTTAGGGCTCTTTACCATCTTGATGACCTTTGAATATGCGCGACCATCCATTGATCCTTCATGAAGGGTTGCGACCGCTTTCTTTGCCATAGTATATCTTCGTTAATTGTTTATGCAAGATTACTTAATCTCCTTATGGAGAGTCATCTTCTTCATGATAGGATTATACTTCATGAGCTCAAGACGCTCCGGAGTGTTCTTACGATTTTTTGTAGTAACGTAACGGCTTGTACCGGCGAGCCCAGAGTTCTTCATCTCTGTGCACTCCAATATAACCTGTACTCTATTACCCTTAGCTTTCTTTGCCATGTTGATTATTCTCCTATAACTTTAATGTCCTTCCAGTCGCAATAACCGCGGGCAACAGCCTGCTTCAAAGCAGCATCAAGACCTACTTTATTAATAAGACGGAGACCAGCAGCACTGATCTTGAGTGAAATCCAGCATCCTTCTTCTACGTAGTAGAATTTTTTGCTGAAAAGGTTTACGTCAAAGCTTCTCTTCGTGCGGTGCTTTGAGTGAGACACATTACAACCTATCTGTGCCTTCTTTCCTGTGATCTGACAAATCTTAGACATTGCTATTCTTTGTTTTTGATTTCGATTTTGATACTTATTCCAAACAGTGTGCAAAATTACAAATATTTTCTAAATCGACAAAATATTTGAATAAAGAAATCATGTTTTTAAGCTATTTTAATTGAATTACAAGGCTTTCGACCACAGAACGGTGCTTCAAGCTGACCATCAGGGAGTGACCTGCTGTTGTGGCAAGTCATTCTCTGATGTCGCATGACAAGGCCGTGTTTATTCTTCTTCAGCAGGAAGTTTCTCCTTCAGATACTCCAAAAAGAGCTGAAGCGACTTGTTTGTGGCGATGGCGAGATTGATGTCACGTCCATAGTCTTCTGTAAGTTTAAACGCTCTCACATCGTCTTTGGTGCCATAACCTATCCAAATGGTTCCCACAGGGGTCTCCGCCGTACCTCCTGTAGGGCCGGCAATACCCGTTGCGGAGATGGCATAGGTGCAATTTAAGGCCTCACAGGCTCCTACAACCATTTGTTTAGCTACGTTCTCGCTGACAGCTGTCTCTTTTTCCAGTACTTCGTGAGATACATGCAGAAGGTTTTCTTTCACTTCGTTTGTATATGAAATGACTCCTCCCTTGAAATAATTGGAAGCACCGGCCACAGAGATAATCGCCTCAGCGATACGTCCTCCGGTACAGCTTTCGGCTGTACCGAGGGTGGCGTTGAGTGTGTAGAGAGCCTCCTGGATATTACGGCTCAGTATTTTTGTTTCGAATTCCATAGTCTATTTGAATGTAACCTTTGAGAATGCGGGCACGTCGATGGCACAGAAGTCCTTGTCAAGATACTTGTAATAGCCCACAATGCCAATCATGGCGGCGTTATCGGTGGTATAGCTGAATTTGGGAATATAGATGGTCCAGCCGTATTTGTCGGCATGCTCACGGAAAGCGTTGCGCAAACCATTGTTGGCAGACACGCCACCGGCTACGGCCACATGCTTGATGCCCGTCTCCTTCACGGCCAGACGAAGCTTCTTCATGAGAATGTCTACAATGGTATGCTCCAGACTTGCGGCCAGATCTTCCTTGTGATGCTCCACGAAATCGGGATCCTCGGCTACCCAGTCGCGCAGGTTGTAAAGGAACGACGTCTTCAGTCCTGAGAACGAATAGTCCATGCCGGGAATGTGAGGCTCGGAGAATTTGTAGGCCTGCGGATTGCCCTGACGTGCGAGTTTGTCGATGATAGGACCGCCGGGATACCCCAGCCCCATTACTTTCGAACACTTGTCGATGGCTTCTCCGGCTGCGTCGTCGATGGTCTGTCCGAGCACTTCGATATCGTTGTAGGCATTGACCTTGACGATTTGGGAGTTGCCGCCCGACACCAACAGGCAGATATACGGGAACGGCGGCATGTGGTTGTCGTCCTCGCTCTCCTTGATGTAATGGGCCATCACGTGTCCCTGCAGGTGGTTGACGTCAATCAGAGGTATCTCCAGACTGCGTGCCAAACCCTTGGCGAAGCTCACGCCCACCAGCAACGATCCCATCAGCCCGGGTCCACGAGTGAAGGCAATGGCCGAAAGCTGGTCCTTGGTGATGCCTGCACGCACCAGCGCCTGGTCCACCACGGGCACCACATTCTGCTGATGGGCACGGCTGGCCAGTTCCGGAACAACACCGCCGTAGGCACGATGCACATCCTGTGAGGCTGTGACGTTGCTCAGCAACACACCGTTTTTCAAAACAGCTGCCGACGTATCGTCGCAACTACTCTCTATTCCTAATATATAAATATCCTTGTTTTCTTCCATGATTTTTATGCTATGGGCTGCTATCCATGCAGCCATGACTGTTTATTCTGATAGAATTTCCACGCCGGTCTCAGTCATCAGGAAGGTGTGTTCCCACTGTGCGGAGGGCTTTTCGTCACCCGAGATTACCTCCCAACCGTATGGATCATCTTCGTCGATGAATACTTCCCATGTGCCCATGTTCACCATCGGCTCTATGGTGAAGACCATTCCGGGCACCAACAGCATACCGGTGCCCTTGTGTCCGTAGTGAACGATGTCCGGTTCCTCGTGCATCGCCAGTCCCACGCCGTGTCCGCAGAGGTCGCGCACCACTCCATAGTGATACTTCTCGGCATGTTTCTGGATGGCATGGCCGATGTCGCCCACAAAGCAATAGGGCTTGGCGGCCTCGGCACCAATCTCCAGACACTCCTTGGTGACACGCACCAGCTGCTCCTTCTCGGGCGTGGTCTTGCCACCGATGATAAACATGCGTGAGGCATCGCCATAGTATCCGTTGTAGTCCAACGTCATATCTACATTGACGATATCACCTTCCTCCAGCACGTCCTCCTTCTTCGGGATGCCGTGGCACACCACCTCGTTGATGCTGGTGCACACACTTTTTGGGAAACCCTCATAGTTAAGACACGAAGGATGGCAGTTGTTCTCCTCGCAATACTTCATGCAGATATCGTCTATATCCTGTGTTGTCATGCCGGGTCTGATGGCTTCGGCCACGGCGTCCAGGCATCCGGTGTTGAGTTTGCCGGCGATTCTGATACCCTCGATCTGTTCGGGTGTGCGTATCATGTCGCGGGTAGGCACCAGTTTGCCCTTATTCTCCCAGTACATCACCTTTTTGTCGAGTTCCGAGAGAGGTTGGCCGGGCAGGCAGTGCCACCGCTTCTTCTTGTTGAAAACCATACTAATGTATTTAAACTGAATGCAAAGTTAACACTTTTGCAATGAAAAGGATAACTTCATCAAGAAAAAATGCCTCCGAAGAGGCAAAAACTATTCCTTGTTTTTTAACAGGGTTTCTATTACCGCAGCCGACCAATCACTACCGTTCTCCGGACAATAGGTCCTGAAGCCCAGTTCGCTGGCAGCGGCACAGTTGCGTGAACTGTCGTCGACAAAGAGTATTTCCTCGGGCAGCGTCTGCTCATGGCTGAGGATATACCGGAAGAATCGTCCGTCGGGCTTCATCTCCCCCATCTCGTAACTGCGGTACATCCGGTCGAAATAGTAGCTGAGTGCGTGTCCGTCGCCAGAGAAATCCTCCGAGTCGGCCCATGCCTGCATAAATCCGTTGGTGTTCGAGGCGAGGATGATGCGATAGCCCATTTCGCGTATTTGCTGCAGGGCCTCGATGCTGTAATGCGGCACTTGCTTCGCATATCCCGTCCACACATACTGACATTCCTTCCAGGTCAGTTCCCGACCTACATGTTCGCTCAGTTTCTTGCGGAAGTCTTCTTCACTGATTTTACCGTTTTCCAAATCGCCGAAATAGCCCGACTGCACATAGGGATCGAGCAACTTGTCGGCATCAGTCGCTCCAATCTCCTTCAGCCTGCGTTTCGGTTCGTCATTGTCAATGGTCATAATGACTCCGCCCAGGTCAAAGGCAACTGTCTTAATCATATCTTTTTCTTATTCGTTTTATTCACTAAATAAATCGAGTTTGTTCTTGCGGGCATCCTCCAAGGATACCAGCGGCTGTTGCTTCTGGTTAAATCCGTCGCGCAAGGTGACATATTTCTCCTCGATTTCCTGCATATATTTCGGGCGCTCGCTGTCGTTCAGCAGTTTGGAAGACGCGATGACGTTCTGCGCCGCATCCTTCATCCACACCACCGGACCGTCGTATTCGGGCGCAATCTTCAGTGCAACGTGCAGCTGAGAGGTCGTCGCGCCACCTATCATGATGGGTATCGTCAGTCCGGCCTGCTTCATTTCGCGGGCGGTGTTTACCATCTCCTGCAGCGACGGGGTAATCAGACCGCTCAGACCCACGAGGTCTGCCTTCACCTCAATGGCCTTTTTCACGATGTGTTCAGGCGGAACCATCACACCCATGTCTATCACTTCATAGTTGTTGCAGCCCATCACGACCCCCACAATGTTCTTGCCGATGTCGTGAACATCACCTTTCACCGTGGCCAAAATCACCTTGCCGGCACTCGACTGGCCGTCTACCTTCTCGGCTTCGATATAGGGTTGCAGGATGGCCACAGCCTGTTTCATGGTGCGTGCGGTCTTCACCACCTGCGGCAAAAACATCTTGCCGGCACCAAAGAGGTCGCCCACCTCGTTCATGCCCTGCATCAGCGGCCCCTCGATGATATCCACGGCATGGGGATAGGCTTCCAGTGCCTCGTGCAGATCCTCGTCGAGATGCTCGGAGATGCCTTTGCGCAGGGCATAGACCAGCCTTGACGTGAGGTCGCCCTGTCGCCATTCCTCGTTCTTTGCATCCGATGCGATGGCTGCTCCCGACCCTTGCGTAGCGGCTTTGCGGGCTTCTTCCTCGGCCTTCACCTTCTCGGCCAACTCTATCAGGTCTTCGGAGGCACCCTTGCGACGGTTGAGTATCACGTCTTCGATGATCTGCAGATGGTCCTCGGGAATATCGGAGTAGGTCACCTTGGTGGCGGGATTGACAATGCCGAAGTCCATTCCTACCTGAATCGTATGGTACAGGAACACGGCATGCATGGCCTCACGGATATAATCGTTGCCGCGGAAGGAGAAGCTCAAGTTGCTCACGCCACCGCTGACATGTGCGCCGGGCAGATTCTTCTTAATCCATTCGGTGGCACGGATGAACCCCACAGCATAGTCGTCGTGCTCCTCCATGCCGGTGGCAATGGCCAGGATGTTGGGGTCAAAGATAATATCCAGCGGATTGAAGCCAACCGTCTCTGTCAGAATGCGGTATGCACGCTCGGCAATTTCGATACGACGTTCAAACGTTGTGGCTTGTCCCTGCTCGTCAAAACACATCACCACCACAGCCGCACCAAAGCGTTTCACCTCGCGGGCATGGGCTATGAAGGCCTCCTCGCCCTCTTTCAGCGAGATGGAATTGACTATACATTTGCCCTGCACGCATTTCAGTCCGGCCTGTATCACGTCCCAATTGCTGGAGTCGATCATCACCGGCACACGGGCTATGTCGGGCTCGGAGGCAATGAGATTGAGGAAATTGGCCATCTCCGCAGGCGAGTCGAGCAATCCGTCGTCCATGTTGATGTCGATGATGATAGCTCCATCTTCCACCTGCCGACGGGCAATGGTGGCGGCTTCGTCATATTTCTTTTCCTTGATAAGCCTCAGAAACTTGCGCGACCCGGCCACATTGCATCGCTCGCCCACATTGACAAAATTGATTTCGGGCGTGATGTCGAGCAATTCCAGGCCCGACAGCCATGTCGTCGTGGGCTTCGGAGCGGGCTGATGGGGCTTCTTGCCCTGTGACAAGAGATAATATTGATGGATAAATTCCTCAGTCGTACCACAGCATCCGCCCACGATATTCACCAGCCCCTCGTCGATATACTCGGCAATCTGGGGCGACATGCTCTCGGCTGTCTCGTCGTATTGTCCCAGCAAATTGGGCAAACCGGCGTTGGGATAGGCCGAGATATAATAGGGTGCCTTACGGGTGAGCTGCTTGAGGAAGGGTTTCATCTGGCGGGCACCAAACGAACAGTTGAGTCCTACGGAGAAAATGTCGTAGGCACTGACGCTGCCGAGGAAAGCCTCCAGCGTCTGGCCGCTCAGCGTGCGGCCCGCCAGGTCGCTCACCGTGACACTCAACATGATGGGCAACCGCAATCCGGCACGGTCCATTGCCTGCTGACAGGCATCGATGGCACATTTGGCATTGAGTGTGTCAAAAATGGTTTCGATGAGGAAGGCGTCCACCCCACCCTCTATCAAGGCGTCGGCCTGCTCGATATAGACTGTGAGCAGGTCGTCGTAGAGGAGTTCGCGGGCGGCAGGATTGCTCACGTCAGGACTCATCGAACAGGTCTTGTTGGTCGGACCGATGGAGCCGGCGACAAAGCGCGGCCATTCATCGGTGGAAAATTCGTCGGCGGCTTGCCGGGCCAGAAGTGCGCCCTGCAAGGCCAGTTCGCGGCTGCTGGCTTCGAGATGATAGTCGGCCTGCGACACGCGCTGGCTGGAGAAGGTGTTGGTTTCGATGATGTCGGCACCGGCCTGAAGGTATTTGCGGTGGATTTCAAGAATGATATCCGGACGCGTCACGTTGAGCACATCGTTGTTGCCCAACATCTGGCCGGGGGTATCCTTGTTCAACGGACCACGGAAATCGTCTTCCGACAATTCATAACTCTGAATCATCGTGCCATACGCCCCATCGAGGATGAGTATCTTCTCCTTGGCAACTTCTCTTAACTTATCCTGATTCATCAGCTTATCTTTTCGTTCTCTCTTACTCAATACCTATCTACTCTCTCTGCCATCATTCTTTTCAGATTCAGAAATGCTTGATGGCCCGGTCCATCTCGCGGCGGTCTTCCTTCTCTTTCAGGGTCTGGCGCTTGTCGTATTCCTTCTTACCACGGGCCAAGACAATGTCTACCTTTGCCCGGCCGTGGCTGTCGATAAACACCAGCACGGGTATAATGGTGAAGCCGGGGGCACTCGCGTCCTGCTGCAGGTTTCTGATTTCCTTTTTCGAGAGCAACAGTTTGCGGTCGCGTTTGGCCTCGTGGTTGGCATAGGAGCCATAGAAATAGGGCGAGATATTCATGCCCTTGAGCCACACCTCACCGTTGTTGATAAAGCAGAAAGCGTCTACCAGCGAGGCCTTGCCCATGCGTATCGACTTGATCTCGGTGCCCGTGAGCACGATGCCGGCCGTATAGGTGTCGATAAATATATATTCGAACGACGCTTTTTTATTCTTGATTTGGACAGGACTTTTCTTGCGAAGTTCAAGTTGTTCCTTATTCATTGACTATCGTTGCAAAGTTTTCTATATGTTCGTCTACATAGTGAGCCACCTGCGACGTAAATCCTTCCTCGCCCTCTACGAAGGCATCGTCGAAATCGTCGAACTCACTATATTTCTCATAGAGGGCATCAAACTCCTCCTGAGTGCAGTCTTTCTCTATTTCCTCATGATAGAGATTGTAGAGGCGGTGGCTCTTGTTCACGAGTTTGTAGAGGTCGTGAAGTCCCCAGTTGCGCAGTGCCTTGTCAAAAGGATTTTTGTAGACAAATGCCCCCAACCCGTTGTGTATGAGTTGGATAAATCCGCCGTTCATCACCTCGTCGCGCAGGGAAACATAGCCCAGAAGTGTCACCTGGTCGGCATTGAGCTGCGGCATGGTCTCCGCATTCAGTTCTCCACCGACAGCCTTCAGAATGGCTTCCTTGAACACATCGATAAACTCGTCCATGCCCTCTTCCGCAGCACGCTGCAGGTCAACGTCTTTTACCTTTACGTCTATCATAAATTTCACAGATACTTGAATATGCAAAGATAAAAAGAAAAAACGAGAATCTGCGGATTATGAGCAAAAAACTTCATCTACGTTAATTCTCTATGAAATATCTTGAATAATGCCTTCAAATGCTGCCCGTATTTTGAAAATCAAAATCCATGGGACGAAATACGTGCAAAATGAGCGTTCCTCAAATTGCTGATGCTCAGCTGATTATATATTTCGGGCATTTTGTGTGCTTATGAATAGTGCCTAATCATGCACATTTTCCTATCCCAAGGCATTGCGATTGGATAGTAATCGCAAGACGATAAGGTACTAATCGCCGTACGATTAGTACCTAATCGAAGAAAAGTATGATTTTTCTTCAAGAAACATTCGTTTTTTGAGGCAAAAACATCCCATACGGTTTCTATTTCGAGAAATTTTCAGGCACGGAAAATTCAGAACTATTTTGACAAAACACCATGGCCTTGAGGTGGGACCATGAGTCTGCATCCTCTGACAGATAGATATAAAACAAGCAGCTTGGCACATGCGTACACGTGTCAAGCTGCTTGTTTACTGATGATGCCAGACGAGTTTAGCTCTTATGTGTGCTGCACTCGTGACAGATACCTTTGTAGTAGAGCTGGATATCATCTACCATGTGCCCACCCACATTCTTGGGCTGAGCCATAGCGGGAATTTCTTCGTCCATCAGGTCGTAGACATGACCACAATTGCGACAGAAGAAATGCACATGAGGATGAATGTCGCCATCATAACACACACGATGCTCGTCAATGGTAATCATCTGAGCAGCATTGTGCTCAGAGAAAAGACGCAGCGTGTTGTATACCGTGGTGCGGCTCAATGTCTGAATCTCTTTACTGATACCTTGATAAACCTCTTCCACGGTGGGGTGGGTGTGATGTTTAAGCAGGTAATCCATAATCGCAAGGCGCTGCATGGATGGACGAACGCCACAACTTACAAGCCTGTCGTATGCCTCTTGGTTCATTTCTTATCCCTTTTGTAATATTAAATATATCTCAAATAGGCTACAAAGATAATAATAATTTGAAATAACGACAAACAAAATTGGACTTATTCCATAATAAAAAAGATATTTTATTCAAAAAAATTATTTATTAACCTTTGCTCTACCCCATTTTCACGTATTTTTATTCTGATATACGGAATATTCAGTTGCGGTGGATTATCCTGGCTCCGGGATAGCAAGTGAACTTCACTTTCTTATTTTTGAGTTGATGCTGAGTAACGGTCCATTGTCCGTCAAGCACATAAATGCGTGTCTTGAGCCCTTCAGGTATGGCTTCGAGGGCATCGTTCAGCTTCATATAGTTGCCTCTGCCTCGTTTGGATACGATGTAATCGAAGTGTTTTACATGCTTCCGAAGGGGCTTGATCTGCTTACCGACAGCCTCTGCCAGGAGTCCTGCTACTACATGGGCACCATACACATTGTAGTGGGTATTGTCCTTGCGCCCTTGGGGGATGCTGGGTATTTCACCCGGTTTGAACCACATGTGGAGTTTGCGGGAGCCCACCACGCCGAGGCTTTGCTCCAGATCGTGGGTAATTTTGTTGGCGTCTATAAACACGACGTTCATCTTGCGGGCCACGTTGCGGGGGGCATCCTTGTAGGCTCCATGGGTATCTACAAGGGTGTCGGAATTGATTTCCTCATCAGAATAGGTCACGTTGCGCAGTGACTCGTCATCGGTTGTCGAGTCGACCTTGCTGAGGAAATTGCGGCGCACCACACAGCTGAACAGCACCGGAATGCCGCCCTTCTCCCGTGTCTCGGTGACATAGCGAGCCAAGTGAGCGTCGAAGGTGGTGCCGGGATCGGTGTGTCGGTCGGGCTTGGGCTTCTCGTCGTTGTGGCCAAACTGGATAAACACATAGTCGCCGGGCTTGATGCGGTCGAGCACTTTCTGCCAGCGGCCCTCATCGAGGAAGCTCTTGGAGGAGCGTCCGTTGACGGCATGGTTGGAGACAAGGATGTCATCGTCGAAAAATCCCTGTAGCACCATGCCCCAGCCACGCTCGGGATTGGTGTCGGGATGCGATTTCTCGGCAGCTGTGGAGTCGCCGATGACGAAGATGGTGGTCTGTCGTCGGCCGGATGTGAGGCAGAAAACGAGAGACAACACCAATAGGAAGTGAATGATTTTGTTAGTTTTCATTGTGTTTGTTTTTAGTAGAAAAGGCCGTGTCAAGCGTTCGTCGTGCTCGTCATTCCATACGTATGGAATGCTGACAAACCGTTGACACGGCCTTGGAAAAGGTTGATGATCAGACCGTCATCACTTCAGGATGGTAGCCACAAGCTCGTCGGCGGTCATGAGTTGCTGCTCGCCGGTCACCATATTCTTCAGCGTTACCTTGCCGGCAGCGATTTCGTCGTCGCCCGCCAGAGCCACAAACGAGATGTTTTTGGCATCGGCATAGCTCATCTGCTTCTTCATCTTGGCCTTGTCGGGATACATCTCCGTACGTATTCCGGCCTGTCGTGCCTGGGCCACGATGGGCAGGCAGTAGGCCGTTTCCTTCTCGCCGAAGTTGATAAACAGCAGTTGTGTGGCCGAGACAGCCTCCTTGGGATAGAGGTCGAGGGCATTGAGCACGTCGTAGATGCGGTCGGCACCAAACGAGATGCCTACGCCCGAGAGACCCGGCATGCCAAAGATGCCGGTGAGATTGTCGTAGCGTCCGCCTCCGGTAATGGAGCCAATCTGGGTGTCCAGAGCCTTAACCTCGAAGATAGCACCCGTGTAATAGTTGAGTCCGCGGGCCAAAGTGAGGTCGAGTTCAATCTCGCTGTTGAGACCAACGGACTTCAACGTGCTGAGTATGAAGCGCGTTTCCTCCACGCCTTTGAGTCCCACTTCGGAACTTTGGAGCAGATTGGCAATGACATCGAGCTTCTCGTCGTTGGTGCCTTGCAGGGCGATGATGGGCTGAAGTTTGGTGATGGCCTCCTCGGAAATGCCGTCACTTCGGAGTTCTTCATTGACATTATCCAAACCTATCTTGTCGAGTTTGTCGATGGCCACAGTGATGTCGACAATCTTGTCGGCCTCGCCGATTACCTCTGCAATACCGGTAAGGATCTTGCGGTTGTTGATTTTGATAAGCACGCGGACATTCAATCGCTTGAAAACGGTGTCTACAATCTGCATCAACTCTACCTCATTGAGCAATGAGTCGGAGCCCACCACGTCGGCGTCGCACTGATAAAACTCGCGATAACGGCCCTTCTGCGGGCGGTCGGCACGCCAAACGGGTTGGATTTGATAGCGTTTGAACGGCAACTGAAGACTGTCGCGGTGCATCACCACGTACCGGGCGAACGGCACGGTGAGGTCGTAGCGCAGTCCCTTCTCGCAAAATTTGGTCTGCAGCTTCAGTGCGTTGCGGTCGCGGAGTTCGTCGTCGGTGATGCCTTTAAAATAGTCGCCGGAATTGAGAACCTTAAAGAGCAGTTTGTCTCCCTCGTCTCCATATTTGCCCATCAGAGTCTGAAGGGTTTCCATCGACGGCGTCTCAATCTGCTGAAAACCATAAAGGGCATAGACCTCTTTGATGGTGTTGAAGATATAATTGCGCTTGGCCATCTCCTCAGGACCGAAGTCTCGGGTGCCCTTGGGGATGGATGGTTTGTTGTTACCCATGATTATTTGTTGTTTCTAACAATGGTTTGACTTCTGTCCGGACCGATGGAGATGATCTTGATCGGGGTCTGAAGTTCGGCTTCGAGGAAGGAGATATAGTCCTTGAAAGCCTGTGGGAACTCGGCCTCAGAGGTGAATTTGGTCATGTCTGTGTTCCAACCCTTCAGCTCTTTGTATATCGGCTTCACGTCGTCAATCTCGTAGGGGAAGTCGGGAGTGGTCGTTCCGTCTTTCAGTTCGTAGGCTACGCAAGCCTTGATGGTATCAAATCCGTCGAGCACGTCGCTCTTCATCATGATCAGTTCGGTAACACCGTTCACCATGATGCTGTAGCGCAGCTGCACGAGGTCTATCCATCCGCAGCGGCGTTCGCGTCCGGTCACGGCACCATACTCATGTCCGATGTCACGGATTCGCTTGCCGGTCTCGTCGAAAAGTTCTGTCGGGAAAGGACCGGCACCTACGCGGGTGCAGTAGGCTTTCATGATGCCATAGACATTGCCCACCTTGTTGGGACCGATGCCAAGGCCGGTGCATGCTCCGGCACAGATGGTGTTGCTCGACGTAACAAACGGATAGCTTCCGAAATCCACGTCAAGCATGGTGCCCTGAGCACCCTCGCAGAGGATGGTTTTGCCCTCTGTCAGGAGACGGTTGATTTCGTGTTCACTGTCTACAATGTGGAAACTGCGCAGGTATTCGATACCTTCCATCCATGTTTTCTCGGTCTCTTCGAGTCCCTCGAAATCGGTCCAGCCCATCGATGCGAGCATCTGCATGTGGCGTTCCTTGTGCGCAGCATACTTGGTATCAAAGTTGTCGAGGATGTCTCCCACACGAAGGCCATTGCGACTCACCTTGTCGGTGTAGGTCGGACCAATGCCCTTACCGGTGGTTCCCACCTTGTTCTTGCCTTTGGCAGCTTCGAGAGCACGGTCCAAAATGCGGTGAGTAGGCATAATCAGGTGTGCCTTGCTGGAGATATGAAGGCGCGACTGCAACTCATGTCCGCTCTTTTCCAAGTCTTTTGCCTCTCCCATGAAGAGGTCGGGAGCCAACACTACACCATTGCCGATGATGTTGACCTTACCACCCTGGAATATTCCGGAGGGGATGCTTCGAAGGACATACTTCTGACCTTCAAACTCTAAGGTGTGGCCGGCATTAGGACCACCTTGGAAACGGGCTACCACATCATAATTGGGTGTGAGCACATCTACAACCTTTCCTTTGCCTTCGTCTCCCCACTGAAGACCTAACAAGACATCAACTTTTCCTGTATTCATACGCTAAATCAAGTTATTTATTATCTGTTTTATTCTTTCCTATCATCATGCGCTGGCGCGTCAGCTTCGACTGACAGCTGCTGCAAATGCCATAAATATATAGTGTGAACCCCTCTTTTCTGAAACGATAGAGACGCGACGAGGCTATGGCTGCCTCTACTTCAGGCAGTTCCACCTCAGACACCTTGCCACACATCGTACAGATCTGGTGGCTATGGGAATCGTTGCGGAGCGCAGCCTCATACTTGGTCTTATCCACCAACTTATGGCGGACGACCAAATGGATTTTCAAAAAAAGACGGAGGGTATTGTAAAGCGTTGCCCGACTCACGATGAATCTGTCCTTTTCCAACAGGGCATTCAACTCTTCCACCGTGAAATGACCATCAAAATGGTAGATGGCCTCAAGGATTGCATAGCGCTCGGGTGTCCTTCTCTTGGCAGTGACCTCAAGATAACTGTCGAGAATTTGCCGTGCGTTGTCGAGCATTTTGTTCTTTACCATTTTATCAATAAACTCTGGGGCCAAAAATAAAAGTACCTACTCTGACCATGTTAGACCTGCATTTCACGGCTATCTGATAGTCTTGGCTCATGCCCCACGACCGATGACAGAAGTAGTCGGCATCGGCAAAGTAGTCGCGCTTCACCTCATCGAAGAAGTCAGCAGCCTCATTCATCTCTGCAGCCACCTGACTCTCGTCGTCGGTATTGCTGGCCATCATCATCAGACCACATATCCTGACATGTTCCAAGGCACGCCATTCGCCCTCGCGCAAGAGTTCGCGGCAGGCATCGAGCGACAGCCCGTATTTAGTGGCCTCCTCAGCAATATGAAGCTCAAGCAGCACATCGATGACACGACCACAACGGGCAGCCTGCTTGTCGATTTCCTTCAAGAGTTTGAAACTGTCCACCGCCTCAATCATAGAGATGTATGGAGCAATATACTTCACCTTGTTGGTCTGCAGGTGTCCGATGAAATGCCACACGATATCCTGTGGCAATGCAGGTACCTTGACACGCAATTCCTGTTCGTGACTCTCTCCAAAGATACGCTGCCCAGCGGCATAAGCCGCCTCCAAATACTCCAAAGGGTGGAACTTGCTGATAGCCACCAGGCTCACCCCCTCGGGCAGGTTGCCAAGCACTTCTTTTAAGTTTTTAGCAACATCTACATTCATTATATACCGCCTTTCTTGTTTTCGTCGGTTTGTTCGTATTCCGGAACATCATTGGCCGCAGCCTTCTTGTCGGCCGCCAACTTGTGTTCGAAGACATCCATAAACATGGTTTCGGCTATCGAGGCAATGATATAGTCGATCATCGTGCCCCCCATCACCTCGTCGATATTCTTTACTGCCCCGGGCAGACTGGCCGCCTGAACCAGATAGCTCACCGAGGAACGTTTCTCTTTTTCGGTCTTTTCGTCGATGGTGATAAAGGACAGCTTGGCCTTGTACCACTTGTCGGCCTTGGGATCCTCGCTGAAGAATATCTCGTGATAGGGCGCGGGCTTGATGCCCACAATCTTGAAATCGCCGCTGATGTAGCTCGACATCTCCTCGATCATCGTATTCTCGGCCTCTGTAAAGCTCAGTGCGTCGACTACATATTGTTCCATAACCGGCTTCATGGAGCCGTCTTCCTGTGTCTTGTCGTATTTTATCTTGGTTTCAAACCAATCTGATGTTCTCGACTTCATTATTTAATGATGAAATATAATAATAAAAATTGTATAGTCTATTGTGTCTGAACGCCTCGGAAAAGATTGTCGAGCACACGGTAGGTGTATGCCGCACGGTCGTGGATCGTGAGGTCATTGCGCAGCCTGTTGCGCAAATCCACCAGCTTGGAGACAGCTCCCTGATAATTGGTTGGGGTGATACGATCACTCATTTTCTTCGCTACGGCGAGGTCAAAACCAAAATATCTTACGAGCATATCGGCAAACTGACTGCGCTGCATGTCGGTCACGTCCTGCAATTGCTTGTTCAACTTATTCTTCGGACGGAAGATATGGAACACCAACTCGTCGGGTTCGCCACCTCTCTGACCATTGTAGTACTTCTTCTCATACTCGAAATAACAGTCGCAGAAGCCGTTCTCGGAGAGCGATTTCAGCTCTTCTTTGGCAGGTTCGAGCACTCGTCGGGTGAAATCGCTGAACTTCTTGTAATTGGATTCCAACCGAAGCATCTTGCGAAACTCCAGTGTCTTGATGCGAGTACCGCCCTTATCGAGCCAGCTCTCAATGAACATGTAGATGCGTTGGGTATAGCGGTTGCGACAGGCAAACACAATCTGTTTGCCCAGACGATGGTAACCTAAGTCAAGCGACACCAACCGCTTGGCCACCGTGCGGTCAATTTTGAGCACGGCATATTTCTCATACAGTCCGGAATCCTTGGGAATGTAGACATCGCAGAGGTTGGTCACCTTGAGATAACTGCGTCCGTCGACTGTCTTGTAAGGGATTTCCACAGGGATGGCTGCCAGCATCTTCAGACTCTGACGCAGCTGCGGATAGTGATTGGGATCGACACCAAGGGTCTTGAACAATGTCTTGATTTCAAGACGACCATCATTGTCAAGCTCCACATCCGAGAAAATCTCAGGCTCCATCTTGTTTTTGTTCAGAATCTTATGCAGCTTTGACTGCATAAACTCCACAATCGTGACCAAGATCCTGATTTGAATCAGCGAGTAGTCATGACGCATCATGGTCACCGCAATGGGCTGCAGCAACCATGTTTCTTCCTCTATGGGAATCAAGTCTGAGGGAATATTGCGCTTTACGTCACGCTTCTTGCCCTTGCCAAATTCGGCGGAATGCTTGGAAACCTTTGCCTTTTTGGGTTCTTGTGTGATACTTACGGAGTTTTCGTCAGTCATTTAATGATGGTTTTTAAGCCTTTTTCTCAATTGAGATGTCTACAAAGTTAAGATATTTTTTCGATTCCACCAAGCAA
Organism: Prevotella sp.; assembly: GCA_016901395.1. Taxonomy (GTDB): domain Bacteria; phylum Bacteroidota; class Bacteroidia; order Bacteroidales; family Bacteroidaceae; genus Prevotella. The sequence continues at coordinate 60,474 of JAEAMQ010000036.1, read as the reverse complement.
ATAACAAAATTAAAAAACACAAAGAAAAACTATCAATCTTATCATACGCCAGCAGCCGACCTGCATTATACTGATTGTGATGGCCGCAGCACTTGGATACCCAGTAAACAGGAGTGTACAATGATGACATTACAATTAGTAAAGAACGGTGCAGCAATGACTATCAAATCGCCTTTCCGCTGAATATTTATCGTAAAACCATGTCATGAAAAGCCATCTGAGATTGGGTTGGATCAAGACGAGAATGTTATTCACGCAGATTTAAAACAGATAGGAGACAGACACCTGAATTGCATCTGTCTCCTATCTATTTGTATAGGGAAAAAGAACTTAATTGTTGACCGAACCGCCAACAATATCCAACAATTCGTTGGTGATGGCAGCCTGGCGACTCTTGTTATACTGCAGACTGAGCCCCCTGAGCAGTTCGTCTGCATTGTCGGTTGCGGTCTGCATAGCCACCATTCGGGCCGCATGCTCAGAGGCCGTGCTGTCGAGTAGCGCTGTGTAGACCATCAGATTGAGGAGCTTGGGTATCAATACCGACAGCACACTCTCCAGATCCGGTTCCACGATAAAGTCGTCGTTCAGTCCTTTCACATTCTCCTGGTTGCGACGCGAAGCTTCTTCGCCTTTCTTGCGAAGATATTCCTGCGCTTTGGCAGTGGCGACGTTGGAGGAGAGATCACGGTCGTTGTCGAGACCGATATTCTCAGTAGAAAGGTCGATGGGGAGGAAAGTTTTGCGTGTAAGGATCTGCGAGCCAGCACTCTTGAAGTGATGATAGATGAGTTCCACCTTATCATACTCATAGTCAACGAATTTATCAGATATCTCCTTGGCTATGGCACTGCACTCACGAGCATTGGGCTTATCGGCCAATTCTACGAAATTGCCAGCTACCTTGTAACCCAACTTACGCGCCTTCTCACCCACTTTCCGACCAATCGGATAGATTGTGATATCGGTAACACCCTGAGATTTGTACTCTTCGACAGCCTGTTGCATCATGCGGATAACATTGCCATTAAAGCCTCCACAGAGCGAACTGTTGGAAGAGTAGACAATCAGAGCCACTCGTTTCACATCATGACGGCTTTCGTCAAACTTGCTTTGTGCATCGGGCACAGACACCAGAAAAGCCTTGAGAATATGTTCCAGCTGATTTTCATAAGGGAGCATGTTCTGGATGGCTGTCTGGGCATGGTGCAGTTTTGACGATGCAACCATCTTCATTGCACTCGTAATTTTACGCGTACTCTGAACAGATGCGATACGGGTCTTTATCTCTTTTAATGACGGCATAAGCTATCCTCTTTCTATTTCTTAAATTGTCCGGCAATGTTAGCCATTACTTCTTCAATGACCTTGGTCAGATCGTCGTCGATTTTTCCGCTGGCCAGCGTTTCGATGACATCCTGATGCTGTGAGCGCATCTGCTCCAGGAACTGCTCCTGACACAGGCGCACCTTGTCGACGGGAACGTCATGCATCAGTCCATGCACACCACAATAGAGGATGGCAATCTGCTCTCCTACAGGCATTGGGCTGTATTGCGGCTGAATGAGCAACTGATTGTTCTTGCGTCCACGGTCGATGGTCATGGCGGTCACAGGGTCCATGTCGCTGGAGAACTTGGAGAAGGCCTCCAACTCACGATACTGGGCCATGTCGATTTTCAGCGTACCGGCCACCTTCTTCATACTCTTGACCTGTGCCGAACCACCCACACGCGATACCGAGATACCCACGTTGATGGCTGGTCGGAAGCCCTGGTTGAAGAGATTGGTTTCCAAATAGATCTGTCCGTCAGTGATAGAGATCACGTTGGTGGGAATATAGGCCGATACGTCACCGGCTTGTGTCTCGATGATGGGCAATGCGGTGAGCGAGCCTCCGCCACGCACCTGACCCTGCATACATTCGGGCAGGTCGTTCATCTGGCTGGCTACTTCCTGCTGGTCGTTGATGCGGGCAGCGCGTTCGAGCAGACGGGAGTGGAGATAGAACACGTCTCCGGGGTAGGCCTCGCGTCCAGAAGGACGACGAAGAATCAACGACACCTCACGATAAGCTACGGCTTGTTTGGACAAGTCGTCGTAGACCACCAGCGCGTGGTATCCGCGGTCGCGGAAATACTCACCGATAGCAGCTCCGGCAAACGGTGCATAATACTGCATGGCGGCAGGATCGGCAGCCGTAGCAGTCACGATAATGGAGTAAGGCAGGGCACCATGCTCCTTCAAGGTCTGCACCAGGGCAGCGACGGTGCTGGCCTTCTGGCCGATGGCCACATAGATGCAATACACGGGTTTGCCTGCCTCGTAGTTGCCTTTCTGGTTGATAATCGTGTCGACAGCTACGGCGGTCTTACCCGTCTGGCGGTCGCCGATGATGAGCTCACGCTGTCCGCGGCCAATAGGAATCATGGAGTCTACGGCCTTGAGACCTGTCTGCAGAGGCTCTTTCACCGGTTGACGATAGATCACACCGGGGGCCTTGCGGTCCAAGGGCATCTCAAAAGAGGTGGTCAGGTCTATGTCTCCCTTGCCGTCGATGGGCTCACCCAGAGGGTTAACCACACGACCGAGGAAGTTGTCGTTCACTCGGATAGAAGCGATACGGTGGGTTCGTTTCACCGTCTGTCCCTCCTTGATGCCAGCCGTAGGACCGAGAAGAATACAACCCACGTTGTCTTCCTCCAGGTTCATGACGATGGCCATGGTGCCGTTCTCAAACTCCAGCAACTCGTTGGCCTCAGAATTACGGAGTCCGTAGATTCGTGCCACACCGTCGCTGACCGTCAACACGGTACCGACCTCGTCAAACTTTTCGTCAGCATTGATACCTTCGAGCTGCTGGAGCAGCACCTCAGATACCTCGCTTGGTTTTATTTTATCTGACATTGTTATAGATTAAACATTAAAGATTAAACAATAAAACGGAGATGTCTCATAGGCATCAATGTGCCATCCGACTTCAATCTTCTATTGTTTATGATCTAATTATTTTATTTCCGCAACGTGTTTAGTATCGAGTTTAGCTTCGATTTCACACTTGCATCCATTCTGTAGGTATCATATTCGAGGATAAAACCACCGATGATATCAGGGTCAACCTCCGTGTTGAATTCTACAGTTCCATGAGTATTACTTTCCACCTTTTGCTTCATCTTGGCCTCCGTTTCCGGAGAAACAGCAACGGCGGTGATCAGTTTACCACGGGTAATATTGTTCTGTTTACGGTAAAGTGTGATATATGAGGCTGCCATCAATTGCAAGGTACTCTCCCTACCCTCCTTGAAAACAAGTTGCAGAAATCGTCTCGTCAACTCCGAGAGATTACCTCCGGCCGCTGTTTCGACGAGCATTTGCTTCTTGTCCTTGGACAACATAGGGTTATCAATGGTAAAGCGCAACTGTGGCACTTGCAAGTAACTTTGCAAAAGTATCTGCATTTCCTTGTAAACCTCAGCTTCTTGCTTCAGCCTCGTGGCGCTCTTCAGAAGCGCACGTGCATACCTCACCGATATTACACCTAAATCCATATCACATTATTTATTTTCATTTTTACCATCAACAGTAACATCTGCCAGCAGTTTGTCAATCAATTCCATCTGCTTGTCATCTGTCGAAAGCCGCTCACGGACCACCTTCTCCGCTATCTTTACGGAGAGTTCAGCTACCTGAGCGCGAATCTCACGAATGGCTTGCTGCTTCTGTGACTCGATTTCTGCCTTGGCATCATCGAGCAAACGAGCACCTTCCTCCTTCGCCTGACTCTGGGCCTTCGCAACAATAGCTTCACGAGTAGCAGTAGCCTCCTTCAAAATCTCGGCCTGCTTCTCACGAGCTTCCTGCAGAATGGATTCTCCTTCTTGTTGAATATTGGCCAGCTTCTCATTGGCTTCATGCGCCTTGCGCAGACTCTCGTCGATGAAGTCCTTGCGTTCCTTCACCATATTGGTAATGGCGGGGAAGCCCCATTTCCATAGGACTGCAAGCACGATCAGGAAGACGATGGTCATCCAGAAGAGCAAGCCGGTACTTGGCATTAATAAATCCATACGCAGCGTTGAATACGATTCGAATTAGATGCAGAGGAATGCAACAACGACAGCGAACAATGCCACACCTTCAATCAGGGCAGCAGCCACAATCATGTTGGTGAAGATCTTGTTCATAACTTCAGGCTGACGGGCCATGGCATCCATAGCCTGCCCACCGATGCGGCCGATACCAATACCTGCACCAATAGCTGCGAGACCTGCGCCAACACCGGCACCTAACTTTGCAATGCCATCTACGGCAGCTGCCAATAACAATGTTGAAATCATAATTCTTAAATTTTAATGTTATTATTTGTTCTTTATTTCTTAATTATTTCATTCTGCTTTCACACGCGCCAGCCCGATAAAAATGGAGCTAAGCATCGTAAACACCATGGCCTGGATGAAGCAAACCAGAAACTCAAGGCACATCATGAACACGCTCATCACCACACTCAGTACCGACATACCATAGAATGTAGCGCCGCCGATGGCTGCAACCACAAAGATAATGCATGTCAGCGACAGGGCAATGGCATGTCCTGCCATCATGTTGGCAAAGAGACGGATCATCAATGCAAATGGTTTGGTGAAGATTCCCACAAACTCTATGAACGGAATCAGGGGGAAAGCCTTCAATGCCAATGGCACTTCGGGCCAGAAAATCTCCTTCCAATAATGCTTTGAACCACTCACCTGGGTAATGATAAAGGTACAAAGTGCGAGGAAGAAAGTCACGGCAATATTACCCGTCACGTTGCCTCCACCGGGAGGAAACGGCATGATACCCATAAGATTGCACGTCAGGATGAAGAAGAAGCAGGTCATCAGATAGGGTGAATATTTCTCATACCCCTCGCCCACTCCGGGTTTGATGATGTTGTCCTCTACATAGCTGACCACCATTTCGATAAAACCAGTGAAGCCACCAGGGGCAGGATCGCTTGCCTTGTGGCGCTTGTACCAGTGTGCCGGAATAAGGATGCATAACAGAAGAATCACGGCATCAATAAACATCACAGCCACCGTCTTGGTGATGGAGATGTCCAGCGGACGCACTTCGGCTCCATTCTGCAACTCAACAATCTTGCCGGCATTGTCGCCCTGGGTAGCGATGACCAGGTTGTAGGGGCCCACCCGATAGCCTTTGGCATTGGGTTCCTCCTCAAACTGGGCCGTGCTGAACACGTGCCACCCTGTAGAGCTTTTAACGATGACCGGTAGATTGATTACGATAGGTTTGTCACCGATGTTGGTCAGATGCCATTCGTAAGAATCCTTGATATGTCCCACCACAATCTGTGAGGTGTTGAGCTTGCCCTCGCCCTCTGTTGCTGCCGAGGCAGAAACGCCGAGTGTCAGGAGCATCAACATGCAGACAATCAATTTGACGTATTTCATTTCAATACCTTTTAATGTTTTATTTTCAGTGTTACCGCCATCATCACCACATACATGACACACACCATGAGGGCGAATGACTCGGACTGGGCCTGACTGTTGGACACCAACAGGATATACCCTCCTGCCAATGTCAGTACGGCAAGGAAGCGCACAACAGACATAAGGAGATAGAACTTGGGCAGATTTTCAGGAGAATGTTTCTTGATAAAGTCATAACCTAATATCCACATCAGTCCCAAAACGATGAAAAACAATGCACAGAGGACTATGGTCCATGTAGAAAGATACCCCATCCTCATTTCCGGGCATGCGTTTTTTCAGCATTCTGTAACTCCTTCTTCCTTGGATTGGAGTCACGGCGAGCCTTGAATCGAAGAAGTGCGAAGGTCAACACCCACACGACTGTCACCCCAATGGCGACCATCAAGAGCAGGTTGAGATGCCGGTTGTCTTGCAAAACGTTCATGCCCAACAGTAAGATGAGCACAACTCCCGCAATCAACCACAATCCCATCTTATAGAGACCGTTCAGCTTCCTGATATCCATCACACCTCGACGCAGAGACTTACCTCGTTTTGTTTCACCTCGACAAATCCGCCGTGGATGTCAAGTGTCTGAACACCCTGCCTCGTGGCATATACCACCTTCCCATCAGCCAATGAGGAGATGATGGGCGCATGGTTGTTCAGTATCTCAAAACTTCCAAGAGTTCCCGGTACGGTTACGCTCTCCACTTCGCCGTCGTACACCACCTTTTCGGGCGACACAATTCTTAATTTCAACATAATCGATGATGATTTTAAGTGAAAAGAATTGGTTAACCCTTAGCTGCTTCCAACAGTTTCTTACCCTTGGCGATGGCGTCTTCGATCGTACCTACGTTCATGAAAGCCTGCTCGGGCAGGTCGTCCACCTCGCCATCGAGGATTGCATTGAAACCTTTGATGGTGTCCTCGATGCTGACCATTGCTCCGGGCACACCCGTAAACTGCTCGGCCACGGCAAAGGGCTGCGAGAGGAAACGCTGCACACGACGTGCACGGTTCACCACCAGCTTATCTTCGTCGGAGAGTTCGTCCATACCAAGGATAGCGATAATATCCTGCAACTCATTGTAATGCTGCAAGGTCTCCTTCACACGCTGGGCACACTCATAGTGTTCCTTACCCACAATCAGCGGGTCGAGGATACGCGATGTACTGGCCAGAGGGTCCACGGCGGGATAAATACCCAGCTCGGTAATCTTTCGGTCGAGCACCGTCGTGGCATCCAGGTGGCTGAACGTCGTTGCGGGCGCAGGGTCGGTCAAGTCGTCGGCCGGCACATACACAGCCTGCACGGAGGTGATGGAACCCTTCTTGGTGGAGGTGATGCGCTCCTGCATGGCACCCATCTCGGAGGCCAGCGTAGGCTGATAACCCACAGCCGAAGGCATACGGCCCAACAAAGCCGACACCTCAGAACCGGCCTGGGTGAAACGGAAGATGTTGTCGATGAAGAACATGATATCGGCCGGAGCACCGCCCTTGCCGCCATGATCGCGGAATTCCTCTGCAACGGTCAGACCCGACAATGCCACCGACGCACGTGCCCCTGGGGGTTCGTTCATCTGTCCGTAGACAAGCGTAGCCTGTGACTGTCTCAGCTCCTCAGGGTCTACAAGCGAAAGGTCCCATTTGCCCTCGTCCATTGCCTTGCGGAACTTGTCGCCATAGCGGATAACGCCAGACTCAATCATGTCTCGAATCAGGTCATTGCCCTCACGGGTACGCTCTCCTACTCCGGCAAACACCGAGTATCCGTCGTGGCCTTTGGCAATATTGTTGATGAGCTCCATGATGAGCACCGTCTTGCCTACACCGGCACCACCGAACAATCCAATCTTTCCACCTTTCATATAAGGTTCGAGCAGGTCGATCACCTTGATACCGGTGGAGAGCATTTCCTTGTGGGTCGAGAGGTCGTCAAACTTCGGTGCCTCGCGGTGGATGGGGTAACTGCCTTCCATCTCCAGCTGGCTCATACCGTCGATAGGCTGGCCGATCACATTCATCATGCGGCCCTTGATCTGCTCGCCGGCCGGCATCGTGATAGGACTACCTGTGGGCAGGGCCTCCAATCCGCGCTGCAGACCGTCGGTATTGTCCATAGCCACACAACGCACGGTGTCTTCACCGATGTGTTGCTGTACCTCTATAATCAGTTCGCGACCGTCAGGGCGCTTCACTTTGAGAGCTTCGTAAATTTTGGGCAGCACCTTCTCCGAGTCCTGTCCTTGGGTGTCGAAATAGACATCAATCACTGGACCAATAATCTGGGAGATGCGTCCGCTGATTTGTGACATAAGCTATTATTTTAATGTATTACTATTATATCTTTTGATGGCATCGTGCGTTGAAACGAACTACGTGCAAAAATACATTTTATTTCTTACAAGTTGAATACTTTTTAACAAACTTTAGTTCCGCATCAAATACTCAGCTCATCAAGCACCTTGATGAGTTTGCGATCGAAAGGCTTGTCAGACCGGATAGCCTCTGACAGGGGCACATAGGTCACCTCATTGTTATGGATGCCCACCATGACGTTGCGCTGGCCCTGCATGATGGCTTCGATGGCGCCGGCACCCGTGCGGCTGGCCAGAATTCGGTCGTGGGCCGACGGGCGTCCGCCCCGCTGCAGATGACCAAGAATAGACACACGCACGTCATAGCCGGAGAATTCCTTCTTCACACGGTCTGCATAGTAGAGCGCACCGCACTTGGGACTCTCCGACACAATGACGATACAGCTTTTCTTCGATTTGCGGATGCCACGCTCCATAAACTGTGCCAACTGGTCGACATCGGTGGAATCCTCGGGAATGATAGCTGCCTCTGCGCCGCTGGCGATAGCTGCGTTCTGTGCGAGGAAACCGGCATCGCGCCCCATCACCTCTATAAAGAAGATACGTTCGTGGCTCTGTGCCGTGTCGCGGATACGGTCCACACACTCCACGATGGTGTTCAGCGTGGTGTCGTAACCGATGGTTGTGTCGGTGCCATAGAGGTCGTTGTCTATTGTTCCGGGCAGACCGATACAGCAAAGATCATGTTCTTGTGCGAAATTCATAGCTCCGGTAAGCGAACCGTTACCGCCAATGACTACCAAAGCATCTATCTTTTCTTTCTGAAGGTTGGCATAGGCTTTCTCACGTCCTTCCGGGGTGCGGAACTCCGTAGAGCGTGCGGTTTTCAAGACAGTACCTCCCTGCATGATGATTCCTGATACATTCTCGGTTGTAAATGGCTTTACCTCATCATTTATCAATCCTTCAAAACCGCGGTAGATACCTTTGATCTGAAATCCATGACAAATTCCGGCACGTGTCACTGCACGTATAGCAGCATTCATTCCGGGTGCATCTCCTCCTGACGTAAGCACGCCAATCGTCTTAATCTTTCCCATTAAATTATCCTTTTTTCTTTTATTTGATTATACCTTAATGTATTCTACATCATCTGCAGCAACAGCACCACAAATCCTATCAGTGCGCCCACCATTGCCTTCCAACCTATATTGGTGAAATACCAGCCCACGTGCATCTTCTCAGTGCGCATCAGGGCCAGTCCTGATATCGAGCCCACGGTGAGGACATTGCCTCCCACAGCTGTCATATAAGCTATCATGTTCCAGTAGTTGCCATTCACTTCGCCCATCGGGTGCAGGGTAACATAACTCCCGGCTGTGGCAAAGTTGTCAAGCACCGAGCTCATCGCTCCTGCGCTCAATGCCAACATCCAGTCCTCTGCTCCCTGTCCCTGCAGGAAACTCCATAGCACGGAGAGTGCCCCCGTCTCCTTCACCACTCCAAGAGCAAGCATCATGCCGAGCACAAAGAGGATGAGCTGGTGGCTACCGTAATAGAGCACCTTGGGGATGCGTCGCTCGCTCATGCTGTCCATCTCCATGAGGTTGCGATTGAAAATCTCGTTGACCACCCACAGCACACTCAGCACACACAGTGCGCCGAGAAACGGACTGAGCTTGGTAATGTTGTGAAACGTGGGGATAAACCACAATCCGCCAATGCCCAGACAGAGCATCAGCACTCGCTGCCACACCGCCAACCGTGAGTCGTCGCCACGGTAAGACATCAGCATCATGTCTGACTCCACATGCTCGGGCAGGCTACGCCCAATCCACCATGTGGGAATGACCCATGCCAGCAGACTGGGCAGGGCAAGCACCATAAAGAAATGGGAGGCAGAGACCAGTCCGGCATTCCATAGCATCAGGCCCGTCGGCGACCCGATGACGGTCATGGTGCCGCCGCAGTTGGCTGCCAGCACAATGGCCGACCCATAGATCATGCGCTGCCGCCGGTTGTGAACGAGCTTGCGCATCACCACCAGCATCATCACCGTGGTAGTGAGATTATCGAGATTGGCCGATATCAGCAATGTCACAATGCCCAGTGTCCACAGCATCTTACGGCTGCTGCGAGTCTCCAATATTTGTGTGAGGAAATCGAAACACTCGTTGTTGTCCAGTATTTCGACGATGGTTCGCGTGGCTAAAAGAAACAATACGATTTCGCAGGCTTTGCCCACATAACCGAGGAAGACCTTGCTGGCGATAAACTCTTTCACGGTGATGCTCGTAGGAGCCGCCCCCTGCAGAAACACATTGTATTCTGAGGCATGCTGACTCATAACAAAATCTGTACCGTAGCTGATGTAAAGCACCCAGCCCACCGTACAAACAAATATCGCCACTGCTGCCTTGTTCACGTTTGTGATGTTCTCTGTAGCAATGAGCAGATAACCTAAAAGCAATATGCCTACGATAATCAGAGTCATTCCAACTTTATTGTTGCCTGTTCTACCAATTTGTCGCAAAGATAAGAAAATATCTAAAATATGACAAGTAAAACTATTAATTTTATACACGTTTAACGCAGATTTCAACATAAAGCTTTTATACAGGAAGTCACCCTGCTGCATAAAAACCGTATGCAGTATGCCTTCTCTCAAACTACAGCCCCAGCTGTCGAAGTCTATCGCAGTCTGCAGTCACCCCACCTCTGTACGCATTCTTCACAGAAGATGCCTGTAAACTACCTGAAAGAAATACCTGATGAATTTTCTTGAATACCACCTTCAAAATGAGTAGAAATTTGAAAATGACATGACTTCGTATGAAAAACAGCCAAAAAATCGCACTTTTCATAATGTGCTGACAGACAGTATCTTGTGGAGATAAGGAGGAGCTGGCTTTGAGAAAAGTGTCAAATCGTCTCACGATTAGTACCTAATCGCATCGCGAATACTATCTAATCGCAACACGATTACGCCTTAATCGTATCGTCAAACAGGCCGCTTTGTGCCGAAAAAAAGCCTGTTTGTCACTTAAAAGCGTGTTTTTTCCCTTGAAATTGGTCGCAAAAGCTCTCACAACCCCATCTCCTAAGCTTGATGATAGGATTTCAGCGTCGTTAATTTTGATAAATAAAAATGACAAAAGAGTAAGGCATGCACATCATGGCATGTCGTTTTTTCCATCTCTGTCTGAACCCGAAAATCATCTCCCCGCCATTTTGCGAAGGGAGAAATAGATTTCTTCTTGAAGGCGGAAGAAAAACCAAGAGCGCTGAAGGGGTGTGTAACCAAATTTAAAACGGTTTCTGGCCGTGAGCAGACTCACGTCGATAGATGCCCATGCCTCGCGCAACAGATGGAGGGCGAGGGCAGCATCGGAGGATGACATTGAATTGCGATGATGGAAGAAAAGCATGTAAAGGTCGATGATGTTCAGCCATCTATGGTTTTCATAAAGGCTTATAATATCACGACTTGCACCAATTTCATGAAGTTTTTCTTTCATACTCCGGTTGGCGATGAGATAGTCAAACCGGCGCACGTCCACCCGATGAGAAACCGACGCTGCATGCTGGCGATAATAATAGATGCCGTCGCAATATCTCACCTCGGTGGACGCGAGATAGTGCAGACGCGTGGTGTTGTCGTCGCTGAAGGCATGCGCGCTCTCGTCATAGGGGTAATGGCGATGGATGTCGGCCCGCACCATGTAGACCCCATGTATCTTCCATGTCAGCGAGAGCACGAAAGCATCGTGTCCAGTCAGCCGTTCGAAAGGCTGCATCGGGTATTCCTCCTGTCGGTCTGGTGCATAAAAATAGAGCGTGTGAAACAATACACAGCCCGTGTCGGGGTGGCTTACAAACGTCTTCACGGCCTTCTCCAAGCAGTCGTCGGCCATCCAGTCATCGCTGTCGAGGAAACAAATATACTGGCCTCGGGCTGTTTTCAACCCCTGATTTCGGGCAAAAGCCTGTCCGTGGTTGGTCGGCAGGGCAATGATTTCCACCCGCTCGTCGGCAGCCTCATACTCCCGCAGGATGGTCAGGGAACCGTCGGTCGACGCATCGTCGATACAAATGATCTGAATATCGTGCAGGGTTTGCCGAAGAAGTGAGTCCAGACACGGCCGCAGATAGGTAGCCGTGTTATACACTGCAACGAGTATGGTCACAACCGGTTCAGTCATGGTCTACCCCCTTCCCTTTCTGGTGAAAGCGAAAACTAATCTTTTCGACCAACGCATTCCAGAGATTTGTTTTCGAGCGCAGTATCTGAACGGAGATGCCCAGCGACACAAAAGCCAGCAGAAGTCCCACCATCCAGTAGAAGATGCCATCCAGAAGGTAGGTCACCATACATGTGGCTATGCCCAGAGGCAGTTGGATAAGCGTATAGAGCTTTACCGTTGAAGCAATGCTATAACCATATTTCCAGCGTGCATAGACGAAAACCACCACCAGGTTGATGAGTCCGGCAAAGGCCAGTCCGACACCCGTGCCGACCAGACCAAGATATTTATAGCCCACGATGACCAGAAGCACGAAGGCTATATCATAGACCGCCTCTAAGAAAAGGTATCCCCGCGAATCGCCTCTCGACAGCGCGATATACTCCACCGGGAGTGTCAGAGCGCGGAAATACATAGCCAGCACGGCAATCTTCATCATGCCTAACACGGGCATGAACTTACCGCTATAGAGCAGCGGAAGCAATATGGGTTGCATCACCATGAAGAGGGCGAGCATCGGCGACACCAAGAGGAGCGACACTTCTATCTGATGGTTGACCATCTGGTTGAGCTGAGGACCCAAGGAAGTGATGCCCGAAAGTCGGGGGAAATAGTCGGTCTCCATCGCCGAGAATACCATTCCGGCATAGGTCATGGTCATGACATAGCCGGCATTATAGAGTCCCACGGTGTAGAGTTCGCCCGTGTTGTTGAGATAAGAGCGCAATACAAACTCAGCTCCGCTGCCCAGAATGCCTGCCAAGACAAAAGCAATGCCCAGACGAATCATCCCTTCTCCTTGGTGAATATATCTTATTGAAAATGAGAATGAAGGACGATATAGCTTATAGGAATAGTAGATGGTTGTAACACATTGTGCAAGAGCCAGCAACACCAGTGAAGGGACGATGCCTGCCTGCCCAAAAAAATAGTAGATGGGAACAGAACAGACTAAGGCGAACAACATGTTGTAGACACTGACAATCGCCAGATTGCGCAGTTGGCGGGCACCTTTGAGGATGGCGGTCTCGCCGCCGGCAATAGCCATAAGCGCCACAACAGGTGAAAGAAGAATGAAATGGAGTGTGTGGTTTCCCCAGGCAAAGGTCCACCGGCTGAGCAGTGAACTCAGCACAATGCACAGCAGCATGCCGAGCAAAGCGGTGAGAAGGCTCCATGAACGAATGAGCCTGACGGCTTCACGCACTTTGTCTTCGTTGCCGGTATCGATGGTCTCAGACACATTTTTCACCGCACTCATCGACAATCCGAAGTTTGTTGAGTCGGAAACCAACTTGATGGTGGAGTTGAAAAGTGACACCAATCCCATACCATCAGGGCCGAGAATCATGGCAACCAACTTGTTGCGCACAATCCCTACGAGGATATTCAGTCCTTGAACGCCACCAAACAGCCCGGTATATTTCAATATATGGGAATAGGAATCTTCCTTTTCTCGTTTTTCCATCTCAATGCTAACGTAAATGCAAAACATTTATTATCTTTGCAACATGAAATTAAGTATTGTCATCCCCGTTTATCAAGTAGCCAAGACATTACCCCGATGTCTTGACAGCATCAGCGGGCAGTCGTTTCGTGACTGGCAAGCCATCCTGGTGGACGATGCCTCTAAGGACGGTAGTGCGGCTATCTGCGACCAGTACGTCAAACGCGACCGTCGCTTCCAGGTGGTACATCTCCGGAAGAATGGCGGACTAAGTGCGGCCCGCAACACAGGTCTGGAGAAGGCCCGTGGACAGTATGTCACCTTCATCGATAGCGACGACTATATCGCCGACGACACCTTCAAGACGCTCTTTGAGGTGCTCTCCACTCATCCCGATTACGACCTGCTGGAATACCCGATTTATGAGCATTACGGCTCGAAGAAAATCCATCTCCTGCAGTTTCCCAAGAAGGAATACACCAATTCTATGCTCTATTGGCTGCAGGGAAAGGCCTATGAGCACACTTACGCCTGTAACAAAATCTATAAGCGAGAGGTGTTCGACGGGGTGAAGTTTCCTGAACGACGCAGCTTTGAGGATGCCGCCACATTGCCCTTGGTCATGCGCAACTGTCGTATCATCGCCACTACCGATGTCGGCTTGTATTATTACTGTTACAATCCCGACGGAATTACCGAAAAAGCTACGGTGAGAGACCTCACCTTTCTGCTCAACACTCACACAAGGATGTTGAAACAAGTGAGAAACTTCCTGAACAGAAGAAGGAAGAAAGGAGAGTTGGATGACTATGCCTCAGAGTATTATTCCCAGGTGTTGAATATCCAGATTGATGTATATAGAGCTGGTGGAAGACTGTCGAAATACTTCCCCATCCTGCCCTATAAAAATACTTTCAAGCTCAAGCTTTTACACCTCTTAGGACTTAAAAGACTATGTCAACTCCACAAAACATTCCGTCGCAGCCACTGATCAGCTTCATTGTGACCACCTATAACATTCCGGTGGACCTGCTGCAGTCATGCCTGAAAAGCATCCTTGAACTGTCCTTGGGCAAGGAGGAACGCGAGATTATCGTTGTAGACGATGGCACAGACGACACTCCACTCATCGACCTGCCAGAGTGTCGGGATGACATCATCTATATTCGACAGAGCAATCAGGGACTTTCGGCAGCGCGAAACATGGGACTACGGTGTGCCACAGGGCGGTTTGTACAGTTTGTCGACGGTGACGACTACCTCATCCGTGCACCTTACGAGCACTGTCTTGATATCATAAGATACCAGGATGCAGACATGGTCTTGTTTCTGGAAACGAAGAAAACCAATCCCGAGGTGCCGTTTTTATATGACGGACCAATATCGGGTGTGGTCTACATGCACCAGAACAACCTACGGGCCTCGGCCTGCGGATACATCTTCCGCAAGGGAATATTGGGTTCCTTGCGCTTCACTCCGGGTATTTTCCATGAGGATGAGGAGTTTACACCCCAGCTGATGTTGCGTGCCGAACATGTCTACTCCACCCAGTCGGAGGCCTATTTCTACCGCAAGCGTGACGACTCCATCATGGAAAAGAAAGACAAACGGCACACGGTGAAGCGACTGAACGATATCATCGGCATCATCCTTCACTTGAAAGAGGTGGCCGAATCGTCGCCAGAGATTGACCGGGTGGCCCTCAACCGCCGCATTGCCCAGTTGTCGATGGACTATCTCTACAACACCATCAAGCTCACCCATAGTCGTCATCATCTGTCGGATGCTATCAATACGCTGAAGCAGCATGGCCTCTATCCCCTGCCCGACAAGAAATACACCAAGCGCTATACGTCGTTCCGATGGATGGTGGGCAATGCCATCGGGCGACAGATCTTGCTGGCTACCATCAGGTAGCGGCCCTTCTCCCCTTTCCCGAAGACTTTTGTCACAGGGAGATTTCAGCCCCATCCCTCTTTTGTTCAACCGTCGAATGCCATCGAAATGAGAATACTCCTATTAGGTGAATATAGCAATGTGCACGCCACTTTGGCCGAAGGGCTTCGCTTGCTCGGTCATGAGGTGACGCTGGCCAGCAACGGAGACTTCTGGAAAGACTATCCACGGGACATCGACCTGACCCGAAAGCCTGGAAAATGGGGCGGCATCCGACTGCTGGGAAAGCTTTGGAGCAATGCCTCAAAGCTGAAAGGCTACGACGTTGTGCAGCTCATCAACCCGCTTTTCGTAGAGCTTAAGGCCGAGAGAACGTTCAAAATCTATGACTGGTTGCGCCGAAACAACCGTAAAATGTTCCTTGGAGCCTTTGGCATGGACTACTATTGGGTGCACGAAAACATCACCCGGAAGCCCTTGAGATACAGTGATTTCAACATCGGGGAGACCATCAGGCAGACTCCCGATGCCCTGAAAGAGCAGCGAGACTGGCTCGGAACGGCCAAGGAACGGCTCAACCGCACCATCGCCGACGACTGCGACGGTATCATCGCGGGCCTCTACGAATATTGGGCATGCTATCATCCGCTGTTCCCCGGGAAGACTTCGTTTATTCCTTACCCCATCAAGCCGAAGCAAGGACTGTCGATTGACACCACGATGCCCCATCGACCGGTGCGCATTTTCGTGGGAATCAGTCGGGGAAGAAGCGAATACAAGGGCACCGATATCATGTTGGCGG
Source organism: Prevotella sp. (assembly GCA_016901395.1). Classification (GTDB taxonomy): domain Bacteria; phylum Bacteroidota; class Bacteroidia; order Bacteroidales; family Bacteroidaceae; genus Prevotella. Next base: position 44,285 of record JAEAMQ010000036.1, on the reverse strand, counting down.
CTGCCCAGGCGGTGCAGGCGAGGCACCCTGAAAAGGTGGAACTGAAGATTGCGGAGGGTGTTCCGTTTGACGAATACGTCGAGATGATGAACCAATCCGACTGCATTCTCGACCAGCTTTACAGTTATACGCCATCGATGAACGCCCTCGAAGCCATGAGCCGCGGCATCATTTGTGTGGGCGGTGGTGAGCCGGAGAACTACGAAATACTACGGGAAGACACGCTCAGACCTATCGTCAATGTGCAGCCCGACTATGAGAGCGTGGTGCGGGAACTGGAAAATCTGGTGTTAAATCCAGCCCAAATCCCGGAGTTGAAACGCCAAAGTATCGAATATATCCAACGCTACCACGACTACAAAAGGGTGGCCGAACAATATGTTTCATTCTATCTAAATCATGGCTAAGGTTGTAAAATACAGGTGTGAAGGCTGCGGTTATGAGGCCGACGTATACGAAGGCCGCGGCTTTATGGGCCAACACATCGTCATGGTGAGCTGTCCCGACTGCCACAATATTGAGCCATTGGTGGTCGGCGGGGTCATTGCCGACTCGGCCCCGTCATTCAGCAGCATCGTCGGAAGGCTCTGCCTGAAATGCGGTAGCAACCGCATCGAGGAATGGAACGGAAAGACTTGTCCCCGGTGCGGCAAGAGAATGCTGCCGACCGGGGACTCAAAATTCTGGACTTGAAACCGTTTGTTTATTTCAATTTCAGTTCATAGCTTTGCAAAAGGGGCGATGAAAACCTAACGCTCGTGCCGTTTTCGACATACACCAACAGCCTCCCGAGCCTCACACGCTCATGATTATCCCGCTTGTTGGTGACGTCCTGATTGTCGCTATTCTCCATGCCGAGCAGTCGACCATTGCCTGATATGCGGCAGGTCACGTCGTTGTCGGCCAGTTTCACCACTATGCCCTGCTCATCGACCACATTCACTTCTATCTGCGACAGTCTGTCGCGGGAATCCAATAGCTTTGCTGTCAACGCGTAAGGACGGCCGCTCGACTTGATCTCATAGCTCGCAACCACCTTGCCCGACTTGTCCAAGGCCTCGCCAACCAGCGTCCCAGACTCATAGGGAATGTCCCAATAGATGATCGATGTGTCGTCATCCTTCTGCTGAACAGCACCCACTTCCTTCCCATTCAGGAGCAGGCGTGCCTGCGGTTGATTGGTGTAGCACACTACACGAACGGTTTGTCCCGGCTCGTAATTCCACAAATCCTCGGCATACATCGACGGAGCCATGTTGCCGTCGCGCCGGTTTCGGCCCCGATGGGCATTGGAATCAATCTGATAACTGCCGATATAGACCACGGGAGCAGTGCTCCACAGCGACGCGCGCCACCAGCCCAGAGGCTTGCGAAAACCGCCAAAGTCGAGCAGACCGGGCTGCGATCCCCGTGCGGGCCAGCGTCCGCTCTCACCCAGATAGTCTATGCCGGTCCACAAAAACTGCCCGAAAATGTAGTCGTTGTCCCTCACAGCCTTCCACGCCGGCAGGTCATGGCGGTTCTCAGAACCATAGATTATCCGCTTGGGATAACGCTGATGGTCCTCGGAATAACGGCTTTCGGTATAGTTATAACCCACGACATCCACCGCCGCAGGATACTCCGTCTCATTGCTCATCACCACACCGGCCAGCGCTCCCGTCACGGGTCGCGACGTGTCCTCAGCCCTCACCACCGCCGACAAGCGCTTGGCAATCCTGCCGATGCGCTCGGCATGGGGTGCATTGGGGTTGTAACCGCCATACATCGGCTGCGTAATCGAACTGCCGTTGAGCACGGGATGCGAGTACGGATCGTTGGGATAGTCCACCTCGTTGCCTATGCTCCACATGAAAATGCTGGTATGACGTCGGTCGCGTCGCACCATATCGCGCACATCGCGGTCTATCCATTGCTCAAAATAATCGTAGGTTCCCTGAAACCCCGGCTTGCCAACGTTCCAGCCTTTGAGCCATTTACGCTTGGGAAACTCCCACTCGTCGGAGGCCTCGTCCATCACCAACAGACCGAGACTGTCGCACAATTCATAGAACATCGGGGCATGAGGATTGTGGCTCATGCGTATGGCGTTTACGCCGATAGACTTCAACTCCCTGAGCCGGCGTTCCCAAACGGGTCGCGAGGCCACATTGCCCCACACGCCTGCATCCTCGTGCAGACACACGCCCTTGACCTTCATCCACTGCGAGTTGAGCGCAAAGCCGCGGTTGGCATCCCATTTCAGCGTGCGGATGCCTACGTTCATGGCGTCGCGGTCAATCTCCCGACCGTCCTGAAGGAGTCTCAGTCGTGCCTTATATAAATAAGGTGTGTCGAGCGACCACAGCCTCGGCTGCCTCACATCCATCGTCAGCAACGCCTTGCCCGAACCGCCGACAGCGGTCTTTCGGGTACCTATCACACGTCCGTCGGCATCCAGCAGCTCCACCTCGGCGGTCAGCCCGTTCACCGGTTGCTCCACTTCCATGTCAAACTGGAGCGTGGCACGCCCCTTGGTCACCTTTCTCACGCTCCACGTGTTGCCCCAAAGGGCAAAATGGGTAGGCCCGGAACTCACCAGCCACACGTTGCGATAGATGCCCGAACCCGTGTACCAGCGACTGTCGGCCGACTGGCTATGGTCTACCCTCACGGCCAACACATTGTCGGAATGGGCTTTAATATATGGTGTCAAATCATAGCAAAACGAGGAAAAACCGCTGGGCCGATAGCCCAACAATTGTCCGTTGAGATACACTTTCGACCGGTTATACACGCCCTCGAAATAGACATACAGTTTCTTTCCGTCCAAATCGTCGGTGCGAAAATGCTTTCTGTACCAGCCTATTCCGCCGGGAAGATAGCCCGTACACGACGCGAGGTCGGGCGACATCGGCTGTTCCACCGACCAGTCGTGGGGCAAATCGAGCCTGAGCCAGCGCGAATCATCATAGTTGGGGGCCAGAGCCGTGGTGTCATCAGCCTGGAGAAACAGCCAGTCAGCGTTCCAGTTTTCGCTTTGTCCAAACCCGGTCTGGGCCGAAAGACGCTGTATAGCAAGGAGAAAAGCCGTTAAAATCAAAAGTTTAGTCTTCATCGTTTCATCTAAAGGAGTTTTGTTGTTGGTTGTCAGTAAATCCTCTGCGAAGATAATTAAAAATTCAGACAACCCACCATGCGTTTCAGAACAAATTTCAAAACACTAAAAAAATAGAGAGAAATGTTTGTGGATTACGAATTTATAATTACTTTTGCAGCAAATATAACGTACCATAATGAAAGAGAAAAAAGCGATAACACTTAAGACGTTGACCAAGAGTAACGTATGGGATATTCAAGAAAATGATGTGTTCCGGATGTGGGAAGCCGCAGAAAGAGATGCAGACCTGAAAGACAACATGCGTCGATACACCGACATCATCAGAAGTGCTTTCGAACTCGAAGAAATCAAAGTAGACAAGCCCGAAGTCATCAAGAAGTATGAGGCACGTGGTTTCAAGACAGGAACCATACGCATCGACGAGAGCGTCAAGCAGAAGATTGCCATCAAGAAGCGCCCCATCCTCCGAGTGACCGACCTCACCTACGAGAACATTCGACACATCTCTGCTTCTAAACTCATAGAAGTTTTGGATAGAAACTTCGGTGGAGGATGGGAGTCTCTGTCACAAAGTACACAAGACATTATCGAAAGTGGATTTGATATCTCCACCACTACTCTGCCCCAGGACCGTTTGCACAAGCCAGGCGGACTCTATGAGAAGAAGCTGAACGATGGTTTCGAGGTGCTTGAAATACCCAAGGGATTGTGGGTAGAGGCCATTTTTGCCAAAGAAAAGCCCGAAATCGAACTTCCGAAGGCCAAGGCCAACGTTCTCGATGACTTTGAATCTGACGACATTGATGAAGACGAGGATGTGGAATTAGAGGAGGAAGAGGATTTCAAGCAAGAGGAAGAAGATGACGAATTCGACGACGACAAGTTGACCGAAGAGAGTTATCGCACCACCTATGATGCGGATCCTGACGACCTCAATTATGAAGCTGAGGAAATCAGCGATGATAGTGAGTTCTGATTCAGACACGCTATTCTCCCACATTACTTAGACATTTTTCCAAACACAAATCATCAAGATTTGTACTTATAGCCAATTTGGTAAGTAAGTTGAATAAAATTCATTTGACTTGCAAACCAAATTGGTTTGTTTATTCTATCCATTTCTTCAAATCCTGCCATCACAGCCTAACTGCTGTAATGAAGCATATCTTATGAGTATGCCTTTATTTGCTCTGAGAGACAAGACGATATGTAATACCTTACACAAAAAGAAAGGATGATTATTTAGGTGTAAAACACGAGCCATCAAATTATTTTCGTATATTTGTGAAATCCATTCTATAGCGTTATCTTATTTGACGAAGTGAGCCTAAACAGGGTAAATGAATAGAGAAATATATAATTGCAGACGATGGGATAAAGTTTTTTTGATAATTATTTTCACAACATTAATGAAAAGAGGATATTACGATGGAAAAGAAAATCAGAAGAGCTGCAGTAGCAGGACAATTCTATGCTGCTGAAGCTACAGAGCTGAGGCGTGACGTAAAGGGGTTTCTGAACAGACATTACGGTGCCAATGCTGCTGTGAAAGGACCTATAAGGGCACTTATCGTACCGCATGCAGGATATGTTTTCAGCGGAGACATAGCAGCTTCTGCCTATGCTTGTCTTCCGCCCGAAAACGATTACGAGCATATATTTATCCTTGGTCCGAGCCACAGAATCTATCTCAATCAACTCTCTGTGGGTAGAGATTATGTATATGAGACACCTCTGGGTAAAGTAGAGGTAGACCAGCAGCTCTGTGCAACAATCATCCAATCGTGTGATGTATTTACGTTTGATGAAAGGGCGCATATCCAAGAGCATTGCATAGAAGTGCAATTGCCATTCTTACAGGTGCAGTTGAAACGAATGCCAACTATCGTTCCAATTGTTGTCGCCACACAAGATACAGAGGTTCTGCGTAAGGCAGCTAAGGCCTTGCTGCCATATTTTAATGAGCGTAACCTCTTTATCATCAGCAGTGATTTTTCACATTACCCTACTTATGAAATAGCAAAACGTGTGGACAAACTTACGGGCGATGCCATCATGAGTGGGAAAGTTGAGAAGTTTATGGAGACGATTAGCAAGGTGGAACACAAACGTGAAGCATCACTTTCCACCTGCGCCTGTGGCGAAGCAGCTATCGCCCTGCTTCTGATGTTGTCAGGCCAGGCCACTGACATCACAATATATCACACAGGTTATTGCAATTCGGGTGACAGTGAATATGGTAGCAAGCAACAAGTAGTAGGCTATCACTCTTTCGTCTTTGCAGAAAAGAAATTCACGCTGTCTAACGAAGATATGCAAGAATTGAAGAAAATTGCAACAGAATCCATTCGGGAAGTATTTACTGGACGCACTTATCGCCCCCAAAATCTATCGAAAAGCTTGCTGCAATATTGTGGCGCCTTTGTGACTCTCTATGAAAATGGCAGACTACGAGGTTGTATTGGGCATCTTGGTGAGGATACCGCTCTCCACCAAATTGTCAAAGAGATGGCTCACGCCTCGGCTTTTGAGGATCCAAGATTTTATCCGTTAGACGAAAGCGAAATGGGTCAGATAAACATAGAGATATCTGTCATAACTCCAATGAAGCGCATCACCAGCATTGATGAGTTTCTATTAGGACAACACGGCATCTTCATGCGAAAGGGACATCATACAGGAACTTTTCTGCCCCAAGTAGCTCGGGAAACCAATTGGACTAAGGAAGAATTTCTCGGTCACTGTGCTCAGGATAAGGCAGGAATCGGATGGGAAGGGTGGCGCGATGCAGAACTGTATACTTACGAAGCTATTGTTTTCTGATGAAAGAATGTCTTTATTATAGCAAAATAGGTGACGGGCGGGTGAAATGCGAACTCTGTCCTCATGCCTGTGTGTTGAAAGAAGGACAACGGGGCATCTGCGGAAGCAGACGTAATGGCTCTGGAGTGCTATGGACAGACGTGTATGGCAGACCGTGTGCGCTGGCTGATGATCCAATAGAAAAGAAGCCTCTGTATGAATTTCATCCGGGAACACGATGTCTTTCCCTAAGTTGCAGTGGGTGTAATATGCGGTGTCTCAACTGCCAAAATCATAAAATCTCGCAGGCCTTACCTGATGAGACAGAATATTATATGCTTGAACTTGCAGGAGTTGTGGACCTTGCGGAACGCAAAAACCTTCCAGGCATAGCTTATACATACACTGAACCTCTAACTTATTACGAGTATATTTATGATATTGCGTCATTGGCTCGCAAACATGGATTGTGGAATATTCTCGTGTCGGCAGGATATATATGTGACGAACCTCTTCGTAAGATAGCATCACTAATTGATGCGGCGAACATTGATTTGAAATCCTTTTCAGACACCATCTACCGCAAGATCAGTGGTGCTCGTCTGACCCCCGTACTTAATACGTTGCTTACACTCCATGAAATGGGGGTACATTTGGAAATCACTAATCTGCTGATACCTGGAGTAAATGATGATATGAACATGATTCGGGAAATGTGTCGATGGCTAAGGCATAACGATTTGGCAGACTGTCCGTTACATTTAAGTCGTTTTTTCCCCTGTTATAAGATGCAAGACTCCTACCCTACGCCCCTCGCTACACTATATGAGGCCCGGCAAATAGCCCTTGATGAAGGTATCAAACGGATATATCTGGGCAATGTCTGACACTCGGAACAATGATTTATACTTCTGTATAGATTTGAAAACAATCATCTTGGTGGAGCAGAATCAACGAATGATCACCATGTCATATCTATTTAAAATCCCGGGGAATCATTATAACAGGTTCCTCGGGAAGCAATTGTTTAGTGATAAAGGACAGCTTGCATTTAGTTTGCAGGTGTAAACTCCGCGTCAATAATCAGGCTCACCTCATTTCCGATGATAGCCGGCACAAACTTCGGGCCAAACTCAAAGTCTGCACGATTGATGCTGCCTGTAAGACGGAAACCGGCTGTGGTCTGCTGCGTCATAGGACTGGGCATACAGTCGATGAGCTGGGCATTGAGCACTACAGGCTTTGTCACGTTGCGCAGTGTCAGCATACCTTCAATCTTTCCCTCCTTTTTCGATTGGGGGATAATCTTGGTACTGCGGAAAACCATCGTGGGATACTTGTCGGTCTCAAAGAAATCGGCCGTTCGCAAATGACCATCACGAGGTGCCACACCAGTGTTCACACTATCAGTCTTGATTGTCGCCACAATCTCGGTGTCGAACAAATCCTGACCCTTAGCATTGATATCAATGGTGAAATCGGAAAACATACCCGACACAAACGACAGTCCGCAATGCTTGATTTCAAAACCAATGCGGGCGTGAGTCATGTCAACCTCCCACTTACCCACAAGACTCTGTAGGTCAATAGAATGGTCGCCGTCAGCACGTTCGTCATTCTGTTCCTTGAACTTGCTCTGCGGAGCTCCACACACTGGGCATTTCTCTGGAGCCTCATCGCCTTCATGGATATAACCACAGACGGTGCATACAAACTTTTTCTTCACCTCGGAGGCCATCTCCTTGAACTCACTTTGCGGAGCACTACACACGGGACACGTTTCGGGGGCTTCTTCGCCTTCATGGATGTAACCACAGACGGCACACACAAATTTCTTTTTCATACTTTTCCTGTTAAGATATATTTCACACTTCCTCTTGCAAATGTATGTAAAATAACAATTTGATGGTGTGGCGAATGCTATTATTTTATCCTAATTTAACAGAAGATAGGTCGGTTCATCAGTCCATATAATTCCTCCCCAATGGAATTTATGGAATACTTGAGAGGAGTAGTCTCAAAGACCCTTTGGTATAAAACAAAACAGGAGCGAGGTCATCACGTGACCTCACTCCCATTATGAGATATAGGATTGTGTGGAAGATTTATTCTTCAACTGCTGCCTGCGCGGCGGCTAATCGGGCGATGGGCACGCGGAAGGGTGAGCAACTCACGTAGTCGAGACCTGCACGATGGCAGAACTTCACGGATGAAGGCTCACCGCCATGCTCGCCACAGATACCGCATTTGAGCTTAGGTCTAACAGAACGGCCATTCTTCACGGCCATCTTCACCAATTGTCCCACACCGTCCTGATCGAGCACCTGGAACGGGTCTACATCGAGAATCTTCTTTTCGAGATAGGAAGGCAGGAAGCTGGCAATATCATCCCGGCTATAGCCGAACGTCATTTGCGTCAAATCGTTGGTACCAAAACTGAAATATTCTGCTTTCTCGGCTATCTTGTCAGCGGTGAGAGCAGCACGAGGTATTTCAATCATCGTACCCACTTTATACGGAATCTCCACACCTTCTTCGGCAAAGAGCATCTGTGCAGTTTCGCGAATCACCTTCTCCTGAGCATCAAGTTCGTTGACGATACCCACAAGCGGCACCATGATTTCCGGACAGGGATTAAATCCTTCTTTCTTCAACTGTACGGCAGCGCCGAGGATGGCGCGTGTCTGCATGGCCGTAATTTCAGGGAAGGTATTGCCCAGACGGCATCCACGAAGACCCAGCATCGGATTGTGCTCGCTCAAAGACTGCACACGGGTCTGTATCTTCTTCACGCTCACTCCCATCTCTTCTGCCATCGTCTCCTGCCCCTTGAGATCATGGGGCACGAACTCATGCAATGGAGGATCCAGCAGACGTATATTTACCGGCATGCCATCCATGCACTTCAGAATGCCATAAAAGTCTTGCTTCTGGAAGGGCAACAGTTTCTCCAATGCTTTCTCACGGTCTTCCTTTGTGTCGGCGAGAATCATCTCACGCATGGCCTTGATCTTCTCGTTCTCAAAGAACATGTGCTCTGTGCGGCAGAGTCCGATGCCCACTGCGCCAAAACTGCGGGCCACCTCTGCGTCGTGGGGTGTATCGGCATTGGTACGCACTACGAGATGAGTGAATTTCTTGCAGAGATCCATCAGCTCGGCAAAGTCTCCCGTCACTTCAGCCGGACGAGTCTTCACCTCTCCGAAATAGACCTCTCCGGTCGATCCGTTGAGTGAGATATAGTCGCCCTCGCGCAGCACCGTGCCGTCTATCTCTACCGTGCGAGACTTATAATCCACGTTGATGGCACCAGCGCCGCTCACACAGCACTTGCCCATTCCACGCGCTACCACAGCGGCGTGGGAGGTCATACCGCCACGAGCCGTGAGGATACCCTCTGCGGCACTCATGCCGGCGAGGTCTTCGGGCGATGTTTCTATTCGCACCATCACCACTCGATGTCCGTCCTCTTGCCATGCCTCAGCATCGTCGGCAAAGAACACAATCTGTCCGCAGGCAGCCCCCGGCGATGCGGGCAGACCACGGGTGAGCACTCGTGCCTGAGCCTGTGCCTCCTTGTCAAACACAGGGTGGAGCAGTTCGTCAAGTTTGTTGGGCTCGCAACGGTTCAGGGCTGTCTTTTCGTCGATCTGGCCTTCGTGCAACAGGTCCATGGCAATCTTCACCATTGCCGTACCGGTGCGTTTGCCGTTGCGGGTCTGCAGAAACCATAGTTTGCCTTCCTGCACGGTGAACTCCATGTCCTGCATGTCGTGATAGTGGTTCTCCAATTTATTCTGCAGGTCGTCGAGCTGTGCATAGATCTCTGGCATGGCCTCCTCCATAGAGGGGAACTTCGAGACACGCACCTCTTCGTCGATGCCCTGTTGTTTGGCCCAGCGCAGTGAGCCTTCCTTAGTGATCTGCTGAGGTGTACGGATACCGGCCACCACATCTTCGCCCTGCGCGTTGACAAGATACTCACCGTTGAAACGGTTTTCGCCTGTAGCGGCATCGCGGCTGAAGCATACACCCGTGGCCGACGTGTTGCCCATATTGCCAAATACCATTGCCATGACGTTGACAGCCGTACCCCACTCCTGCGGGATGCCCTCCATCTTGCGGTAGAGGATGGCACGGTCGTTCATCCAGCTGTCAAACACGGCACAGATGGCTCCCCAGAGCTGTTCCATCGGATCACTCGGGAAATCCTTGCCCGTCTGTCTCTTAATGGCTTCCTTGAACAACACCACAAGGCTTTTCAGCTCGTCGACACTCATCTCGTTGTCGAGACGTATGCCACGCTGTGCCTTCACTTTCTGGATAATAGCCTCAAACGGGTCGATGTCTTCCTTGTTCACAGGTTTCATACCCAGCACCACGTCGCCATACATCTGTACAAAGCGACGGTAGCTGTCGTAGGCAAAACGTTCGTTGCCGGTCTTCTTGATAAGTCCCTGCACCACTTCGTCGTTAAGTCCTAAATTAAGTATGGTATCCATCATTCCCGGCATGGACGCACGTGCTCCTGAACGCACACTGACCAACAGTGGGTTTTCGGCATCGCCGAATTTCAGCCCCATGAGTTGCTCTGTATGTTTCACACCATTGATGACACTGTCACGAAGAAGTCCTACAACCTCTTCTTGTCCTTTTTCAAAATATTCATTACATACGTCTGTGGTAATGGTAAACCCGGGGGGGACTGGTACTCCGATAAGATTCATCTCAGCGAGATTGGCTCCTTTTCCGCCCAATAAATTCTTCATGTCCGCCTTGCCTTCGGCCTTGCCATTTCCGAAAAGATAAACTCTTTTTTCGTTCATAGTGTTGATTAGGATTTTATATATCGTTTACGTTAATACTAATTGCAAAGATAACATATTAAATTATATACGCAAAACTTTCATCATGAAATGTAATGCCAAGTTTGCAATTTTATCAAAATTAGATATTGTTTGCCTTAACAGGGGTTTGGGATATGATTTTTTAACATTTTTCAGAGCAAAACACCACCACAATACGCTGCAGTTTGACCATAACCTACGACCATTATTAGGGTTGGCTATGTAGCGAGACACGTGAAAAGCCGTACTGACCCCGAATAGGTTGTTCATGGTTTTCAAGAGCTACAGTCTCCCCCGCCGTGTTCAAGTCGTCTGTAAAAACTAACGGCTGTAATCAGCAGAGAAGGAAGATACACTCTCACTATCTTTCAAGAAAATAAGATGAAATAAATTGAAAGCACCCCAAATTTATCGCATTTTCTGAAAAAATGAGGAAGGGACTGCTGAAATGGCCGAAAATACGTGGTATTCATAATGCATTGATATATAGGTGTTTATGATTTATGGCCCTTTGGGGGCTTTGCGATTCGATAGTAAACGCCTTGTCTTTACTATCGAATCGTCTCACGATTAGTACTCAATCGCATGGTCATTAGGGCATATTCTGGAGCAGAAAAGTTGCTTTAGCCTACTCAAAAAGGAGAATTTCGACCCCAAAATTGCTATAAATCCCGTTATCATGGCATTGCCCAAGCGGGAATTTTCCTATTTTCAATTTATCAGACGAAATAATAATTGTGAAACATTCTTACATTTTTCAAGTCCTATACTGGTAAGTACGAGCCTCTCCTCCCCTATCGTCCACACCTTCGCACAACAAGACAGACACGATTTTGTGGGGCATCATACATGCTGTTTGGAATAAAATAATTATCTTTGCACACCGATTTAAAATAAAGACATGAGCAGAAAACGCAAGGCTTTGCCCCTACTTGAGAATGTGACTATCGAGGCTGTTGCCGCCGAGGGAAAATGTATCTTCCACCATGACGACCAAGTGGTCTTCGTGCCCTTTTGTGTGCCGGGCGATGTGGTCGACGTGCAGATTGTGAAGAAGAAACACCACTATTGCGAGGGGCGCGTGGAGCGACTCGTCAAACCGAGCGACGTGCGCACACAGCCCGCCTGCGAGCATTTCGGCATCTGCGGCGGATGTAAGTGGCAGAACCTGCCCTACGAGGAGCAGCTCAAGGCCAAGCAGCAGCAGGTCTACGACCAGCTGTCGCGCATCGGCAAGGTCGAACTGCCCGAGTTTTCGCCCATCATGGGTTCGGTGAAGACGCTGGAATACCGCAACAAACTGGAGTTCGGATGCTGCAACAAGCGGTGGTTTACCAAGGAGGAACTGACCGACGAGACACTCGACCTCTCATCCGGCGACAACTCCGCCATCGGTTTCCACATCACCGGAGCCTTCGACAAGATCTACCCCATACGCAAATGCTGGCTGATGGACGACGTGGTGAACGACATCCGCAACGAGATAGAGCGTTATGCCAAGGAAATCGGCATGTCGTTCTACGATCTTCGCGCCCAGACAGGCTTGCTGCGTAGTCTCATGTTCCGCAATTCCAACACGGGAGAACTGATGGTTCTCGTGCAGTTTCACTACGATCAGCCTGACGACGAAACACAGGCTCTTGCGTTACTTCAGCATATTGCCGATAAATTCCCACAAATCAGTTCGTTGATTTACGTAGACAATCAGAAGGGCAATGACACTTTCGGCGACCTCGACCTCATCACATTCAAGGGCACCGACTTCATCTATGAAACGATGGAAGACCTGAAATTCAAGGTCGGTCCCAAGAGTTTCTACCAGACCAACACCGAGCAGGCCTACCATCTTTATAGCGTGGCGCGCGAGTTTTGTTTCGACTCCTCCCACGACCTCAAGCCCACAGCAGCCAACGCCCAGCCACTCATCTACGACCTCTACACCGGCACAGGCACCATCGCCAATTTTGTGGCGCGACAGGCCAGCAAGGTGGTCGGCATCGAATATGTGCCCGAGGCCATCGAGGATGCCAAGGTGAACAGCCAGATCAACCATATCGACAATACCGAATTCTTTGCCGGAGACATGAAAGACATTCTCACCGAAGACTTTATCCGTGAGCATGGCCGTCCTGATATCATCATCACCGACCCACCCCGTGCCGGCATGCACACCGATGTGGTAAATGTAATTCTCGCCGCCGCACCCCGCCGTATCGTCTATGTGAGCTGCAATCCGGCCACACAGGCCCGCGACCTCGCCTTGCTCGACAAGGACTACCGCGTCTCTCAGGTGCAGCCCGTCGACATGTTCCCACATACGCCACACGTGGAGAATGTGGTGCAATTAGTGAGACGAGAGGTTTAGATGTGGCAAAATGACAAGAAAAGCGGCTTAACCCACAAAAAATAGGTTAAAAATCGCACTATTCTCAGATATTTTTTATATCTTTGCAATCCACTTTGCCCTTTGTTTGGCGATATTCAGGAAATTTTTTAGGTATTAGTTACAATTTTGTAATAAGGAAAGGTAGACATGCGTCAGCTTAAAATTCAGAAAAGCATTACAAACCGTTCGAGTGAGGCTCTCGACAAATATTTAGTAGAGATTGGTCGCGTACCAATGATTACTGTTGATGAAGAAATTGAATTGGCACAGGCCATCAGAAAAGGCGGAAGAGAGGGCGAACGAGCCAAGGAGAAGCTCGTAAAGGCCAACCTGCGCTTTGTGGTGTCTGTAGCCAAGCAATATCAGCATCAGGGCCTGGGACTTACCGACCTCATCGATGAGGGAAACATCGGACTGGTGAAGGCCGCCGAGAAGTTTGACGAGACCCGTGGCTTCAAATTCATTTCTTATGCAGTATGGTGGATACGCCAAAGCATCCTGCAGGCCATCGCCGAGCAGAGCCGCATCGTGCGCCTGCCATTGAACCAGGTGGGTGCGCTGTCAAAGATCAATTCTGAGATTTCGAAGTTTGAACAGAAGAACCAGCGTCGCCCGTCGGTGCAGGAGCTGTCCAATCTGACCAACATCGAGGAGTCGAAGATCGACCAGACCATCAAGGCCGACAATCATCACATGAGCATCGATGCTCCCTTCCAGGAGGACGACGACAACAGCATGGCCGACGTGCTGGCATCGGGCGACGACAGTCGTGCCGACAAGCAGGTGGACTATGAGAGCATGGCCAAGGAGCTGGAGACCGTGTTGCGTAATGTCTTGAAGGAGCGCGAGATAACTATCGTGCGTGAATGCTTTGGTATAGGATGCCACGAGAAAGGATTGGAGGAGATTGGCGACCAGCTGGGGCTGACCCGTGAGCGCGTGAGACAGATACGCGAAAAGAGTATCGTGAAGCTCCGTGAGAGCGGATACGCCAAGCTGCTCATCAAATATTTAGGGTGATTTCCTTGTTGCCCCAAGAGGCCAAAACGATAATAGCCTCAGCGAAACAGTTTCGCTGAGGCTATTGTTTTTTGCCGGTACGGCATGGCAAAAATGCCTTATATACCATAAGTTAAGTTAATATATTTCGTATTCTCATGTATTTTTCTTAACTTTATAGAATGAAACTATATATTATTGCAAACAGATTGCCTGTTAAAGTTTCATCTGACAACGGATCTTTTTTGTTTACCCGTAGCGAAGGCGGACTTGCAACAGGCCTTAACTCACTTGACACAACTTTTGAAAAACACTGGATCGGATGGCCGGGAATATGTTTGAAGAAGAAGACGCAGCAGCAGGATATTTGCAATCGGCTTGAGTCGATGAATCTTCATCCTGTGTTTCTCACCCAGAGCCAGTACAACTATTATTACGAGGGCTATAGCAACAGCACCTTATGGCCGCTGTGTCATTATTTTTTTGACAAGAGTAAATATCGGAAAAACTACTGGACGGCTTATCAGGAAGTAAACCGTAAGTTTGCCACGGCCGTATGCGATCAGGCCGAGCCTGACAGCATGGTATGGGTGCAAGACTATCAACTTCTGCTGGTTCCGGGAATGTTGCGTGAAATGCGACCTGATCTCAGAATCGGATTCTTTATGCATATCCCTTTCCCGTCCTATGAACTTTTCAGAGTATTGCCGGAGCATGCCATTCTGCTAAAAGGCATGCTGGGCGCAGATTTCATCGCATTCCACACCCACGACTACCTACGTCATTTCATCAGTGCTTCAGAGCGTTCCCTCGGTCTGGAGTTTAAATTGGATGAAGTTATGGTAGGCGGGCGCGCTGTACATATTGATGCACTTCCTATGGGAGTCAATTACGACCTCTATCATCAGGCCGGCCAACACATAGAAGTGAGGCAGGCCATAGGAAAGATGCAACAGCTCGTGGGCAACCATCAGCTAATATTGTCGGTAGACAGACTTGATTACAGCAAGGGCATTCTGCACCGTTTGGTGGGCTATGCCGCCTTTCTTGACAACAACCCCTCTGCTATCGGTAAAGTCACATTGGTTATGGTAGTGGTGCCTTCAAGAGACAAAGTAGAGAAATATGCTGAACTCAAACGCCAGATAGACGAAAAGATAGGCAGCATCAATGGAAAGTATTCACATCTCGGCTGGACTCCGGTGTGCTATTTTTACCGTGCTCTCCCGTTTGAGGAGTTGTCGGCTCTCTATAAGATGTCGGATATCGCTTTGGTAACACCCTTACGCGATGGTATGAATTTGGTAGCCAAAGAGTATATTGCTTCCAAACAGATCAGCCATCCCGGCATACTTATCCTGAGCAGGATGGCAGGAGCGGCTGCAGAGCTTACCGAGGCCCTGCTCATCAATCCAAACGACACAACACAGATAGCCGGGGCGTTGGAGCAAGCGATAGCCATGCCCAAGGAAGAACGGCAGCGCAGATTGGCAGCACTGCAAGATACCGTGTCTACCCAGACAGTATACAAGTGGGCTGCAGATTTTATCAACGAATGGTCTGAGGCTGTTAGCCGTAACATAGAAATAAAAGCCAAGGTGATGGGGCGTGAACGACAGGACAACATAGCCCTCCGATATCAGCAAAGCAAACATCGGCTGATAGTACTGGACTATGACGGGACTTTGGTCGGGCTACGCAACGACCCACAAAAGTCGATACCCACAGAAGAGTTGAAAGCCCTTCTTGCCAAGCTGTCTGAAGACAGCCGTAATCACATTGTAGTCAACAGTGGACGAGACCATCAGACCTTAGAGAAATGGCTGGGCGATATCAATCTTGACATTGTTGCCGAGCATGGTGCCTTTTATAAATCCGACAACCATTGGACGGAATATTCCACAAGGGTGGAATGGAGCGACAGGCTGGTCGACGTGTTGAAAGCCTTTGTGAAAAAGACGCCCAACAGTCGACTTGAGATAAAAGACACAGCCCTTGCATGGCATTATCGCGAGGTGGATGCATGGCTGGGCACATTCAGAGCACAACAACTGGCCCGCACGCTGTATAGGGCATGTAGCAAGATGGGGCTTCAGGTCATTCCGGGAAACAAAGTCCTGGAGATTAAATCATCAGGATACAACAAGGGCACTATTATAAAAAAACTGATCTCCCAGCATGATTATGATTTCACGATGGCTATTGGCGATGACACAACAGACGAGGATATGTTTCTTGCCCTTCCGCCCGACGGCTTCAGCATTCGGGTAGGAATCTGTTCTACCAATGCCCGCTTTTTATTGTCAGAGACGGGAGACGTATTGCCTTTCCTGGACGCTTTGACAGAAAGGAGAGCACATGTCTAACCTGAATTATGGCCTGATTGGCAACAGCTGTACAGCAGCACTGATTTCCGAACGGGGCGATATGGAGTGGCTCTGCATGCCCTATTTTGACTCACCGTCTGTGTTTGCCTCTCTCCTCGATCGTGAGAAAGGCGGACATTTTGGTATTGAGCCTATCGGAAACTATACCATTATTCAGAAATATATACCGCATACCAACCTGCTTCGCACTCGGTTTGTCTCTTCTGATGCCGAATTTGAGATTACCGATTTCATGCCTTTATACCGCGATCAGGACACCGGCGAGTATTATCACCCCTCGGAAGTATACCGCTATGTGCATCTTATAAGAGGACTTCCGCGTCTTCGCTTCATCTATGCTCCCCGTCCTGACTACGCTCGCGGCAAGTGCACCTTGAATATTACCGATGACTATGTGGAATCTCGATCTTCGTCTAATGTGGCCGACAGACAGTATCTATATTCTTCATTTCCCCTGACAGACATCCTGAAAGGTAATATCATCGGATTGGAGACTGACGGATTTTTCCTGTTATCATACAATGAGAAGTTGATACATGTCGACTTGGAACAAGAGAAGCTGGAATATTGCAGGACACTCACCTATTGGCTCAACTGGAGCAAAGCGACCAAACAATATCCCATTTACAATGACATCATAGAGCGTAGCCTGCTCACGTTGAAGATGATGACCTTTTATAATGGGGCCGTACTTGCTGCCATCACCACCTCTTTGCCCGAATATCCCGGCGAAGTGCGCAACTGGGACTATCGTTTCTGCTGGCTTAGAGATGCCTCTATGACCATCGAAACCCTTGTGAACCTGGGGCATACCAGAGCTGCAAGGCGATTTGTCAAATTTATCCAATCGACATTTATTGCCAATCATAGCAGTTTTCAGATTATGTATAGCATTCACGGACAGCGTAAACTGACAGAGCAGACACTCGACCATCTGTCCGGATACAAAGACAGTAGACCCGTAAGAATAGGAAATGCAGCATGGAAACAAAGGCAGAACGATTCCTTCGGCTATCTGATGAATATGATTTATCAATATTACAACCTTGTCTCCGGCCCTCAAGATGAAATAGAGGATATATGGGACATGGTAAAAAATATCTGCCGAATCGTAATGTCAGAGTGGAAAAATCCAGACAAAGGTATCTGGGAGATAAGGGGAAAGGCACAGCATTTTGTGTCATCCAAAGTGATGTGCTGGGTTGCCTTAGACAGAGGGGTACGCATTGCACACAGACTCCACAAATACAGAGAAGAAGAAATCTGGCAAAAAACAGCCGACAAAATTCGTGAAGACGTGATGAACAAGGGATGGAATGAAACATTACAGACATTTACACAGACTTACGACAACACATGTATTGATGCTTCTCTCCTACTCTTGGAACCTTATGGTTTTATTGAGGCTGGCAATGAAAAATACAAGATGACGGTGAATGCAGTAAGAAAGGAGCTTTTGCATCAGGGATTAGTCTATAGATACAATGCCCCAGACGATTTTGGAGAACCCAAATCTGCTTTTACTATCTGCACCTTCTGGCTTATACGCGCCTTGTTTGTCACGGGAAAACGACAGCAGGCACACAGGCTGTTTGAGAATATATTGAAGTATGCCAATCACTTGGGAATGTTTAGTGAAGATATTGACTTAAAAACGAAAGCGTTGTTGGGTAATTATCCACAGGCCTATTCCCATCTTGCTCTCATCAATACGGCAATACTTCTCTCGGAGAATGAACCACGTTCATAGCTGCGACGCCCTGTCGTTTTCTAACATCTGATCTCTCCGATTAGCTTTTACACTCGCGGTACAACTATAAAAACGTACATGACCTCAAGCCAGAGGTATATACTTCCGGCTTGAGGTCATCGTTTATAATCTCCTTCTGACTAATTGTGTTTGCGTGAGAAAATGCTAAGGTTTTCGGAGGCCTTAAAGGTCACTTTGTCATGAGCCTCTATCGTCATTCTCTCGCCGGTGGAAGGATTTACGCCTTGACGCTCTGCGACATGCTTTATAAAAAACCTTCCGAAGTCAGGAATGGCAATTTCCTGATTACCCTCACAAAGGGTATCTGCTATAATACCAAGCATGGTATTTACATATTTGGCAGCATTCGTCTTGGGAAGTTCCGCTTTTTCTGCAAACGCATCAATGAGTTGTGTTCTGTTCATTTTGTGTGTGGGATTGTTTATGTTGAATAATAATTGTAGCTAAACTTGGTAACTTTTTGGATTTGGACATGCAAAGATACGTTTTTATTCTGATAACATTGAACCCAAAACACCTAATCTGAAAGAAAAACTATAAAAAACATAAAGAGCGTTAAACTTAATGCGAGTTAGTGCGTCATACCTATACAAACTATTAATCAAACACTATGATTCAACGGATACTCGTTGCTCTGATTCTTTTGGCGAGTATAATGACTCACTTATACGGTCAATCTCCCTATCGCATCAAAGGGCGCACCATCAATAGCGAAACCCGGGAAGTAATGGATAAGGTGGTAGTGACGCTCTATCATGCAGACTCTACTTATGTGGGGAGCATGCTCACTGACAGTCTTGGCACCTACGTACTGCCAGCATCGAAAGGCAAATATATTGTGAAAATCAGTTCGTTAGGATTTGATGAGTTGTGGAAAAACGTGAATATCATTGACAAAAACGTAGACCTTGGAGATGCATTTTTAAAAGAAAATGCCATTATGCTACAAGAAACTACGGTATCTGCCAATCTTCCCAAGGTAATTCTTCGTGAGGATACCATTATATATAATGCCGACGCTTACCGTGTGCCCGAAGGTTCGACCATCGATGCCCTTGTGGAACGATTGCCCGGAGCAGAGATCGACGACGACGGCAACATTACCATTAATGGCAAACAGGTGAAGAAAATACTGGTCGATGGACGTGAGTTTATGGTGGGCGACACCAAGATTGCGATGAAAAACCTGCCCAGTGCCATTGTCGACAAGGTGAAAGCCTACGATCAGAAGAGCGAGATGTCGCGACTCACTGGCATCGATGACGGCAACGAAACGACCATTCTCGATTTCAATATCAAACCCAAGATGAAGAAAGGGTTCTTTGCCAATGCCGACGTGGGCTATGGTACGCGCGACCGTTACAGTTCGCGACTGATGGGCGCACGTATGTATGGCGACCTGAGATACACGCTCATTGGCAATGCCAACAACAATGGCGACGAAGGAATGGGCGGCCGTCGGGGACGACAAGGCGGCGGAGGTAACGGATTGCGGGCATCGAAGACTGGAGCAGTGAACGTGAACTATGAGAAACGCGACAAGTTACGGGTGGACGGTAGCGTAAGATGGACCCATGGTTCCAACGAAACCGCGACGAAACGGTCGGCCGAAAGCTTTGTAAACACCAAGGGAGCATTCTCCAATAATATCGCCGCAAACCGCTCCCGTAACGATAATTGGAACGGCAATGCGCGTGTGGAGTGGCGTCTCGACTCGTTGACCAACATCAATATCCGACCCACTTTCAACTATTCCATCAACGATAACCGTAGCGCAAACACTTCGGTATCATTCCGTCAAGACCCTTATCTTTATGTCACCGATCCACTCTCGTTGGAAGCATTGGCCCTACTCGATGCCGACTCCTTAGTGGTCAACGGTCGCACGAACAAGTCAATGGGATACAGCGAGAACAAATCGCTCGGACTGTCGTTTCAGCTTTATCGTCGGTTGAGCCGCACAGGACGCAACTTCACCATTGGCGGCAACATCAACTGGGGCAATAATGAGAACCGCAACCTGTCGGCATCGAATATCCATCTCTATCAGGTGCAAAACCAATGGGGGCTGGATTCCACCTATCAGACTAACCGATACAACCTCACTCCGGGCAACCGGTGGAGCTATTCGCTACAGGCCACCTACTCGGAACCGCTGTTCAAGAACGTGTTTCTGCAACTCAACTACAGTTTTAACTATAGCCATAACAGGAGCAATCGGTCGACCTACGACTTCGACGACATGACCGAGGAGGTGTTTTATCGCATTCTCAACCAATACCGCGACTATGAAGGCTACTTCAGTTACCTCCCCCAGCCACTCGAAGGTTACCTTGATGCCGAGTTGAGCCGACTCTCATCCTACGATAATTATAACCACGACATCAACGTGCAATTGCGTGTGGTGCGAGAGAAATACAACATGAACGTGGGTGTGCAGGTGCGCCCCCAAAGCTCACACTTTATCCAAAACTATTATGGTTTGGACGTAGACACCGTGCGTCACGTGACCAATCTCTCCCCGACACTGAACTTCAGATACCGGTTTAACCGCCAGCGCAACCTTCAACTCACCTATCATGGCACCACCACCCAGCCGAATATCACCGACATGCTCGATATCTACGATGACAGCAATCCACTGAATATCACTGTAGGAAATCCCGGACTGAAACCTTCCTTCACCAGCAACATCTCAGGAAGATACAATGATTACCGGCAACGGCACAACCGCACGCTCAACGCCAACATGGATTTCTCGACTACAAACAACAGCATCAGTCGACGAGTTACCTACGACGAGGCGACCGGCGGACGCACCACCCGACCCGAAAACATCAACGGCAACTGGAACATTCGGGGCAATGTGACCTACAATCTGTCGTTGGATACGATGAATGTATGGAATGTCAACACCAACACGCGGATGGGATACAACCACATGGTGAGCTATCTGGCCGTGGACCGCAGCTCATCTTCGGAAAAGAATGTGACCACCACGACCACCTGGGGACAACGGTTGTCGGCAAGCTATCGCAACAAATGGCTGGAGATAGAGCTCAATGGGTCGCTCAACTACAGTCATAGCAAAAACGCATTGCTGCCCAAAAACAACATGGATACGTGGCGGTTTAACTACGGAGCCGACATCCACATGCGGTTGCCGTGGGGCACGAGCATCTCGACTGACATCCACGAGAACAGCCGTCGGGGATTTAATCAGGCTTCGATGAATACCAACGAACTCATCTGGACCGCACAAATCAGTCAGGGATTCCTACGTGGCAAGCCCCTCACGGTGATGCTTCAGCTCTATGACATCCTTGGACAACAAAGCACTTTCAGCCGAATTGTGAACGACAATGGAAGGAGCGATACCGAGTACAACAGCATCACCAGCTATTGTATGCTACATGTTCAGTATCGTCTCAATATCTTTGGCAATCGTGAGATGCGTCGTTCGATGCGCGGAATGGAAGGTTTCGACGACAATTTCGGCGGTGGACGCGGTGGTAACAGAGGCCGACGCGGAGGTGGTAGCTTTGGAGACTACGGCGGTGGAAACCGTCGAGGTGGTGGAAGATGATAGAAATAATTTACGGTTCGCTTCTGTTATTTTGTAGGGTGAGAATAAGGTGATTGTCAAAACTTATTGCTATTTTTGTGGAACAAAACCCCAAAAATAGCATAAAGATGAAACTTAACCTGAGTTCGCAAATCGTTTTAAACAAGATACCCGAGAAGTATTATCATCCCCATTCCGCTGTCGAAGCCTCTGAACTGACGCGTTGCGAGAAGTTGCCGACATCGATTTATCCCAAGGCAGAGGATGGCGCGCGCTTCATTGCCGATGCCATTGGACAGGAAATCAAGCACAAACAGGAATTAGGTGAGACCTGCGTCATCGGACTGGGAACGGGCAATTCTCTGACGTTGGTGTTCAAAGAGCTCATCCATCGCCATCGCACAGCAGGACTAAGTTTCTCGAATGTCGTCATCTTCAATGCCTACGAGTATTTCCCTTTGTCACAGGGCAGCAATCATTCGAGCATCCATCAGTTGCGCGAACGATTGCTCAACCACATCGATATAGACCCCAATAACGTGTTTTCGCCCGACGGTTTTATAGCCCAGGAGCAGATACAGGAAAGCTGCAAACACTATGAGCAGCAGATTCAGGATGCTGGGGGCATAGACATCATGCTGTTGGGTATCGGCCGTATCGGCAATATAGCCACCAACGAACCTGGTTCAGGACTCACCACCACATCCCGATTGATACTCATCGACAACGTGTCGCGAGAAGAAATGACACTGAGTTTCGGATCGCAGGAAGCCGTTCCGCCCTGCTCCATCACGATGGGCATTGCCACTATACTCAAGGCCCGTCGCATATTCCTGGCTGCGTGGGGTGAGGGCAAGGCTGATATCATTCAGCAAACTGTAGAGGGAAAGATCAGCGATACGATTCCCGCGACATTCCTTCAGACCCACAACAATGTGCAGGTAGTGGTCGATCTGGCCGCGGCGGGGAAGCTGACGCGCATCGTTCACCCCTGGTTGGTGACCGATTGCACATGGGACGACAAGCTCACGAGGGCCGCTCTGGTGTGGTTGTGCGGCGTAACGCAGAAGCCTATCCTCAAACTTACCAACAAGGATTATAACGAAAACGGACTCTCCGAACTGTTGGCCCTCTATGGATCGGCCTATAATGCCAACATCAAGATATTCAACGACCTGCAACATACCATCACCGGATGGCCGGGTGGAAAACCCAATGCCGACGACACCTATCGCCCGGAGCGGGCCGTTCCCTATCCCAAACGGGTGGTGGTGTTCTCTCCTCATCCCGACGACGACGTGATTTCTATGGGTGGCACCATCCGAAGGCTGGTGGAACAGGGCCACGACGTACACATTGCTTATGAGACCAGTGGCAATATTGCGGTAGGCGACGAGGAGGTGACACGCTTCATGCACTTCATCAATGGGTTCAACCAGTTGTTCAATGAATCCAAAGACAACATCATCAGCGAAAAGTATAAGACACTGAAATCATTCTTTGCGAAGAAGAAAGACGGCGACCTCGACACACGGGATGTGCTGACTATCAAAGGCCTTATCCGCCGGGGAGAGGCCCGTACAGCCTGCACCTACAACAGAATACCCCTCAGTCATGTTCATTTCCTCGACCTTCCGTTCTATGAAAGCGGCCGCATCGAGAAACTGCCAATGTCTGAACAGGATGTGCTCATAGTGAGACAGCTCCTTCAGGAGGTCCAACCCCATCAGATTTACGTGGCTGGCGACCTCGCCGACCCGCACGGAACCCATCGCAAATGTACCGATGCCGTCTTGGCTGCGATAGACATGGAGAAGCAGGAAGGGGCTGAATGGTTGAAGGATTGCCGTGTGTGGATGTATCGCGGAGCATGGGCCGAATGGGAGATTGAGAACATTGAGATGTGTGTTCCGATGAGTCCCGAGGAACTTCGGGCCAAGCGCAACGCCATCCTCAAGCATCAGAGTCAGATGGAGAGTGCGCCGTTCCTGGGCAACGATGAACGACTTTTCTGGCAGAGAGCCGAAGACCGCAACCGTGCCACAGCTATTCTCTACGACCAGCTGGGGCTTGCCTGCTATGAGGCGATGGAGGCTTTTGTGGAGTATAAGATTGACTAAGGACACAAAACGCGAAAAGGAAGGATAGTCACAGCAATAACATGGGATTTGGAAAGATTCTTTGTACCTTTGCACTATGAATTTCGTTTTCTCGGATTACAAGCCTCATTACCGTTCCCTCATACAGTTGGGCACTCCCCTGATCATCGGTCAAATCGGATTTATCCTTCAGAATTTTGCCGACACGCTGATGATTGGGCACCACTCCACCATAGAGTTGGCAGCGGCATCGCTGGTCAGCAACATCTTTATTTTGGGCATTCTGATGTCGATGGGCTTTGCCCTTTGCCTCACTCCCGTTATCGGGAAGCTCTACGGACAAGAGAAAACGGAGGAAATAGGAGGTATGATCAAGAATGGTCTGGCGGTCAACACGCTGGCTGCCGTGGTGCTGATGATGGTCTATACCCTACTTTTTTTCTTCCTCGACCGACTCGGACAGCCTGAAGAATTGTTGCCTTTCATCCGGCCATATTATATCATTAACCTTGTTTCGCTGCCCTTTATCTGCTGGCTCAACTGCTTCAAGCAGGCCTTTGATGCCACGACAGACACCAAGACTCCGATGTGGATTCTTCTTGGTGGCAATGCCTTGAATATCTTGGGCAACTGGCTTCTCATTTATGGCAAGCTCGGATGTCCGGAGTTGGGACTTGTGGGCGCGGGAATATCCACGCTCATTGCCCGTGTGCTGATGTTCGCCTTGATAGCTCTGTTCTTCTTTTTCTCCGCCAAATACCACGATATTCGTACTGCATATCTCCGGTTGCCGCTCAATCTCCGCGATGTCAGGATGCTCATCGGACTGGGCATTCCCATTAGTCTGCAAATGGGAATGGAGAGTGGCGCTTGGGCATTGTGTAGCATTATCGTGGGGTGGATAGGCACGAGTGCATTGGCCGGGCATCAGGTGATGCTCACCATCAGTCAGCTTTTCTTCCAGTTCTATTATGCCCTGGCTGCCGCAGTGTCCATCCGAATCAGTCATTTTCATGGACAGCACGACTACACAGCCATCCACCGTACCGCCTGGGCTGGCTGTCATCTCAATTTCCTCATAGCTATCATTGTGGCGATTCCCGTGTTTATCTGCCGCAATTCCATCGGCTATCTCTTCACCGACTCCGCCGAAGTGGCCGGCATCGTGGCATCGGCTATCATTCCTGTCATCGTGTATCAGTTCAGCGACGGCCTGCAAATCACCTTCAGCAATGCCCTGCGCGGCATCACTTATGTCAAGCCAATGATATTCGTGGCCTTTATTTCCTATTTTGTGGTGTCCATACCCTTGGCCTATCTCTTTGGTATTCCATTGCAAGGAGGATTGGTGGGCGTGTGGTATTCGTTTCCTTTCGGACTGACTCTGGCCGGCATCATGTACTATTACTTCTATCGTCAGAGGCTGAGCGAAGAGCAACGGTAACTCCAAGTCTATCCTTTGATACTCAAAGGGGCAAAGCTCCATGTTAAATATTAAAAAAAATGGAGCATCCGCGTACAACGTATTCGAATTTTTTTTACTTTTAACCCCAATAAACCATATAACCTACAAAAGACAAAAACTATGAAAATTGGTATTCCAAAAGAAATCAAGCAGGGAGAAAACCGCGTAGGTATGACCCCGGCAGGCGTTCACGAACTCATCAATCACGGACACCAGGTCTATGTGCAGCACACCGCCGGAGATGGTAGTGGATTTGCCGATGAACTCTACAAAAGTGTGGGAGCCACCCTTCTGCCGAGCATTGAAGATGTCTATCAGACAGCCGACATGATTATCAAAGTAAAAGAACCGATAGAAGCCGAGTATCCCTTAGTGAGAAAAGGTCAATTAGTGTTTACCTATTTCCATTTTGCCAGCGAGCGTGAGCTGACCGAAGCGATGATCAATCGTGGGGCCGTCTGTCTGGCCTACGAGACCGTGCAAAAGCCCGATCACAGCCTGCCACTCCTTATTCCGATGAGCGAGGTGGCCGGACGTATGGCTGCCCTCAACGGAGCCTACTATCTGCAGAAGACCAAAGGCGGTAAGGGCAAACTCATCGGAGGCGTTCCCGGAGTGAAGCCCGTCAGGGTGTTGGTGCTCGGAGGCGGAACCGTGGGTGAGGCTGCGGCCCGCATGGCTGCTGGAATGGGTGCTGAGGTGACCATCACTGATGTGTCCCTGCCAAGGCTCAGAGAACTGGATATAGAACTTTCGTCCAGCATTCACACCCTCTATTCAAGCGAGCATAATATCTGCGAAGAACTCCCTACCACCGATATCGTCATCGGGTCGGTGCTCATTCCCGGTGCCAAGGCACCCCATCTCGTCACCCGCGAGATGCTCCGACTCATGGAACCCGGTACGGTTCTCGTCGATGTGGCCATCGACCAAGGCGGCTGCTTTGAGACATCCCACCCCACAACTCACGAGCATCCCACCTACGTAGTGGACGGTATTGTGCACTATTGCGTGGCCAACATCCCCGGAGCCATCCCCAACACATCGACCACAGCACTCACCAATGCCACCCTCCGCTATGCCCTCGCACTGGCAGACAAGGGTTGGCGTCAGGCCTGCAAGGACGATCCAGCTCTCTACTTGGGACTGAATGTCGTCGAAGGATGTGTCACCTTCAAGGGCGTTGCCGACGCATGGGGTATGAAATATGAGCCTATCGAGTTGTGACAACCCACTACCCAACTTCATCCAATATAACCATTCAGGGGGGTTCAAGCCAAGCTTGAGCACCCCTGATATATTGTTTGACCAAGTGTTGTAGTGCCTTCCGACTGATTTGATACCACCCGCAGGCTACGACATCAAATCAATCTGACGATAAAGACCGGAAGGCCAGACTCGGCTTCCGCTTTCTTTTAAGATATAAACCTATACCAGCAACGTTGAAGCCCTGACGCGGCTCAGCGTCTCTGGAGTCATCTGCAGATAACTGGCGATATAGACCAGCGGCGCACGCAACACCACCTGCGGCTTCATCTTGCACAGACGCAGGTATCTGTTTTGTGCCGTCTCAAAACGCACGAGGTCGGCATGTATCTGGGATATGATGAGACTCTCCTCCAAAATCTTACGATAGAGTATCTGAATGTTGACATTATGCAATGCCACCTGCTCCAACCGGAGTTTGGGCAGGCTATAGATGATACACGGTTCGAGGGCCTCTACCTGTAGATGAGTGGGCTCTTCGCGGAACAGACTCTCTATGCACATGAATATCTCACCATCAGATCCGATGTGCTCTGTCAACTCCTTGTCATTCTTATAATAGAACTGACGGATTAGTCCCTTGTCAATATAGAATATATCTTCACAGATCTGCCCTTCCCTGAGAATCATTTCGCCTTTGGCATACTTCCTCGGAACGAGCACACTCTCAAGTATATCAAGCTCATCATGGGTCATCGTGCTATATTTTCGGGCCAATTCCCGCGCGATGTCACGTGTGGTGTTTTGCAATTTATCCATTTGTTATATTCTTTAGATGGGTATCAAACTAATTAATCCAACTTCAGGACAGCCAGGAAAGCGTTCTGCGGAACAGATACGTTTCCGATCTGCTTCATACGCTTCTTACCTTTCTTCTGTTTCTCCAGCAGTTTGCGCTTGCGACTCACATCACCGCCATAGCATTTGGCCAACACGTCCTTGCGCACCTGTTTCACCGTTTCGCGGGCAATGATCTTGGCACCAATGGCTGCCTGAATGGCTATATCAAACTGCTGTCGGGGTATGAGTTCCTTCAGTTTCTCGCACATCCTGCGGCCTAATGCCACTGCATTGTCCTGATGGGTCAGCGTCGAGAGGGCATCCACCGGATCGCCGTTGAGCAGGATGTCGAGCTTCACCAGCTTGGAAGGCTTATAGCTGTCAATGGCATAGTCGAACGAGGCGTAACCCTTGGAGATAGACTTCAGCTTGTCGTAGAAATCAATCACAATCTCGCCTAAGGGTATCATCAAGTGAAGCTCAATGCGATTGCCTGAAACATACTGCTGGCTAACGAGTTCGCCACGCTTGTCAAGACACAGCTTGACGATAGGACCGTAGTACTCTGTAGCCGTGATAATATTGGCTTTGATATAGGGTTCCTCAATGTAATCGATAGATGTCACCTCGGGAAGTCCACTCGGATTGTGTACCTCGGTCACGTCGCCCAACTTGTCATGAACAAGGTAGGACACGTTGGGTACAGTCGTTATGACCTCTGTGTTGAACTCCCTGCCCAGTCGTTCCTGCACAATCTCCATGTGGAGCAGGCCGAGGAAGCCGCAACGGAAACCAAACCCCAAGGCCTGAGAAGACTCGGGCATGAAGGTCAGGGCAGCATCGTTGAGCTGTAGCTTCTCTAAGGAAGCCCTCAGATTTTCGTAATCTGCCGGATCAATGGGATACACACCGGCAAACACCATCGGCTTCACCTCCTGAAATCCTGATATGGCCTGCGAACAGGGGCGGTCCACATGGGTCACCGTGTCGCCCACCTTCACCTCGGTGGCCTCCTTGATTCCAGAGATGATATAGCCCACTTCGCCTGTAGACAACAGCTTGCGGGGTTCCATCTTCATCTTGAGCACACCCACCTCGTCGGCCGTATATTCCATGTCGGTCTGCACAAATTTTACCTCGTCGCCCTGTTTGATGGTGCCATTCACTATCTTGCAGATGGTGATGATGCCGCGGAAGGGATTGAAGATGGAGTCGAAAATCAGTGCCTGCAGTGGTTTCTCTGGGTCACCCACCGGTGCGGGGATGCGCTCGATGACAGCTTCGAGGATGTCCTGAACACCTTCGCCTGTCCGGCCACTGGCCCGGATGATCTCACTGCGGTCACAGCCTATCAGCTCCACAATCTCATCTTCCACCTCTTCGGGCATGGCATTGGGCATGTCTATCTTGTTGATCACCGGGATAATCTCCAGATCATGGTCTATGGCCATGTAGAGATTGGAAATGGTCTGTGCCTGTACTCCCTGTGTGGCATCGACCACAAGCAGTGCCCCTTCGCATGCGGCAATGCTTCGGGAAACCTCATAACTGAAATCGACGTGTCCCGGAGTATCTATCAGGTTCAGTAAATATGTCGTGCCATTCAGCTCATATTCCATCTGGATAGCATGGCTCTTGATAGTGATGCCGCGCTCACGCTCCAAATCCATGTTGTCCAACACTTGATTTTCGGTAACCTGGATGGTCTTGGTATATTCCAACATACGGTCAGCCAACGTAGACTTACCATGGTCAATATGTGCAATGATGCAAAAATTTCTGATGCGTTCCATTCAACGTTATATTCTTCTATGCTAAGATAGGACGTGGCATGGACTCTGAAAAGTAATCTTTCGACGGTCTATCCAAACCTATCTTTTGCAAAGATACGAAAAAGATAAGATATTAAAAGACGAACAATCATATTTTTTATTAACTTTGCAAAAGTTAGTGTAAACGTACACAACGACCCTGTTTCGACAGGGGCAACACCCTGTCTGTTTCAAACTGATCATTGAAGATGAACAAGAATCATTACACTCGTTTGCTTACCCTCGCGATGATGACCGTCGGAGGACTTTCCGCATGTCACCACGTCACCCTCGAAGACCGTGCCGAACAGGAAGCCCGGGAGTTCACCCAGCGCTACTGCCCCACCCCCGTCAAGGATTTCCAGCGCACCGACAGCGTCACCTTCGACCGCCAGACCCACACGTTCAACTATTATTATCAGCTCTCTGGAGCCGCCGACAATCCCGAAACCATCAAGAAAATGCGGGGCAAACTCAGAACGGCCCTGGTCAATGACCTGGTGGGAAACACCGGCAGCAAGACTTTCAAGGAACAGGGTTACAACTTCCGCTATGTGTTTGTCTCTGAGAAAACCAAGGAAATCCTGTTTGAGGAGGAGCTGACCAAAAAGGATTACCAGTCTGCTTTGTAATAATACGGCCCGGCTCCGCCCACCCCATTCACTTCAATTCCTATCCCCATGAAACCCTACCACGCCATCATTGTGTTCTGTGTGCTGGTGAGTAGCGCAGCCCTCGCCAGCCTCCACTTCTATCGCACTGCCGTCGGCGACATTGTGCAAGACATGAATCAGGCGCTGGCCATCACCCTGCAGGAGAAGCAGGAAGGATGGATCACGCCCGACAAATCGGCTCTCGTTCTCTCAACCCTCCGAGGTGAGGGTATGCTGTTAATAGTTTGTAGTTGACAAGCGCAGCGAAGGCAACCCTGCCTGACAGTCGGCTCTCGTTCTCTCAACCCCCGGAGGTGAGGGTATGCTGTTAATAGATCGTAGTTGACAAGCGTAGCGAAGGCAACCCTGCCTGATAGTCGGCCCTCGTTCTCTCACCCCCCCCCGGAGGTGAGGGTATGCTGTTAATAGAGCGTAGTTGACAAGCGCAGCAAGGACAACCCCGCTGGGTAGCCCTCGTTCTCTCACCCCCTCCGAGGTGAGGGTATGCTGTTAATAGATTGTAGTTGACAAGCGCAGCGAAGGCAACCCTGCCTGATAGTCGGCTCTCATTCCTTCAACCCCCGAAGTGGGATTGTGCTGTTTTATAGGCCAGGGGTGACAAACGCACGATTTCTAACCAATGTTGTTTGTACTTGGTTCTCATCAATGGTAAGGCCCAAATAGCAACGTTTTTTTACTAAAAAATACAATCCTCTGTTGAATGGATAATGTTTCATCAACCAGATACTCCCCCATGAAAAGATTTGAACAATACCCTTCTGAGATTTCAATATTCTGAATCAAAAAGCTTCCGGTCGAAAATAATCGCAAAATAAGGCCCTTTGCAAACTCCTGATAATAAGACTCTTGTCATTTCTTGACAAAAACGGTCTCACGATTACTACCTAATCGCATCACGAATACTATCGAATCGCAGGACGAATACTATCTAATCTTAGTGCTAAACGGGCCTTTTTGCACCCTGAAATAGGCCTAAAAACACCTGAAAAGGCACTTTTGAGCAATGAGAAGAGGGTATTTTGGCCTGTCAAAAC
The DNA here is from genome assembly GCA_016901395.1 of Prevotella sp. Classification (GTDB taxonomy): domain Bacteria; phylum Bacteroidota; class Bacteroidia; order Bacteroidales; family Bacteroidaceae; genus Prevotella. The sequence goes on along the minus strand of JAEAMQ010000036.1, from coordinate 13,299 downwards.
GGCTTCAAGAATAGGTTTTGACGGTTTTTGACAGCTAAAAGGGACAGTACACAGCCCCCTGTTTTGTCAGATTTTTATTGACAAAATATAGATTGATAGAAATGTGATAGAAAAGAGAAAACTGCGTCAAAGACTCCTTTTTCGCACCGGTATTCCATCATGGAAACGCGGGAAAGGAGACTTTGACGCAGCCGTATATTATGGTGCTATCCGACGGACAGCGCACGAATTATACCAGATATTGCGAGGAGATGCTCTCGTTGGAAACCACACGCTTGATGGTTTCGGCAAACATCTTGGCTACACTCAGCTGCACCACTTTATCGCATCGCTGGGTGTAGGGAATGGAATCGGTGAAGACGATTTCCTGAAGTGCGGAATTTTGCACACGCTCGCTGGCCGGACCGCTCATCACGCAGTGGGAGGCGCAGGCGCGGACGCTCAGTGCACCGGCTTGCATCATGATGTCGGCAGCCTTGGTGATGGTGCCGGCGGTGTCGACCATGTCGTCGACAATCACCACGTTCTTGCCCTTCACCTCACCGATAATCTGCATGCTCTCCACGATATTGGCACGGGCACGCGTCTTGTTGCAGAGCACCAGCGGGCAGCCGAGATACTTGGCATAGGTGTTGGCACGCTTCGAACCGCCCACGTCGGGAGACGCAATGACGAGGTCTTTGAGGTGCAGACTCTGGAGGTATGGAAGGATAACACCGGACGCATACAAGTGGTCTACAGGTACATTGAAGAAACCCTGAATCTGGTCGGCATGGAGATCCATCGTGATGAGACGGTCGATGCCAGCCACGCTCAGCAGGTCGGCCACCAGCTTGGCGCCGATGCTCACCCTCGGTTTGTCCTTGCGGTCCTGGCGGGCCCATCCGAAATAGGGAATGACAGCCACCACCTGACGGGCCGACGCACGCTTGGCCGCGTCGATCATCAGCAACAGCTCCATAAGATTGTCGGATGTGGGGAATGTGCTCTGCACCAGGAACACGTCGCGTCCTCGGATAGATTCCTCGTAGGAAACTGCAAACTCACCGTCAGAGAACTTTGTCACGACAAGGTTTCCCAACGGGCAACCTAAAGAAGCGCAAATCTTTTCCGCAAGGTATCTGGTCTTGGTACCTGAGAAAACTAAAAAAGAGTTACTTTCACTCATATTGTTCTGTGTTTGTTTAATATGTAGACTTATCTTTGTGGACAGCCCGACGCACAGGGCGTGACGGGCCGGGGTATCAGAAGGTCGGAGAGCAACCGGTGTTGCCTTAGACTCCTGTCGAATGTTCCGTTTGGAATGGATGCGAAGGCATAGCCCATATAGACACAACGAGTTTTCATTTTGCTACGCACGAAAGAATTGTGAAAAGGGAAATGCCCGAAATGAGAATCCGGGGAAAATCAAATCGAAAAAAGAGAAATGATGATACCCATTGAAGAAAAATCGGCCATTCACCCCATGAGCAACAATTGCTGCCCCTATCATACCGAAGGCGACGAGTGATGTAGAGTTGACCATGACCGAATATTCCATCATCATTTTTACAAGTGCAAAAGTATAAAAAATCCTTTGAATAGGCAATATAATTTGGAAATAAAAAGTTAACTTTGCAATAAAAGTAGACAATATGAAAGTAAACCTTGCAACTTTTGAGGAGTTGCACCGACCGGCATATATCCTTGAGGAGGCGCGATTGAGAAAGAATCTGGAACTGATTACAGGAGTGGCCCGCGAGGCCAATGTCGAGATTATTCTGGCGTTCAAAGCCTTTGCCTTGTGGAAAACCTTCCCTATTTTTCGTGAATATATCCATTCGGTGACGGCCAGTTCGTTGTCGGAGGCACGGCTTGGATATGAGGAATTTGGGGCACCTGTCCATGCGTATTCGCCATCATATACCGACTATGAGATCGATGAAATCGCCCGAATTTCAAGCCATCTCACGTTCAACTCGTTGTCGCAGATGAAGCGTTATGCAGACAGGGTGAAGCGGGAAAATGCGGAGGTGAGCCTGGGGTTGCGAGTAAATCCGGAGTATAGCGAGATTCACAATATATTATATGACCCGTGTGCGCCCGGCACGCGCTTTGGCATTTCGGCCGATAGGATGCCCGATCAGTTGCCCAAATATATCGACGGGTTCCACTGCCATTGCCATTGCGAGAATGGGTCGGATGTCTTCGAGCGGACGCTGAGCCATTTTGAGGAGAAATTTGTCAAGTGGTTTCCCCAGCTGAAATGGATAAACTTTGGCGGAGGACACCTCATGACGCGCAAAGATTACGACATTCCGCTGCTCATCAATATGCTGAAGGGCTTTCATCAGCGCTATCCTCATCTTCGGCTTATACTCGAACCAGGTAGCGCATTCCTTTGGCAGACAGGACCTTTGGTAGGACAGATTGTAGACATTATTGAGGACAAGGGCATTAAGACGGCTGTGCTGAACGTGAGCTTTGCCTGTCACATGCCCGACTGTCTGGAGGGACCCTACTGGCCTGAGGTGCGAGGTGCACAGACCATCGAGAGTGAGGACGGGCGGTTGCCAGAGCAACAGCATGAGCATCTCTATCGGTTGGGCGGCAGTTCATGCCTGAGCGGTGATTTCATGGGCTATTGGGCGTTTGACCATGAGCTGGAAGTAGGTGAGAATATCATCTTGGAGGACATGATTCATTATACCACCGTGAAGACCAACATGTTCAACGGCGTGTCTCATCCGGCCATTGCCCTCGCCCATCCCGACGGCGAACTTGAGATGCTTCGGGAATACGGCTACGAGGATTACAAAAGCCGAATGGACTAAAAAACAAAAAAATCACAACGAGACAAAGTCTGGTTGTGATTTTATTTTTTACGGTCATCATCCCTGAAAGGATATTCAAGGATGATGGACAAAAGAGCAAGGGTTATGCCTCTGCGGGTGCTTCGGTCTCAGCCTCGGCTGCGGGAGCCTCGGTCTCAGCAGCTTCAGCAGCCTGCTCTGCGGCGGCCTGAGCCTCTGCTTCAGCCTTTGCAGCTGCAGCGGCGGCATTCTTCTCAGCTACCTTCTTGGCAATAGCCTCGTTCACTTTCTTCTCCTGCTCTAACTCTTTGGCGGCAGATTCCTCGCGGCTCTTGGCCACGGCGCTGCGGATTGCGGTAAGCTTCTGGTCCTTGCCATTCTTCCAGGCATCGAACTTCTGCTGGCAGGCTGCCTCGTCGAAGGCACCCTTCTTAACGCCACCCTTGAGGTGCTTCATCATGTAAACGCCCTCTCTTTTGAGGATGTTGCGTACAGTGTCAGTGGGCTGAGCACCGCACTCTACCCAATAAAGAGCACGCTCGAAATTCAAATCTACTGCTGCGGGATTGGTATTAGGGTTGTAAGTACCAATCTTCTCTGTAAATTTACCATCACGTGGAGCTCTTACATCAGCGATAACGATGCTGTAGAAGGCATAGCCCTTACGACCGCCACGCTGTAATCTAATTTTTGTTGCCATTTGTTTTAAAAACTTTTTGAGGTTTGAATGTATGCCACTAACTCGTAGTAGCGGCTGCAAAGGTACTACTTTTAGTTTATAATCAGGACGATACACAATCGTTTTTCATTCTGAATTAAGGAAAATTAAGATTAGTAGCTTATCAAATGGCACAAAAAATCAGCCCCGCCATTATTGCGGGGCTGATTGATGTATGGTTGATAAGTGTCCAATGCCGATGCGACAATGGCCTTATTCCTCCGGCTTCATGTTGGTATAGACGTTCTGAACGTCGTCGAACTCTTCGAGTTTCTCCACCATCTTATCGATGGTCTCACGCTGTTCGGCCGTGGCATCCTTCAAATCGTTGGGGATGCGGGTAAACTCTGCACTGGTAATCTCAAAGCCGTTGTCCTCCAGATGTTTCTGAATGTCGCCGAAACTCGTGGGAGAACCGTAGATAGTTACCTCGTTTTCCTCGTCATCTATATCAAACTCGTCATCCACTCCAAAGTCGATGAGTTCGAGAATCAAGTCGTCCATCTCCACTCCATCCTTCTGTTTGAAGGTGAAAACGCACTTGTGGTCAAAGAGGAAACTCAAGGAACCCTGATTACCCAAGTTGCCATTGAACTTGTTAAACACTGAGCGAACGTCACCAACTGTACGCGTGGTGTTGTCTGTCAACGTATCAACGAACACCGCAATACCATGAGGTCCGTATCCCTCATAGGTCACTTCCTTGTAGTCACTCGTATCTTTGCCCTGGGCATTCTTGATGGCACGCTCGATGTTGTCCTTCGGCATGTTCTCGCGCTTGCATGTGGCAATGAGCGCACGCAATGTCGGATTGTTCTCAGGCTCGGGTCCACCGGCCTTGACCGCAATTGCAATCTGTTTACCTAATTTCGTAAAGGTGCGGGCCATGTGACCCCATCTTTTCATCTTCGTAGCTTTACGATACTCAAATGCTCTTCCCATGGGAATTTCTTTTATTAATTATTTATGCGTTGTTTGTACTTAATTTACCGAAGTTCAGCACCTAACTTGCCCGTGAGGTTCTTGATAAGCTTCTGCATGATAGCCTCAATCTGCTTATCGTTCAGGGTCTGTCCCTCGTCTTCGAGGATAAAGTTCACGGCATAACTCTTCTTTCCGGCGGGGAGATTCTTGCCTTGATAAACGTCGAAAAGCTCCACTTTCTTCAGGATTTTCTTCTCCGTCTGTCGGGCAATCGACTCAATCTGGGCAAACTCCACCCCCTCATCGATGAGCAATGCAAGGTCGCGACTCACGGCAGGATACTTATTCAGTTCCTTGAACTCTATCTTATTTTTCTTGATAGCCTTCAGGATGGCCGTCCAATTCAGTTCTGCATAATAAACGTCATTGTCGATACCAAGCAGATGAAGAGCCTTCTTACCGAGCTTACCATATTCTACCAGCACCTTGCCGCCACGGTTTTTCAGCGTCAATCCGTAGGCAAAGACGTTGTTCTCAGTATTTCCACTGACCACCATTCCTTCGCTGACGCCGGCTCTTCGGAGTATATTCTCCACGTAAGCCTTCAGTTCATAGAAGGTCGTCTCCTCGTCGGCATGTGCCCAAGAGCCCTCTACACGCTTGCCGGTGAGCCACAATCCGAGATGATATTCCTGCGAATAGGCCTTGATAGACTCCTCATGGTTGTCCTTTTCAGGATTGTAAGCATATACGTTTCCAGCCTCAAAGAACTTCAGGTTGGTGCGTTTGCGGTTGATGTTGCGTGCCAACGATTCCAAGCCTCCGAAGAGAAGGGTCTGACGCATCACCCCAAGGTCGGCACTCAGGGGATTCATCACCTTCACCGTGGTATCCCAACCGAAGGAGTTCCACTCGTTAGCCTCATAGTAAGACGACTTGGAAAGAGAGTTGTTGAGTATCTCATTGAACCCACAACCCACCAATTGCTCACTGACAATGTTCTCCAAACGATGCTCCTTGTCAGCCTCTTCCTCAGTGGTCAACGATGATTTCAGCTGTGTGGGAATCTCGATATTGTTGTATCCATAGATACGAAGGATATCCTCCACCACATCGCAAGGACGCTGCACATCCACGCGATAAGCGGGCACTAAGAGTTCGAGTCCTTCTTCGTTCTCGGCCTCAATCTTCATCTCCAGGCTCGTCACGATGCTCTTGATGGTGTCTTTACCTAACTGCTTGCCAATCAATCGGTCACAGTATTCATACTTCAAGCTTACCTTGAAGTCATCCATCGGCGTGGGATATACATCCTTAACCTGCATCGACACCTTACCGCCGGCCAGCTCCTTGCAAAGGATGGCAGCCTGCTTCAGGGCGTAAATCTGTCCGTTGGGGTCTATGCCGCGCTCAAAACGGAAGCTCGCGTCGGTGCTCAGACCATGACGACGGGCACTTTTGCGAATCCATGTGGGATGGAAATAGGCACTCTCCAACACCACGTTGCGGGTGGTCTCATACGTGCCCGAACCCTTACCACCGAAGATACCGGCTATACACATGGGGTCCTCGGCGTTGCAAATGCTCAGGTCGTGTTCGCCCAACACATGCTCCTCACCATCCAGTGTCACAAACTTGGTGCCCTCTGGCTGCGTGCGAACCACAATCTTGTGGCCCTTCACCATATCGGCATCGAAGCAGTGCATGGGCTGACCATAGGCCAGCATGATATAATTGGTGATGTCTACAATATTATTAATAGGACGCAAGCCAACCGTTGTCAACTTGTCCTGCAACCATTTCGGACTCTCTTTCACCTCACAGTCGGTGACGCTCAGACAGGCATAACGCTTGCAGGCTGTCGTATTTTCAATCTCAACATCAATGGGAAGATTCTCATTGTCTACGGCAAAAGCCGAGCAGTCGGGCCGATGGAGCGAGGTATTGATGCCCTGCTGCACCAACGAGGCATAGAGATCGCGGGCCACGCCATAGTGACTCAGCGCGTCGGCACGGTTGGCCGTGATGTCAATATCTATCACCCAGTCGCTCTCCAACTTGTAATATTCAGCTGCCGGCATACCCACCACAGCGTCGTCGGGCAGCACGATGATACCGTTGTGGTCGGTGCCCACCCCGATTTCATCCTCGGCGCAGATCATACCGAAGCTATCCACGCCGCGAAGACGCGATTTCTTGATAACAAACTCGCTGTCGCCGTCATAGAGCACACAACCCAAGTCGGCCACAATCACCTTCTGTCCTGCAGCCACATTGGGTGCGCCACAGACAATCTGCTGGGCCTCGCCCTTGCCTAAATCCACGGTTGTGACATGGAGATGGTCGCTGTTGGGGTGCGCCTCGCACGTCAGGACCTTGCCCACATAAAGGCCTTTCAGACCTCCTCTTATCGCTTGAATTTCCTCTAAAGCATCCACCTCAAGGCCTGTAGCCGTCAATGCGTCAGCAGTTTCTTGAGGGGTAAGTTCGAAGTCAACATATTCCTTCAGCCATTTATATGAAATCTTCATGATTTGATGAGTTTATATTCCATTGAAAAATCAAGGCAAAATTACTAAAAAATTGTGACTTGCCCAAATACGTGCATAAATTTATTGTTCCTCCCCCTTTAAAACAGGTAAAGAAATATGATACTTCAAAGCCAGAAAACGGATAAGCACCACCACGACAAACGTTGTGGCAACTGTCACACCGACATTTACTCCCAGCTCCATCATCAACCAATAGACTCCTCCACCGGCAATGCTCGCCATGGCATAAATTTCTTTTTTAAAGATGACCGGTGTCTTGTTGAGCAGCACGTCGCGTATGACTCCACCAGCCGCACCTGTCATACATCCCATGACAATGGCCACCCAGAATGGATAATCGAAGGCCAACGTCTTCTGTATACCAGCAATGGTAAACAGTGCCAGGCCAAGGGTGTCAAAGGCCAGCCACGCATTATCAAGTCGCTTTAATGAACGGGAAAAAATAATGACTATCAACTGTGCCAACATCGTGCACACGATGTAGAGCGGGGAGGTCATCCAGAAAGGTGTGGTACCCAGCATCACATCCCGAAGCGTACCGCCACCGATGGCGACGGCAATGCCACAGACAAAGCCGCCAAACCAATCATAATGTTTGGCGGCAGCATGCCGGATACCCGAAATGGCAAAGGCCAGTGTGCCGAGGATTTCCAATACTTCCTGCACGGTGTGCACAAAGGCCGGGTCTGTATAAAGCATTATACCTGGTTTTGTGGGTGTCCTTCTACAAATGCCTTCACGTTGTCGATGGCTACAGCGATGAGCCGCGTGCGTGCCTCTTTCGAAGCCCAGGCGATGTGGGGCGTGAAATAGGCATGAGGCTGCTTCAGCAGGGGATTGTCGGGCGATGGCGGCTCCAGCGTCATCACGTCGGCCCCATAGCCCAAGAGGTGTCCGCTCTCCAGCGCCTCGGCCACAGCCTCCTCGTCGACCAACTGGCCACGGCCGGTGTTGATAAGAATTGAGCCGGGCTTCATTAGCTGCAGGCGCTCTGCATTGATAAGATGGTCGGTGTCCTGGGTGAGCGGACAATGGAGCGAGAGGATGTCGGAGATGCTCAGCAACCCCTCAAGGGTGGTCTTCTGGATGCCTTCGGGCAGCACAGCCGACTCCTTCGAGGTCAGCGCAAACACGTCCATTCCAAACTGCCGGCCGATGGTGGCCACGTGCATGCCGATGTTTCCCAGTCCGACAATACCCAGTGTCTTGCCCGACAATTCGGTGAGCGGGGTGTCCCAAAAGCAGAAATCGGCGTTCTTGCTCCATCGCTGCCGACGCACCTCCTCTGCATAGTAACCCACCTGATTGGTGATGTTGAGGATATGGGCAAATGTCATCTGCACCACACTCTCAGTGCTGTAAGCCGGAATATTGGACACCACGATGCCCCGTTTGTGGGCATATTCGATATCCACCACATTATATCCAGTAGCCAGCACACCAATATATTTCAATCGAGGCAGCTGATCTATCACGTTTTTCGAAATTTTTACCTTGTTCACAAGGATGATATCTGCGTCTTTCGCACATTCCACCACCTTTGCCGATGGTGTGCGCGGATAGACCGTAAGACTTCCGAAGGCTTTCATAGGCTCCCACGAGAGGTCGCCCGGATTGGCGGCATAGCCGTCGAGTACTACAATGTTCATTTTTCTTCTTCTTTTTTTATCGTCATCTATCAGCACAAGACCCGTTTGGTCTCAGCCGCAACCATTCTTATAACAGGCTGTAAACCCTCAATGGTTGATTTTTATTGAAATCTATTTCCTCCCTCATTCCACATTCCTCACTCGTCATTCGTCATTCCTAAACCGCTCTCCCCAGCATTGCAACATGCGCTGGTAGAGTTTTTCTTCGGCCGGGGAGTGCTGGGCAAACCAGAACCTTTTGTTCACCAGACTGTCGGGCAGGTATTGCTGATCGACAAAATTGCCTGGGTAGTCGTGGGCATACTTGTAGCCGTCGTGATAGCCAAGGCTTTTCATCAGTTTCGTCGGGGCATTTCTCAAGGGCAGTGGCACCGGTTCGTTGCCGCTCTGTCTCACCTCGCTCAGGGCCGCGTCGATGCCCATATACGACGAGTTGCTCTTCGGACTCGTTGCCAGATAGACCGCAGCCTCGGCCAACGGGATGCGACCCTCGGGCCATCCGATCTTCATCACTGCATCAAAGGCGGCATTGGCCAGCAACAGGGCGTTGGGATTGGCCAGCCCAATGTCTTCAGCCGCACTGATGACAAGCCGCCGGGCAATAAACTGCGGGTCTTCCCCACCCTCTATCATCCGTGCCATCCAGTAGAGTGCAGCGTCGGGATCGGAGCCTCGGATGCTCTTGATAAAGGCCGAGATGATATCATAGTGCATCTCTCCGTCCTTGTCATAGGCCAGCGGATTTTGTTGAAGTAAATCTTCAACCATCTGGTCAGTAATGACCACTTCATCGGTAGTTACCGATTTGGTTACAAGATCAAGTATATTCAACAGCTTTCTGGCATCGCCGCCGCTGTATCGCATAATGGCACCCGTCTCTTCCAGCTTGATATTGCGCTCCTTCAGTTCCACATCTTCGGTCAAGGCCCGATGAAGTATCTTTGTCAGATCGTCCTTCTCGAGCGACTTCAACACGTAGAGCTGACAGCGAGAGAGCAACGGGCGTATCACTTCGAACGAGGGGTTCTCGGTGGTGGCACCGATGAGCGTCACGACACCCTTTTCCACAGCTCCGAGCAGGGAGTCCTGTTGCGACTTGGAGAAACGGTGTATCTCGTCGATAAACAGGATGGGTGATTCGGCATTGAAAAACTGGCCTTGTCGGGCCTTGTCGATTACCTCGCGCACATCCTTCACACCGCTCGTCACAGCACTCAACGTATAGAACGGCACCTTGAGCATGTTGGCGATGATCTGTGCCAACGTGGTCTTCCCTACCCCGGGAGGTCCCCAGAGTATGAAGGAAGAGATATGGCCCGACTCAATCATCCGGCGAAGTACGGCATTCTTGCCCACCACATGTTCTTGCCCTATATAGTCATCCAGCGTCGTAGGACGCATTCGTTCTGCTAACGGTTTGCTCATTTTATGCAAAATTAATAAATTAAAGGCAAATGACAAGCAACGTTCTGTTAAAGATATAGAAACCCATAGGAAAAATGAGTAGTATTCCATGATAAACGGAATGACTGGTACTCCATGAGTGAAGGATAAGCCGCAATACAGAGGGGTTGTCTATAAAACACGCTCCTTCTGTGTTTTTAACGAACAAAAGCTTTAGCCATCAACAATAGCATGGTCCACAAAAGATACTGAAAAAACTCAGAATTGATTTCAAAACGGCCACATATAGGGCCTGAAAGACATAGGCATTACTCTCTCCCGCCCCTCCATCTTTGTCATGAAAACTTCACCAAAAAACGCCCTCCGAAATGAGTTGAAATAGAAAATTAAAGCGCATTATGAAGTCATAAAATTGCTATAAAACATCCTCAAAGCTCTAACGGTCATGCGAAAACTACCTTTTCATCATGCGAAAACATACTAATCTTCAAGCCAAAAGGCCCAAATCATCCCACGAAAAGCCCGTTTTAGCCATGTCAAAAGGTAGTTATTGCCTATCTAAAAGAAAACTTTGGAAAGAAAAATACTGCAGAAAGCAGACAACTTTCTATAATTCTTCACCTTACAGAAAACCCGCATTTTGCCCCGTTTTCCGCATCAACAACTGGCCGATACGAAATAATCGAAACACAGAGTGGCTTTTGTCAGCTAATTTCAACATGAATGTATAGTCGAAATCGGCATGCCAAAAAATATCAATCACAAAGAGCAGCAAAAGCCGATATGCCCGACTCAAGTCTACGCCGCATGGACCAATCATCACTCCACACTCACAGTGCCATCATCCGCAGCCCCCACTCTTCATTCCTCAAATATGCCAACGGTTACCCCGCTTCGCCCTTTCGGGGGCCACAGGAGCACCGAAATATCCGCCATGGGCCACCCCACGGTATTGCGCCCATCGTGCGCTGATTTTCGACACATAGTCTACAGTCTCCGACCCACGCATATATCCATGCCTCACCACCGCATCATTGTAATAAGCCGGCACACTGAGCTTGAGCACAAATTCCTGTACTTCGGCCCATCGGTGGGCATTCCGACCGTTCTTTCGGGCTAAAGCCATCGCATCACGGATATGAAAATGACCGCCATTGTAACTGGCCAGTACGAAATAAATGCGCTCGGCAGGTGGAACATCCTGGAACAAGCCGTTGAGCTCCTGGATGTATTTGGCTGCAGCGGCGATGTTGTTTTCAGGATCGAAGAGCTGGGCGTGAGGCAGCCCGAGATGGGTGGCGGTCGACGGCATGATCTGCATCAGTCCGCAAGCTCCGGCCCACGACCGTGCCTGAGGATCGAAAGTAGACTCCTGATAACACTGTGCGGCGAGCAGTCGCCAGTCCCAGCGGGCCAATGGGGCGTATTGCTGGAAATATTTATCGTAGTGGGAGATGACTCCTCCGGCGCGATTGAGCATAGGCGAATAGACTCGCCGCTGAATGCTGCGGGTGGAGAGGTAGAAATCCTCGAGCTGTCGCACTTCGGCTATCATCGACGGCTTGAACCACCGGTCGAGGGTGTCGGCCAGCTCTCTGTTGCTCAACTGCACTGCCCATTCCGTCTTGAGCGAGTCTACACTTGCACCGGCGAAGGCTACGCCCTTTATGGTTTTAGGCAACTGAAAGGCGATGATGTCGGCATCTCCCTTTTTCAATCGGTTCACCATCTCTGCAGTGTCCTTACACACCTCCACACGCATCGACACGCCGAGGCTCTCGGCAAATTTCTCGCAGAGCATGTATTGCAGACCCATGCCCCGCCCATGATAATCATAATACGTCTCCGGACCGGAGAGGGTAAGCACGATGAGCTCACCATTGCTAATAATATCGGACAAACCAAAAACCTGGCCCGAAGCCACCGAGTCATCGCCCACTACCGAACCCCATGGCGTCATCTCCCGACGCGGTTGCTCCTGACATGAAGCCACTGCGGCCATAAGCACAAGAAAGGACAACATGGAGTATAAATAGCGCATATTCAATTGATTTGTTCACAAAAGTACAACTTTTATTGCATACTATAATAAAAATAAGTACATTTGCATTGTTTTTTAAGATTATTAAAAGGTAAAAGGAAAACTTCAATTCAAAGATATGTTAAGAATAGCTGTTCAGTCCAAAGGCCGTCTCTATGACGACACCATGAATCTGCTTGCAGAAGCAGACATCAATGTCTATCCCAGCAAGCGTTCTCTGCTGGTACAGAGTCCTAACTTCCCCATCGAGGTGCTGTTTCTCCGCGATGATGACATTCCGCAGAGCGTAGCCAGCGGTGTGGCAGACATCGGTATTGTGGGTGAAAACGAGTTTGAGGAGCGTCAGGAGGACGCGCAGATCATTTCGCGCCTCGGCTTCTCCAAATGTCGCCTGTCGCTGGCCATCCCCAAGGCTGTGCCTTATACGGGCCTGTCGTGGTTTGACGGTCGCAAGATCGCCACATCCTATCCGGGCATTCTGCAGCGTTTCCTCAATAAGAACAACATCAAGGCCGACATCCACGTCATCACGGGTTCGGTGGAAATCAGTCCGGGCATCGGGCTGGCCGACGCCATCTTTGACATCGTGAGCTCGGGCTCGACACTTGTCCACAACAATCTGAAAGAGGTGGAAGTGGTGATGCAGAGCGAGGCATTGCTCATTGGCAACTGGCAGATGGACGACGAGAAACATGCCATCTTGAACGAGATGCTGTTCCGTTTCGAATCGGTTCGCTCCGCTCAGGATAAGAAATACGTGATGATGAATGCGCCCAAGGATAAAATAAAAGCAATCACAGAGGTGCTGCCGGGCATCAAGAGCCCCACGATCATCCCTCTGTCTGATTCCGAGTGGTGTGCCATCCATACGGTGCTCGACGAAAAACGCTTTTGGGAAATCATCGGCAAGCTCAAAGATCTCGGTGCTCAGGGCATCCTCGTGACACCGATTGAGAAGATGATTCTGTGAGATAGAGGGAGATAAGGAGATGATCTGAAAGAGTTGAGAAGTTAGGGGGATGAGGAGTTAAGACAATATTCAAGCCATTGGCGGGGGCCGGCTGATGGTAGCCAGTACACAAAAAACGTGCATTTGTCTTAACTTCTTAGCTTCATGGCTTCTTAACCTCTTCCCCTCGACCACCCAATATATGTCTTAACTCCTCATTTCCCTGATTCCTCAACTGCTTCTCAAATTCTCATTTGTCCCCAATCCCCA
>JAEAMQ010000035.1 GCA_016901395.1 Prevotella sp. | reverse complement strand
ACCACTGCCCCATCATTGTTTTTCATTGTTCTCATCTGTGGTTAATACCAACTATCGGATAGTATAATTGTAAAGTAAAGACGTAGTAAAGTAAAGACATAGTAACATAATAACATCTTTTACTACTACGAATTACACTAATTTCACGAATTCCGTCACTGTTTATTAATTCGTGTCATTCGTGCAATTCGTAGTCCCATTATTGTTTTTCATTGTTCTCATCTGTGGTTGATAAGCGCCACCAACCCACCAGCCCACAACCAAACCACCCCACCAACTCACTATTAATTCGTAATTATTAAATCCCTTTTTGCTTTGATTTTGAGGATTTTGCGGTTTAAAAACTTCTCTTTTTTTTAATTGGTGACACGGTTGAAGTTTTTTGTTAAATCTTGGTAGTGTTCCCGAAAGATTTAGTACCTTTGCGGACGCTAAAGCGAAATATATTCAAATAACGTTATAATTTTATGAATTTCACTTTGTTCATTACCGTTTTGTTGACGGCTGTGACGTTGGTTTTGGCTGCTTTTGTCATTGCCAAACTCATTGGTCCTCGCTCGTACAATCCGGTGAAAGGTGAGCCTTTTGAGTGCGGTATTCCTACGCGCGGTAGCTCCTGGCTGCCGATGCACGTGGGCTATTACCTCTTTGCCATCCTTTTCCTGATGTTCGATATTGAGACCGTGTTGCTGTATCCGTGGGCTGTGGTTGTGAAGCAATTCGGCTCGCTGGCCCTCGTCAGCGTCGGTTTCTTCATGCTGGTATTGGTATTTGGCCTGGCTTACGCTTGGCGGAAAGGAGCGTTGGAATGGAAGTAAAGAAAAGAGCCTCCATCAAGAGCATTCCTTACGACGAGTTCAAGGACAACGATACGCTGGAGAAGATTGCGCAGGAACTGAACGACGGTGGTGCCTCGGTGGTGCTCGGGTCGCTCGATGCCGCCATCAACTGGGGCCGTTCCAACTCTCCCTGGTCGCTCACCTTCGGTACATCGTGCTGCGGCATTGAGTTTATGGCCGTGGGATGCGCCCGTTACGACTTCTCGCGCTTCGGTTTCGAGGTGACGCGCAACTCCCCCCGACAGGCCGACCTCATCATGTGTGCCGGTACCATCACCAACAAGATGGCTCCCGTGTTCAAGCGTCTCTACGACGAGATGGCTGAGCCGAAATATGTGATTGCCGTGGGCGGATGCACCATCAGCGGTGGCCCGTTCAAGAAGAGCTACAGTGTGGTGCGTGGCATCAGCGAGCTGGTGCCGGTGGATGTGTATATCCCCGGCTGTCCTCCGCGTCCGGAGTCTATCCTCTATGGCATGATGCAGCTGCAGCGCAAGATCAAAGTGGAGAAATTCTTCGGTGGTGCCAACCACAAGATGACGGCCGAGGAGAAGGCAGAGAGCATGTCGCTCGGCGGACTTCGTGGTCTGAGCAATGAGAACTACTCCCATGAGAAGATTGGCAACAAGACTCCCATCATCGTGACCGGAGCACCCACCGACGAAGAAGTGGAGGAGCTTGGCAATGAGTTGAAGGAGCTGAACGCTGCTGAAGTGAAGGCCGCACCTGTGGCAAAGCCAGCCGCTGAGGCTGCCCAGCCCGCCGCAGAACCCAAGGCTCCCGTGGCAGAGACTGCCGCGCCAGCACCCGAGGCTGCCGCCCCCGCTACTGAAACAACATCTGAAAACAATTCATAAGGTAATCGGAATACAATGAAATTAGAAAACAAAGAATTCGGATTTGACAACTTTGCCCAAGAGATGGCAAAGCTGAAGAATGAGAAGCATTTCGACTACTTGGTTACAATCGTTGGCGAGGATTTCGGTCCTGAAGAAGGTCTGGGATGTATTTACATCCTGGAGAACACGCAGACCCATGAGCGTTGCTCGGTGAAGCAGATAGCCAAGACGGTGGGCGAGGAATACGTCATTCCCTCCATCATCAAGCTCTATGCCGGTGCCGACCTGCTGGAACGTGAGGTGTTCGACTTCCTCGGCATCAAGTTCCTGGGCCATCCCGACATGCGCCGCCTCTTTATGCGTAGCGACTTCAAGGGTTATCCCCTGCGCAAGGACTTCGACATGAGTCCCGAAGCCAACCGCTTCCCGACGACCGACGAGCCGGAAAACGACTGGACATCGGAGTGGAACCTCAACGCACAGGGTGAGTTGGTGGAGACACGCCACCGCCTGTTCTACGACGAGGACTTCGTGATCAACTTCGGTCCTAACCATCCCTCTACCCACGGCGTGCTGCGCCTGCAGACCATCGTCGACGGAGAGACCATCAAGAATATCTATCCGCACTTGGGATATATCCACCGCGGCATGGAGAAGATGATGGAGGACATGACCTATCCCCAGACTCTCGCACTGACCGACCGTCTCAATTACCTCTGCGCCATGCACCATCGCCATGCCCTCGTGGGTGTGATCGAGGAGGCTATGGGCATCGAGCTGAGCGACCGCATACTCTATATCCGCACCATCATGGACGAGTTGCAGCGTATCGACAACCACTTGCTGTTCCTCGGCACCTGCGCACAGGACCTGAGCGCCCTCACGGCGTTCCTCTACTGCATGCGCGACCGTGAACATGTGCTCAACGTGATGGAAGAGACCACCGGCGGACGACTGATCCAGAACTATTATAGAATAGGTGGACTGCAGGACGACATCGACCCCAACTTCGTGGAAAACACGAAGACGCTGTGCAAGTATCTGCGTCCGATGATTCAGGAATACCTCGACGTGTTTGGCGACAACGTCATCACCCACCAGCGTCTGGAGGGTGTGGGCCCGCTGAATATGGAGGATTCCATCAACTACGGATTTACCGGACCGGCAGGACGTGCATCGGGTTGGCACAACGACGTGCGCAAGAACCATCCGTATTCCTTATATAATAAGGTGAAGTTCGACGAGATTGTCGGCACCAACGGTGACTCGATGGACCGCTACATGATTCACATCAAAGAGCTTTACCAGAGCCTCGACATCATCGAACAGCTCATCGACAACATCCCTGAGGGTGAGTTCTATATCAAGCAGAAACCCATCATCAAGGTGCCCGAGGGCCAGTGGTACTTCTCCGTGGAGGGTGGTGCCGGCGAGTTTGGTGTCTATCTCGACAGCCGCGGCGACAAGAGCCCCTATCGTGTGAAGATGCGCCCGATGGGTCTCACCATTGCCGGAGCCTTCGACAAGATGCTCAAGGGTCAGAAGATTGCCGACCTCGTGGCCACAGGTGCTGCCGTCGACTTCGTGATTCCCGACCTCGACCGATAATAGAGAATAAAAATTAATCATTCAAGATTAAAACATTCATTTCAATGTTTGATTTTAACGTCATAACAACTTGGTTCGACTCGCTCCTTCGCCAGACGCTTGGCCTGGGCGATTTCTGGTCGATCCTGATCGAGTGCGTCGTCGTGGGCGTGTTGATTCTCACGGCCTACGCGCTCATTGCCATCGCTCTGATCTTCATGGAGCGTAAGGTGTGCGCCTATTTCCAGTGCCGCTTGGGCCCGATGCGTGTGGGTCCCTGGGGTATCTTCCAGGTGTTTGCCGACGTGGTGAAGATGCTCATCAAGGAGATTTTCTCGGTAGACAAAGCCGACAAATTCCTGTATTATCTGGCTCCGCTGCTCGTGATCATCGCGTCTGTGGGCACGTTCTCGTTCCTCCCGTGGAACAAGGGCGCCCATATTCTCGACTTCAACGTGGGCGTGTTCCTCATCACCGCCATTTCCTCGATTGGCGTGCTGGGTATCTTCATCGCCGGATGGGGTAGTAACAACAAGTATTCTGTGGTGTCGGCTATGCGTGGAGCCGTTCAGATGATCTCCTACGAGATGTCGCTCGGCTTGTGTCTTGTGGCCGCCGTTGCATTGACGGGCACCATGCAGGTGAGTGGCATCGTAGAGGCACAGACCGGTCCTTGGGGCTGGCTGATTGTCAAAGGTCACATCCCCGCCATCATCGGTTTCCTGTCGTTCCTCGTGGCCGGCAATGCCGAGGCCAACCGTGGCCCGTTCGATATGGCTGAGGCTGAGAGTGAGTTGACCGCCGGTTACCACACCGAGTATTCGGGTATGGGCTTCGGTTTCTACTATCTTGCCGAGTACCTCAACCTCTTTGTGATTGCCGGTATCGCCACGGCGGTGTTCCTCGGTGGCTGGGCTCCGCTCAACATTGGCATCGACGCGTTCGACAATGTGATGAACATGATTCCCGGTTTCATCTGGTTCTTCGGCAAGGCCTTTGCCGTGGTGTGGCTCCTGATGTGGATACGCTGGACCTTCCCGCGTCTGCGCATCGACCAAATCCTGAAGCTGGAGTGGAAGTATCTCATGCCGCTCTCACTGCTCAACCTCATGTTGATGACGGTGTGCGTGGCCTTGGGTTGGTACATTAAATAATAATCAGCTGACGAAGTTTAGAGAATAAAAAGAATAAGAAGTATAAAAGAATAAAAGCCCCGTGCATCATATATAGGATAAAAGAATGAGAAGCGACAAGCGTCAAGACCTTGGGTAGTGACGGCTGCTGTTCTGAGCGAAGCGATTATTCTATTATACCATTATTCATCAAAATCAAAACTAACAAATGGCAAACAACGATAAATCATATTTCCAGGAGATTGCTGATGGTGTGAAGACCCTGGCCGTGGGTATGAAGACCACGCTCAAGGAGTATTTCACACCGAAATCGACCGAGCAATATCCTGAGAACCGCAAGACCACGCTCCACGTTTCCAAGCGTTTCCGTGGTCGCCTCGTGTTCAAGCGCGACGAGGAGGGTGCCTATAAGTGCACGGCCTGCACCATGTGTGAGAAGGCTTGCCCCAACGACACCATCAAGATTTTGGCCCACATGGAGACCAATGAGGAGACCGGCCGCAAGAAGAAGGTGCTCGACGACTACATCTACGACCTCGGAGACTGCATGTTCTGTCAGCTCTGTGTCAACGCCTGCAACTTCGATGCCATCGAGTTCACCAACGATTTCGAGCACGCTGTGTTCGACCGCTCGAAGCTCGTGCTGCATCTCGACAAGGAGGTCTATGACGGCGGAAGCCTTCCCGACCTCATCGAGGGTGGTGCGCCGCTCACCATCGGCAAGTTTAATACCAAAACCAAATAATGATTATGGCAAACATCATAGTATTCTGTATTCTCGCTGTAGTCATTCTTGGCTCAGCCATCCTGTCGGTGATGACCAAGCGCATCATGCGGGCCGCCACGTTCCTGCTGTTCGTGCTCTTTGGCATCTCAGGCCTTTACTTCCTGCTCGACTACACCTTCCTTGGTGCAGCGCAGATCAGTATCTATGCCGGTGGCATCACCATCATGTATATCTTCGCCATCAGCCTGATGTCGAAAAACTCCTTGCAGGGTCTCATCGAGCGTTTCAAGGGCACACGCCTCTTTCAGGGCGCCATGATTTCGCTCTTTGGTCTGGGCACCGTTCTGGTGGTGTTCCTCAAGACCGAGTTCCTGGCCCACACCAAGTTCACCTCGCTTCCCGACATGGAAGTTCCCATGCAGAAGATTGGCGAGGCCCTCGTGGGTAGTGAAAAGTATCAGTATGTATTGCCGTTCGAGTTCATCTCAGTGTTCCTGCTGGCCTGCATCATCGGCGGTATCATGATTGCAAGAAAGGAGGACAAGAAATGATCGTTCCCGTAGAATGTATGTTAGCCCTCGGCGCGCTGTTGTTCTTCATCGGCGTGTTTGGCTTCGTGACCCGTAGAAACATCGTGGCCATGCTCATCTCCATCGAGTTGGTGCTCAACGCCGTGGACCTGAACTTCGCCGTCATCAACCGTTATTTCTTCCCCGCGCAGTTTGAAGGCATGTTCTTCACGCTGTTCTCCATCGGAGTGAGCGCGGCAGAAACCGCTGTGGCCCTGGCCATCATCATCAACGTTTACCGCAATTACCACAGTGATCAGGTGAACAGTATTGAAAACTTGAAATTCTAAAAGACAATGGAATACAGTTATTCATTTTTAATACTTCTTCTCCCGTTACTGAGCTTCTTGCTGCTCGGACTTCTCGGCATGAAGATGAAAAAGCCGGTAGCCGGCGTCATCGGCACCGCAGTGCTGCTGTCGCTGTGGGCCATGAGCATCTATACGGCCTATAAATACTTCTTTTATACCGGTCATGTTCACACTCCGTTCGAAGATGTCGACGTAGTGAACGGTCGTCTGGCCAATGGACTTTATCCCACGCTCACGGTGTTCAACTTCACTTGGTTGGACTTCGGAAAGTCTATCTTCGGCACCGACCTGCTGTTCAAGATTGGTTTCCGCCTCACGCCTATCAGTGCCATGATGCTCATCGTGATTACCACCGTGAGCTCGATGGTCCACATCTATAGCTTCGGTTACATGGCTGAGCGCGATGAAAACTATGTGAAAGAAGACTACGAGCACGGTTTCCAGCGCTTCTATGCCTACCTCTCGCTGTTCACGATGTCTATGTTGGGACTGGTCGTGGCCACCAATATCTTCCAGATGTATATGTTCTGGGAGCTTGTGGGTGTGTGCTCCTACCTCCTCATCGGCTTCTACTATGGCAAGCATTCCGCTGTCCATGCGTCTAAGAAAGCCTTCATCGTGACCCGCTTTGCCGACCTGTTCTTCCTCATCGGCATCCTGTTCTATAGTTTCTATGTGGGCACATTCAACTACGATATCAACATCGACGCTGCTACCGCCAGCCATCTGCCCGGTGCGGCATGGGTGCTGCCTATGGCCCTGTTCATGATGTTTATCGGTGGTGCCGGTAAGTCGGCCATGTTCCCGTTGCACATCTGGTTGCCCGATGCTATGGAGGGCCCGACCCCCGTTTCGGCCCTGATCCATGCTGCCACGATGGTGGTTGCCGGTGTGTTCCAGGTCGCATCGCTGTTCCCCATCTGGATTCACTTCGCCCCTGAGACACTCCACTATGTGGCCTACATCGCCGCTTTCACCGCCTTCTACGCAGCCGCCGTGGCTTGTACACAGAGCGACATCAAGCGTGGTCTGGCCTTCTCTACGATTTCCCAGATTGCCTACATGCTTGTGGCTCTCGGCGTTTGCACCTCGATGGAGGGCGAAGGCAGCGTGGGCTACATGGCTTCGATGTTCCACCTGTTCACCCACGCCATGTTCAAGGCCCTCTTGTTCCTCTGCTCGGGTGCCATCATCGTGATCATCGGAAGCAACTTCAAGGAATATATGGGTGGCTTGCACAAGTACATGCCCTGGACCAACGCCTGCTTCCTCATCGGTTGCTTGGCCATCAGTGGTATTCCGCCGTTTGCCGGTTTCTTCTCTAAGGATGAAATCGTATCGGCTTGTTTCCACTTCTCTCCTTTCATGGGCTACTTCATGACCGTCGTTTCGGGCATGACCGCCTTCTATATGTTCCGTCTTTACTACGTGATTTTCTGGGGCAAGAGCTACTACGAGCAGTCGCCCGAGACACGCCGTCGCCCGCAGGAGGTTCCCTTCATCATGTGGGGTCCGCTGGTGTTCCTCGCCATCATCTCGGTGTTTGCCGGTATGATTCCGTTCGGACACTTCGTTTCTGCCGACGGTCACAGCGAGGATATTGCCCTGCAGACCTGGCAGTTCTGGACTTGGAGCCCCGTGGCTTGGACCAGCATCGCCGTGGCTATCATCGGCATCAGCCTCGCCACATGGATGTATAAGAGTGGTGACAACCCTGTGCCCGACATGCTGCAGCGCCGCATGCCGAAGCTCCACAAGGCCGCCCTCAACCGCTTCTACATCGACGACGCATGGCAGTTCTTTACCCATAAGGTAGTGTTCGGCTGCTTCTCCATCCCCATCGCCTGGTTCGACCGCCACGTTATCGACGGCATGTTCAACTTCTCGGCATGGGCCACGCAGGAGGCCGGCGAGACCATCCGACCCTGGCAGAGCGGCGACGTGCGCCAGTATGCCGTGTGGTTCCTCACGGGCAGCGTAGCACTCACCCTGATACTGCTTTGTCTCTAAGCTCACAGAATTATCAACTAAGAACAAGATAAGATAATGACTTTTCTCACATTATTCGTTGTTATTCCCGTCCTGATGTTGCTCGGCCTTTGGATTGCCCGCAACGACAGTCAGGTGCGCGGTGTGATGGTCGTGGGCTCGGTGGCTCTGCTGGCCCTGTCCGTCTATCTGGTCTTCGCCTTCCTCGGTGCTCGCGAGACCATCTCTGCCGAGCAGATGCCTTTCCTTTTCGGCGATGCCATCCCTTGGTTTGAACCCTTGCATATTTATTATCGTACCGGAGTAGACGGCGTGGCCGTCGTGATGATCCTGCTGTCAGCTATCATCGTGTTCACCGGAACATTCGCCTCGTGGCAGCAGCACCCCATGCAGAAGGAGTATTTCCTTTGGTTCACGCTACTCTCCACGGGTGTGTTCGGATTCTTCATCAGTGAAGACCTCTTCACGATGTTTATGTTCTACGAGGTGGCCCTCATTCCGATGTACTTGCTCATCGGTGTCTGGGGCACAGGCCCGAAGGAGTATTCGGCCATGAAGCTCACCCTGATGCTCATGGGTGGCTCGGCCCTTCTCGTCATCGGCATCCTCGGCATCTACTTCTTCAACGGTCAGTTCAGTGGCACCTATACGATGGACGTGCTTGCCATTGCGCAGAGCCACTCCATCCCTGTGGCCATCCAGAAGGTGTTCTTCCCGTTCATCTTCATCGGCTTCGGCATCCTTGGCGCGCTGTTCCCCTTCCACACATGGTCGCCCGACGGTCATGCCTCAGCCCCCACGGCTGTATCCATGCTCCACGCCGGTGTGCTCATGAAACTCGGAGGCTACGGCTGTTTCCGCATCGCGATGTTCCTTCTGCCCGATGCCGCGCGTGAGCTGGCATGGATATTCCTGATCCTCACCACCATCTCCGTGGTCTACGGTGCCCTCTCGGCCTGTGTGCAGACCGACCTGAAGTATATCAACGCCTATTCGTCGGTGTCTCACTGCGGTATGGTGCTCTTTGCCCTGCTCATGATGACACAGACCGCTTGCACCGGTGCCATCCTTCAGATGCTCTCCCACGGTTTGATGACGGCCCTCTTCTTTGCCGTTATCGGTATGATCTATCACCGCTGCGGCACGCGCGACGTGCGCCGACTGGGCGGACTGATGAAGATTATGCCCTTCCTGGCCGTGGCCTATGTGGTGGCTGGTTTGGCCAACCTCGGACTCCCGTTGTTCTCTGGTTTCGTGGCCGAGATGAACATTTTCGTGGGTTCGTTCATGGTCAACGACACCTTCCACCGTGCCTGCACCATCATCGCCTGTACGTCTATCGTCATCACCGCGGTCTACATCCTGCGCGTGGTGGGCAAGATTCTCTATCAGAAAGTGCCCGATCAGAACTATTACAAACTCTCTGACGCCTCTTGGGACGAGCGCATCGCCGTGGCAGGACTCATCTTCTGCGTGGCTGGCCTCGGCACATTCCCTCTCTGGGCACAGAACATTATCAACGATGCCGTGGCTCCGATGGTGCAGCACATCATGTCTACCGGAGCGATTGCAGGTCTTTAAAAGAAGTAAACGGAAGTTTTGGAAGTTAAAGAAGTTATAGAAGTCATCGCTTCGCTGAGAAGTAAAAGACAACACTCTGCTCTCTGTTGGCTTGAGCATTTGTCTTAACTCCTTCACTTCTTCACTCCTTAACTCCTCAAAAAAATGTATTATGAATATCGATTATAGTCAGTTTTTACACATGATTCCGGAGGTCACGCTCATGGCCATCCTGATCATTGTCTTTCTTGCAGACCTGTTCACGGCACCCCGCGAGGGCGAGTTCAGTCCCCGCAAGTGGTTCAACCCGCTTGTAGGCGTGCTGTTCCTGGCCCATATCCTCATCAACATTTTCCCCGTGGAGCCCACCACGACCTTCGGCGGAATGTATATGACCAATCCCAGCGTGGGCGTCATCAAGACCATTCTGGCCTTCGGTACGCTCATCGTCATCATCCAGTCGCGCGAGTGGCTGCAGCGTGAGGACACCAACTTCAAGGAGGGCGAGTTCTACGAACTGGTCATCGCCACCCTCATGGGAATGAACATGATGGTGAGTGCCAACCACTTCCTGCTGTTCTTCCTCGGTCTGGAGATGGCCTCTGTTCCTATGGCTTGCCTCGTGGCCTTCGACAAATACCGTCACCACTCGGCCGAGGCCGGTGCCAAGTTCATCCTTACCGCTACATTCTCCAGCGGCATCATGCTCTATGGCATCAGCTTCCTCTATGCGGCGTGCGGCACACTCTACTTCGATGATATGGTTCCGAAGCTCTCCGCCACACCGTTCACCATCCTTGGCATGGTGTTCTTCTTCAGCGGACTGGGCTTCAAGATTTCTCTCGTGCCGTTCCATTTCTGGACTGCCGACAGCTATCAGGGAGCGCCCACGACGGTCACCGGATACCTCAGCGTGGTTTCCAAGGGTGCCGCAGCCTTTGCGCTCTGCTCCATCTTGATGAAGGTTTTCGCCCCGATGGTGGAATACTGGCAGTATATGCTGATGATTGTCATTGTGCTTTCCATCACCATTGCCAACCTCTTTGCCATCCATCAGCAGGACCTCAAGCGATTTATGGCGTTCAGCTCCATCTCTCAGGCCGGCTACATCATGCTGGCTGTGGTGGGTAATTCGGCTATGGGCATCACCGCCCTGACCTACTACGTGCTCATCTACGTGGTGGCCAACCTTGCTGTCTTCGCCATCATCGCCTCGGTAGAGGAGCATAACGGCGGCACGGTGCGCATGGATTCTTACAACGGATTCTACCAGACCAACCCGCGTCTGTCGTTCATCATGACCATCGCGTTGTTCTCTCTCGGTGGCATCCCGCCGTTTGCCGGTATGTTCTCCAAGTTCTTCGCTTTCATGGCGGCAGCCAACGGCGCACAGATCAGCACCACCCTCGGTGCCACCATCTATGCCGTGGTATTCATCGCCTTGGTCAACACCGTCATCAGCTTGTACTACTACCTTCTCATTGTGAAGGCCATGTATATCAAGCACAACGAGACTCCGCTGCCCACCTTCCAGAGTCATGTCAACACCAAGTTGGCCCTCGCCATCTGCACCCTCGGCATCGTGGCCTTCGGTGTGATGAGCTACGTCTACGACTGGATACACGCCGCAGCGATGTAATACCTCTCTCCAGTCCTCTCCTACGGGGGAGTGAGCTGCCATCCGGCACGAACTGCCCACCACTACGATCAAAATAGGGCGGAGGTTTGTGGGGGATGAGTTAAAGATAACAGGCTTTTTCAAGCCCATATAGTGGCCATAGTCATTCTCTAAGAGAGTGACTATGGCTTTTTTTTAGCTATCAGTGTCAGTGGAAAGCTATTATTCTTAGATGAGAAACAGTGACTGTTCCATGGTAATAGCGCCATTTCATGGTTTTGTGTTTAATGCGTTATTGGCCAACGGTGTCCTCTCTCAGATGCGCCTGAAGGATGAAAGGAAAAGGGGGCACATAGAAAATGATGTAGCCTCGCTGCTGACAGTTTTCCCGGGTGAAGACTGTTCTATTTTTGGTTGAATCGGAATGTTTTGGTAATAAGTACCTAATCGTCTTGCGATTCGATAGTTATCGCCTCACGATTCGATAGTAATCGTCTTGCGATTCGATAGTTATTGTTCGTGCGTTCGTAACCCATTGTAAATCAGATACTCTGAAAATCCCGACGAGGTGTACTTATAAGGCTTTAAATCTAAACCGTAATTTGGGTAATTTGAATTTGTCGAACTCACGTTATGTTACCATGTCTACGATTTACTATGATACTATCCAATAGTCGTTATTAACCACAGATGAAAACAATGAAAACAATAATGGGACTACGAATTACGCGAATTACACGAATAAGGAGCGTGGTAAAGAATTAACCACAGATGAGAACAATGAAAAACAATAATGGGACTACGAATTGCACGAATTACACGAATTAATAAACAGTGACGGAATTCGTGAAATTAGTGTAATTCGTAGTAGTAAAAGATGTTATTATGTTACTATGTCTTTACTTTACGATGATACTATCCGATAGTTGGTATTAACCACAGATGAGAACAATGAAAAACAATAACAGGACGCGGCTAAGTTGCCAGACCTTTTTTTGTGTATGCACGGGGTGGGTGGCTACAAGCGGCAGCCCATCGTGTAGCGAACAGCGTAACCTCTGCGGAATTTCAAACACCGCGCGAGCTATTTGCGCCATCTGCGAGAAATTAAAATTGCGTTCATTGCGTTTATTGCGAGAGAGTTTCCTCCGCGCCACTGCGTGGCATCTCAGAATATCCGGAGAATATCTTTTTCTATTTAGGCTGGCGCGGTGGGAAATGTTTATCGCAGAAAATCGCTTATCCTTGCTCCGCAAGGTCATCCAAGAATATCCCTGCCACACCTTTTATCAACCACAGATGAAAACCATGAAAATGAAAACGAAAACAGGACGGGGCTACAAGCGGCAACCCATCGTGTAGCGAGCAGCGTAACCTCTGCGGAATTTCAAACATCGCGCGAGCTATTTGCGCCATCAGCGCCATCTGCGAGAAATTAAAATTGCGTTCATTGCGTTTATTGCGAGAGAGTTTCCTCCGCGCCACTGCGTGGCATCCCAGAATATCCGGAGAATATCTTTTTCTATGGCTGGCGCGGTGGAAAATGCTTATCGCAGAAAATCGCTTATCCTTGCTCCGCAAGGTCATCCAAGAAAATCCCTGCCACTCCTTTTATTAACCACAGATGAAAACAATGAAAAACAATAATGGGACTACGAATTACGCGAATTACACGAATTAATAAACAAATCAGTATTGCTGTCCTGTAAAGCTCTGAAAACATAAAAGGATTTGCGGGATTGTCTGTTTAAAGGCAATCCCGCAAGGTTTCTTATGCTGTTGAAGTTTTATCGCACAGCAATAATTAGATACCAAGGAGCTTGGTGATATCTATGGGATGTTATAGGTTATTTTGTGGGTATCCCATTTGTCCTGTACTTCGGGTTGCTCTGCTGGATAGCCGATGAGAATACAGTTGAAGGGTATGAGATTGCCAGGCAACTTCAGAGCATGGGTGAATCCTTTTACCTTGCCCATCACAGGGTAGACGCTCGTCCACACGGCACCAAGCCCCATGGCATGGGCTGCCAGAAGGATGTTTTCCGAAGCGGCAGATACATCCTCTATCCAGAAGTCTCGCGCCTGTCCCGACTGCATCCGGGTAGTGTCTCCACATACGATGATGGCAAGGGGAGCGCCTTTTATCATTTCGTTGTTGCGTAATCCTGCTGCCAGCTGGCTGATGTTTTGCTCGTCGTTGAGCACCACGAAGTGCCAAGGCTGCATGTTGCGTGATGATGGCGAAGCCATTGCTGCACGCAGAAGTTTTTCTTGCTTGTCGGTTTCTACAGGTCTCTGTTGGTATTTGCGGATGCTGGTACGGGTCATAATGTTGCTGAGTACCGCTTCTTCCGCATTGCTCTGGGCTTGCACACCCTGGGTGCCCAGCATTGCAAGGGTAGCCAGCAATAGGGTTTTGATTTTCTTTTTCATTGGTCCGTGCGTTATTTTTTGATGATGGTTATAGCCTTGAGTAAGTCTCCGCTGCCGAAGGTCATAAACGATTCGGCCACACCTGTCTGTGCGTTGATGCGAAAAATGGTGGGCACGATGGTATCGGCAGTGGTGTCACTGCCCGAGAAGCTCGTCCCTGCTGCAATGGGCAAATAGTAGGATCCTTCATAGCCATCTCCCCATCCGATAGAAACAGAGGTGGGGTCGGGAAGTCCTGTCACCCATACAAGACTCTTGTCGCTCATGTCGACGATGGCCATCTTGCCCGATGCGTCCATGTTGCCATAGGCAGTCTTGCTGTTGTAAAATTCGAGGAGGAACTTGTCGTCGCTGATATGGAATGCCTTGCGGAAACGATAACCACCTGAGGCAGAGAGAATGTCGAACTGATAGCTGGTGTCAAACTCTGTCGTCCCTTTCTTTATGCGCAGGGCACCCACCTTGGCATCGTCGGTACTCGAACCACTGAAGATATAGATGTTGCCGTCATCGTCTGAACTGCTTTGCGTATAACGTACACTGCGCTGTGCGCCGACGCTCACGCCGATGCGGCCATCATAAATGATTTTCTTGATGTTGAGATTGTAGTCACAGAAAGCAACGGCGGCAGAGTCGCGGTTGGAGTAATTGAGTACCATTGCTACCTGCCCGTCTCCCATGTCAACGATGTTTGAAATGTTGGGATTCACTTCGTCGATGGCATACTGAGGCAAGTCTACGGCTATATTGTTGCCTGTGCCGTTGGCATCGACCACCATTGCATAGGGCTGGCTAATCTGGGCGGCATACGAATAGGTGCCGAATGTGCCCGTGTTGCCGAACGCGCTTACAAGAACGGGCGACCCCACTTCCTGCAGCTTGCCGTCGGAAATGCTGTAAGTGCGCAAGCCTGCCTTCATCGAACCTATGCCTTGGTCTGATGCTCCGCGAGCATAGATGTAGCCGGTGAAGCATCCGGTCTGGTTGTTATAGGTCACCTGGGTGAAACTGTCATAGCTTCTCACTCCGTCGGTAAGGTCTCCGTAGACGGTTTGGTTGGTCTTCTCGGTTGTGAGATCGTTGAAAATTTTCATGTAAACGCCGCCTGTCAGATCGGTTGTAGGGTCTCCCGACGTGATGATGAAGCTGACTTCTGACGGATCGGTCGTAGAGGATGTGCCTGAAGAAGTGTTGTCGTCGTCGGAGCAGGAGGCAAGCACAGAGCCTGCTGCAAGCGCAAGAAGCGCCATTTTAAAGTGTTTTTTGTCCATGATTTCTACTTGTTTTTATTTAAGTTTACCTAATGTTCTGATTTCCGTTACACCCTTGATGGTGATGCCTTTTGTGGCAGTTCCCGTTTCCGAATCGATGGAATAGATGGCGGCATCGGCACCGTATTCGGTAATGGGAAGATATATCTTGCCGTCTGCGTACATAGGGACACCCCCCGTCTCTGCTCCCGAGCGTATGAGATTTTTGGAAGGTAGGCCGCTTACCCATGTAAAGGTCTTCTTGCTCATGTCTACCAGTGCAAACTGATGTCCTGCCGACATGGTGTTGATTTCTTTGTCGTTGTAGATTTCGAGAAGGAATGTCGAACCTGTCATGTGCCACACACGGCGGAACTTATAACCGTCGGCGGCAGTCTGGATGTCAAAGTAATAGTCCTTGTCGAAGTCTTCCGCACCTTTATTGATGCGCAGTGCACCGGCTTTGCGAGAGGTGTTTGCGTTGAACGCATTGGAGAATACATACACCGTTCCGTCGTCGGCCTTGAAGATTTCGTTGAGCACCTGTGAGCGATATTGCCCCGCAGCATAGCTTATCCGGTCGTCGCCATATATCTTCAGCACATTCAGGTTCTTGTCCATGCGTGCCACCCAGACGCTGTCGGGATATTTCACGTCGCCCACGCTGGAGCCGTCTCCCGTACCGGTCTGATGAAAATCGCTCTCGACCATCGCTGTGAGAAACGTTCCATCGCCCATGTCTACAAATCCAGAAAAGGTAATCTGCTGTCCGTTTCCCGTTATATCTTCCGTCCAAATGGTAGTGGTGTGGTCGAGGGTGATGCCATCCTCAGAGATATTCCAAAACGTAAAGGTCGCTCCGTCATTGCGGGTGCCGTCGGTAGAGACCTGCCCGCCGACGCTGGTGATGAACTGCCCGTTGAAGAAACCGTAGCTCGAGAAGCGTGTTTCAACACGAAACTCGCCGAGCTTGACGAACACTGAGCTGTCGTTAGTGTAGCGCAATCCATAGCCCAAGCCTGCAAACTGCTGCTGATAGACCATGCCTATGGCGGTGTTTCCTGTAAATCCCCATGTATATTCGGTCTGAGGAAGTTCCATGATGTTGTCTTTGATGTTGAGGTCTGCATCCGTGATACTTGTCGACTGCATGATATACTCGGTACCGTTGTCTGACTTCACGGCGATGAGATACGGTCCTCGCCCGTTCTGCACGCCGTTGGTCGTAGTCGATGTGTTGTCTGTGGGCTCCGATCCCACGGTGCTTTCGTCACTGCTGCAACCTGTGGATAGTGCGCCAAATGCAATGAACATGGTCCACGCCATGGCTGTTGTTCGTGATAATCTCATTTTATTCATACATAGATTGATTATTTGGTTTGACCTGTTTTAAAGAATACATATCTGAACTTTACGCTGAAATTGCGCCCCGGTTTTTGCAGACTGTAATTGTCGTAAAGCAAGGAATTGGTGAAATTGTTGGCCTCTATTGAAATGTTGTAGCGTCCGTTGGCGATGGCGTAGGTCATGATGATGTCGTGGCTCAACTGATTGGGAACATATAGTTTTGCACCTTCGCCTTCCCATGAGCGGAAGAACTTGTGAACATGGCGCAGATGATAGCCCACTGTGAGCCGGTTGAACCTGCCCAACACGCGGTTGAACGTGTAAGCCGCGTCTGCATCGCCGAATGCGTAGGGAAGGTTGGGGACACGATTGTTGTAAGTCACCGATTCTGCCCCGTTGGAGTTGAGGCGTTCTCGGTCACGAATGTCCTGCAAGGAAAAGTTGCCTCCGATGGAGATCACGCTCTTATAATAATAATGTGCGGAAAGGTCCATGCCGACTCCTCTCACCTTTCCATGGTTACTGCTCACTGCCACACCTTTCTGTCCGATGGTGCGGATGATATAGTCTTCGGTGCAGCGATAGTTGAAGCCTGCGTCTATCGCGACAGTGTGTCTGTCGTCGTAGGTGTGCTGCCAACCGATGTTGAGGTTGGCGTTGTGGCTTTTCTCGGGTTTCAGTGTGGCATCGCCCTCTTCGTAATCGCCGTCTCCGAAGAGCTCAAGGTCTGTGGGCAGCCGGTAGGTCTTCTCATAGGAGAGTTTCAGTTGGAGGTCGTGTCCCAGGAAGAAGTAGGTGCCTGCCATGCCGTAGCCCAGTGCCTGGGTGGAGCGTTGGTGCTCTTCATACTCCGCCCTGCCGCTCTGCGAGACATTCACCGGACCTTTTACATGCGAACCATAATATTTGGCGAAGATGGTGACGTTCCATTTGTTGTCGGACGTATATTGATAACTTGCCCCCGTGATTTTCTTGATGTTCACCCTGCGCATGAAGGTTGCAGCCGTGCTCTGCACAGCATTGGCTGCCGAGTTGGTAGTCTTGCGGTGATAATTCGTGTATGTATCGTTGAGCGTGAAGTAGTGGTGTCCGGCTATCTGATAGTTCATGTTGAGCACGGTGGCAAGAGTGGTGCCACGATACTCTGCCAATGTGGGCATGCCTTCGCCCTGATAAGCATTCTCCTTATACTCGCCCGTCCAACTGTATGTGCGGCTAAGCGTATCTACGTTGTTGGTCGTCACCATGTCGTAGCGTGCAGAGAAGCGCAGGTTGAGTCCTTGGATCATCAGATTTCTCTTCTCATAGAGTAGATTGGGAGTCCATCCATGAGCCGTGCGATACTTGCCGCCGAATACGATTTTCATCAGATTGGCTGTCTGTATCTGTGCATATTCGTGGCTGTAGGTGAGCCCCAGGATGAGCTTGTCGGCCCACAGCTTGTCGACCAAGCCTATCTGTGCCACCACGGCTTCGTTGTGGTAGCGGTCATGAAAGCGTTTGAACCATCCCTCCTCGTTGCTCACTGCTTGTGTGGCGAGGTCTATCCACTGGGTTTTCACCTTATAGTTGTTGTCCGAATAGTTCTGATAGGCATTGAGGCGGAACACAAAGTCGCCTTTGCTTCTGCTTCCGAACGACAGATTGCTGCGATGGGTGTTGAATGAACCGTAGCTGTAAGAGGCGTCGACATACGTGTGAGGCGAGTGGTCGGTAACAATATTGATGGCTCCACCCAGTGCGTCACCGCCGAATTGTACGGGCACCACGCCCTTGTAAACCTCTATTCGGCTTGCCAGGGAGACAGGGATGTTGTTGATGCCGAAGCTCGACGACGATCCGTCCATCGGCACACCGTCGATAAAAAGTTTGACATGCTTGCCTGTA
This sequence comes from Prevotella sp., assembly GCA_016901395.1. Lineage (GTDB taxonomy): Bacteria > Bacteroidota > Bacteroidia > Bacteroidales > Bacteroidaceae > Prevotella. Next base: position 54,035 of record JAEAMQ010000035.1, on the reverse strand, counting down.
AAACCGTTTAGATTGATGCTGGCCTGTGACCCCAGCCCGCCATCTTCCCTCACCTTTACACCCGGAATGCGGTCAAGAATGTGGGCAAGGTCAAGATTGGTGTTACGCAATTTGCGTGTGTCAACAGCTATGGCGTTGAATGCCGAGTTGTTGATGCGGCTCACTTGATTGCCCCTGACGACAACTTCGCCGAGGCCGATGGTTCTTTTTAGTTTTGTGGAATCGTTTTGTGAATAAGCCGAACAAGCCACTACGACACACAAAAGCAGCCAGCCCATCCGTATGTTGATGTTCCTTTTCATATCGCTCTTATTGCCTTAAAAGAGGTAATAATTGTGGTACCATAAGGAGTAGTTATACGTCGGGCTCAGCGCTTCGCGGGGAAGTTATGAGCAATGACTGTTTCTCGCTTATCCGTTGCCTTTACCTTAAATCGCTTGCAAAGGTATGGACATTCTTCTCGCTGTGCAATACCTAAAAATAGTGAAAAAGTCTTTAATGCTCGCTGGTCCTTTCTGCCCTGCTGCACAACGAGTCTCTTCGCCATCAGATTCTGCTTGAACCAGATGATAACCCCAATGGTCATCCAGCCTTACAGAAGACAAATAAAATTAAAATTTCATTATCTTTTATTAATGTTTGTTTATTTCTCGATTTTATGTGCCATATTTGCAGATATGTTTTTGCCATGCAGGAGCTATCTCCTCCAAGTGATGAATATGACGGAAACGCATTTTTTGGATGATGAAATAAACGAACAAATCTTTTAAAGAAATGAATAATACAGATAGGCAATACCTCGATTTGATGAGGGAAATATGGGAAAACGGGGCACGGAAGGACACGCGGAGCGGCAGGGTGAGGTCGGTGTTTGGCCGACAGATGCGCTTTAACCTCAAGGAAGGTTTCCCTCTGCTCACGACAAAGAAGGTGTTTACCAAAGGTATCATCCATGAGTTGCTGTGGTTTATCAGCGGCAGCACCAATATCAAATACCTCGTAGAGCATCAGGTGAATATCTGGACCGACGACGCTTATCGGTATTATCGTGAGATTGTGGGCCACCATGATGAAACGGACATCGCCGGACAGCCCATCGAGATACTGTCCAAAGAAGATTTCGTACAGGCGGTTTTGGACCGGAAAACGCTGTATCTGAAGTCTTCAGGCAGCGAATCCCCGTCGGGCGATACCTATCGTTTTGGCGACTTGGGCGAGATGTACGGCAAGAACTGGCGCAACTTCGACGGCACGTTCGACCAGATAGATTACGTCATTCAGACCATACGCCAGGACCCGCAGTCGCGCAGAATACTGCTCACCTGCTACAATCCTGCCACGGCGGGCAGCGCGGCGCTGTATCCCTGCCACATCCTGTATCAGTTTTATGTCAACGACGGCGCGCTGAGTTGCATGGTGGAGTGCCGCTCGCAGGATTATTTCCTCGGCACGGTTTATAACATCGCTTCCGCCGCCTTGCTCACCCACATGATTGCCGAGGTCTGCCAGCTTGATGTTGGCGAACTGATTTGGGTGGGCGGTGACGTGCATCTCTATGAAAATCATGCTGCTGCCGTCCACGAACAACTGTCGCGCCAAGGCAGCGACACCCTGCCCACGCTACGCTTTGCCCGACAAATCAGCAGCATCGACGATTTCCAATATGACGATTTCATCATCGAAAACTATCATTCCGACCCCGTCATCAAGGCTCCGCTGAGTGTGGGGTAATTCAAATGGTCTGTGCCTTGTCGTAGTGAAATTACTGAAATGCCATTAAGAGTCTGGCATCATATCACGCTAACGAATGGGACAATTTCCAGAGTAGGGGTGTATGGCATCTCATCAGAAGTTGTCAGCTGTATCGATGCCTGTTCCGGACATTCAGCATGCTTAGAGTACTTTCTCGAAGGCGATGCGCTCCACCTTTTCGTCCCCATGGTCATAGTAGCAGAGCCCGCAACGCTTGTAGCCAAGGCTATCGACGAGGTGTAACATCTCCACATTGTCATAGTTGGTGTCTATCCTTACGCTGGGCATGCGGTGCTGACGGCTCAGGCGTTCGGCCTCGATGAACAGCAGCCGCGATAGTCCGCGCCCGCGATGAGCGAGATCGATGGCGGTGCGATGGATGGTGGCGTAGGGACCGGAGGTGAGCCATTGTCCGTCGAGCTGGTTGTAAGACGGCTCGCCGTCAAACGTCACGGCGGTGTAGCCCACGATGTTTCCGTCCAGCCGAAGCACGTAGCCGTTGCCCTGACGGATGTCGCGGGCTACGAAATCGCGCTGCGGATAGTTGTCGTCCCACTGATGGCGGCCACGCGACACCATGTCCATTGCCGCACGATGCACGATAGACCATATCGCCTCCTCGTCCTGCGGCTGCGCCGGGGTGAAGGTGTAGGGCAGCAACAATGGCTCCAGTTCGTGCACGAGTTGGGCTGTGGAGCGGAACGTGATGCCATACATGCCTATGCGGTATGCGCCGACAATATTCTCGGGCTTGTCATCGATAAACACACATTCCTCTGCTTTCACATTAAACTTTCTCAGAAAACTATGGTATATCTCAGGTTCGGGTTTCAGCTGATGCACATCTTTGGACAGCAGGTAGCCGTCGAGAAGCTCGAAGATGTCAAACTTCTTCATCACCTCGTAGACCTTCGACGACCAGTTAGAAAGTCCCAAGAGGCGGTAGCCGCGGGCCTTGAGGTCGATCATCAGCTGCCGCATGCCGTCGGGCTCACGGGTGAAAATGTCGGTATAGCGTGTGAAAAACACGTCCAGCGCCTGCCGATAGTCGGGCCAGAGTCGCTGTTGCTGTTCGATGAAGTAGCGTGGTTCGTGTTCGCCGCGGTCCATGTCGGCATTGACTTCCGCGGGAAAGACATTCTTCAGGAAAAATTCGCCTTGCTCCTCCGAGCCTAAGATGTGGGAGAAAAACCGGCGGAAATTGTATTCGACGAGCACGCCGCCGAAATCGAAAACGATGGTTGTGAGCATGATTGTGGGGAGTTGGGGAGTTAAGACAAATGTTGTTTGGGGGAGTTAAGAAGTTATGAAGTTAAGAAGTTAAGACAATAGCTTGGGGGGGTGATTGGGGGAGTTAAGAAGTTATGGAGTTAAGGAGTTAAGACAATAGCTTGGGGGGTGATGGGGGAGAAGTTAAGAAGTAATGAAGTTAGGAAGTTAAGACATTAGTTTGTTTACCGTTGGAGCATCAGACAGACATTTGTCTTAACTTCTTTAACTTCTTTAACTCCTTTAACTTCTTTAACTTCTTAACTTCTCATCTCCTCATTATTTTCCTTTTCCTCGAGGACGCGGGGATAGATTTCGTCGAAGACGGTGCGGAGGCGGGGAGCGTCGGCAATGATCTCACGCACGGTCTTGATATATTTCTCGTTGGGGGAGTTGGGAATCCAGAGCTTGATGTAGCCGTTGGTACTGTATTTCTCCTCCATGTGCTGGGCAAAGCGCGCCCATTGGCCCTCGCGGTCGAGTTCGGGATAGTGCTCCACACCATACTCGATGGCACGCGAGAACACCACGTCGGGTTGCAGGTCGCGGTCGGCCTCGGCCACGATCTTGCCGTAGATGCTACGCGGTTCGTGGGCCGCCGAGGCCCGATGGTCCTCCACGGCCTCCTTCATAATCTTGATCTGTTCGGGCGAAAACCATTTCCTCAGTCGCTGATCGGCCACGAGAATCTTGCCACTCGTGATGTGATGGATGGCACGTGGCCCGCTCATGCCGAGATCGTGGTAGGCAGCGATGGCATAGACCATGTTGATGTCGGTGCCTAACTGTCGTGAGAGCACTAATGAATTAGCGATGACACGCTGCACATGGTTCAGTCCGTGGGACCTTCCAAAGTTGTTGTATTTAGGGAGAATTGATGTTTCGATGAATGACATTAAGTCGAGACTAACTTCCATGTTGGGGTCTGTTTATTCGTGATTTATCCTTGCAAATATAGTAAATAATGTTTATTTTTGCAAGTGATTATGGATGAAAGTCTTGTTAAAACCAATTCGTGGTGGGCGTGGCTGCTGGCTGCCCGGCCCAAGACACTTGCCGGAGCCGCGGTGCCTGTGATGATCGGTGCGGTGCTGGCAGCGGTCGACAGCGATGGCCGCATGGCGTGGCTGCCCTGCGTGCTCTGTTTCCTCTTTGCGTTTATCATGCAGATCGACGCCAATTTCGTGAACGATTATTTTGATTTCCAGCGTGGCAACGACGATGCGGAGACCCGCCTCGGGCCCAAACGCGCGTGCTCGATGGGGTGGATTACGCCCCGTGCCATGCAGTGGGGACTGCTCTTCACCACGGCTCTGGCGTGCGTTGTGGGACTGCCGCTGGCGTTTATCGGCGGTTGGCCGATGGTCGTTGTGGGTGCCGTGTGCGTGCTGTTCTGCTTTCTCTATACCACCCGCCTGTCCTATCTCGGACTGGGCGACGTGCTCGTGCTGGTGTTTTTTGGCATCGTGCCCGTCTGCCTCACCTATTATCTGAGCCTCCCCGCCGAAGCGAGAACCGTCACGTGGGAGGTATTTGTGGTGTCCCTGGCGTGTGGACTGGTCATCGACACGCTGCTCTTGGTCAACAATTACCGCGACATCGACAACGACCGGCGCGACGGCAAACGCACGCTTATCGTGCGTGTGGGGCCTGTGTGGGGCCGCCGCCTCTATCTTTGGGCAGGTGTGCTGGCCGTGGGGTTGAGCTTTGTCTTTTTTTTCAGTGAGCACTATCTGCCTGTGGCTCTCCTCGTCACGCATTATCTCAGCATGCACGTCGCCACCTACCGCCACATGAAACGCATCGGGGGTGGCAAGGAACTGAACCGTGTACTCGGCGAGACTGCCCGTAATATGTTTTTCTTTGGGGTAGATACAGTTGTGGGAATGGGGTATTATCTCATGGCCTGATGCTGTGAGGAAACGGGCGGAAGAGATTTTCACAGCATTGGTCTCCATTCGTTCTCGCTGTCTCCGTGCTGTTTTCATTACTTATGACATGAATTGTCCATTCAAAGGGAGATTGTTAAAAAGTAAAAGGGAACAGTGAGCAATCACAGTTCCCCTTATGGATATATTGCAAAATAATAGAGGTAGTATGTTCATTATTTATTGGTTTTTTCCCACTGATAGGTATCCGTGCAGAATACATCAATGGTCTGGTCGCCCACCATCAGTTTAAACACTCCTTCTTCTATCACCCATTTCCCATCGTACCCTACAAAGGCAAGGTCGCTTGCCGGGAGCTGAAGGTTGACAGTCTTGCTCTCCCCGGGCTGTAGCTCAATTTTGTCGAAGGCCCTCAGCCGTCGGCCGTCGGGTGTCATCGTGGCGATGAGATCACTGCTGTAGAGCAACACGCTTTCCTTGCCGGCCCTGCTTCCTGTGTTGGTCACATCAACGCTCACGTTGAGTCGGTCGGCATGGGTGAAATGGGATTTATCCACACGTAGGTTGCCGTACTCAAAAGAAGTGTAGCTCAATCCGGTACCAAAGCCCCATTGCTGGGTGACCTTTGCATTGTAGTCGTAGGCTCCTTCCATGGTTCCCACTTCTTCGCTCTTCTTGAAATCATAATTGGTGAGCGAGTTGATCTCGCTGGGATAGGTGTAGGGCAGGCGTCCGGAGAAGTTGCGTTCGCCGGCTATCAGACTTGCCAGGGCATCGCCACCATAATTGCCAGGGACCAAAGTGTGGATTACCGCTTGTGCCAATGGCACGATATCTGCGATGATCCGTGGGCGTCCTTCGTTCAGGACAAGCACGATGGGCTTGCCTGTCTGGGCCAGAGCCTTAACCAGTCGGCGCTGGTTTTCGCTCAGCGTGAGGTCGGTCAGATTGCCGGGCGTCTCGGTATAAGAGTTCTCGCCAATACATGCCACGATGATGTCCACACCCTCGGCGGCCTTCACCGCACTGGCGATGTCGGGCTGGTTCTCCTCCCAGTATTTTCCTTTCTCGTTGTAGGTGACCCCTTGGCTCAGCACCACATGGTCCTTGCCATACTGATTGCACATTGCCTCGTAGATGGTGTTATACTGCGAGGCAAACTGGTCGGCCAGATGCCCTTGCCATGTGTAGCTCCATCCGCCGTCGAGACAACGCATCTGGTTGGCATTGGGGCCGGTGAGGAGGATGCGCTTTCCGGGTGTGAGTGGCAGCAGGTTGCCCTCATTTTTCAGCAGCACCATGCTCTCGGCAGCCCCTTCCAGTGCCAGCTGGGCAAACTCCCTACCCCCGAATTTGGGATAGTTCCTGAGCTTCTGGGTGGGTTTTTCAAACAGGCCGAGGCGGTATTTCATACGTAACACACGGCGCACGGCATCGTCGATGCGGCTCATTGAAATCTTTCCCTCGTCCACAAGTTGTTTCAATAGGTCACAGGCATCAGGGCTGTAAGGCTCCATCACCATGTCGATGCCGGCATTGATAGCTATGCGCAGGGCATCTTTCTTGTCCTTGGCCACCATTTCGCGTTGCCAGAGGTTGTTCACGTCGGCCCAGTCTGTGACCAGCACGCCGTCCCATCCGGTATCCTCTTTCAGCCAGGTGGTGAGCAGTTCGCGGTTGGCATGCACGGGCATGCCGTTGACAGAGGCCGAGTTGACCATCACCGAAAGAGCACCGCTGCGCAACCCCTCCAGAAAAGGAGCGAAGAATTTGCCCCTTAGGTCGGCGGGAGAGATATACGCCGGAGTGCGGTCTTTGCCTGTCCAGGGCACGCTGTAGCCCAGGTAGTGCTTCATGGTGGCGGCGATGTGGTACTGGTCTATGTGGTTGGGGTCGTCTCCCTGAAAGCCTCTGACCATTGCCTTGCCCATCTCTGCATTGAGATAGCTGTCCTCGCCGAAATTCTCCCAGACGCGTGGCCAACGCGCATCGCGACCGAGATCCACCGTCGGGCTATAGGTCCAAGGCACGCTCACGGCACGCGTCTCGTAGGCCGTGGCCTCGGCCGAACGGCGTGCGATGTCACGGTTGAAGGTAGCAGCAATGTTGATATTCTGCGGAAAGAGGGTGCCACCCTGTGTATATGTGGAGCCGTGGTTCTGGTCGAGGCCATAGATACAGGGTATGCCGATGCGTTTCATCGACAGGCGCTGGATGGTGCCTATGTAGCTTTCCCACTGTGCGGCGGTAGGGGCCACGGTATTGGGAGCATTGAGGATAGATCCGATCTTATAATGTGAGAGGAGCGAGTCGGCCTTTTTCTCATCGATTTGAAATATGCCGTTCTTGTCGTTTCCACCGAAAAGGTCGACCACCAACTCCACCATCTGTCCGATTTTCTGTTCCAGCGTCAGGCTGTTGAGGGTTTTCTCTACTTGCAATTCCAGTTTGGCATCATGTGGGATAACTGTTTCTCCGGCGTAAGTGCATACTGAGGATAAGGTGAGGACCATCATGGCCGCCACCTTTTTCTTGAATGTTTGCATCATATTTTTTATTTTGTTGATTTTCTGGCAGGGTTCGAAGAAGAGTCGTGGGGCAACACTCCGCTACCCCATGAAATTACTGAATGCTCACTCGGTCTACGTAATAGCCATGTCCCACCACGAGGAAGCCATCCTGAGCCTGTATCAGGTCGAGCATGGGCTGGGTGAGAACAAGGGAAAGTACGCCATCCGACATCAGGTCTTGCTTATCTGTTCCGGGAAGTAAAGTCCACCATCCTGTCACGGTTTGCATCTGATGATAGGCATCATCGGCCTTGAGCGAGTAGTAGATACGCAACGTAGAGCCTGCAGTGATGGTGGCAAAACGGTCTTTTTCCACCAGGTCGAATTTCTTGTTGGGACTTTCGTCGGGCAAATCCCAAGATACATAGTGGTGTCCTTCCCACAGTGTTGTCTCCGAAGTGACAGCCACGGTCTGTTCTACTGCAGTGGTGCCATTGACAAAGAAAATCACGTCTTTACCGTCTTTGGTCTTGCCTGTGAGGGTGTAGTTGCCGTCGGAGAGTGCGGGACAAGTGACAGTAATCTCCGTAGTCGACAGACTGATGAATGTGGTTACGGTCTGCCCTCCCAAGGAAAGCGAGGCTATCTGGTCGAGGTTGACACCGCTGAGGGTCCACGCCGCATTGGCGTTGGCACGAGAGGCACCGGCCGTGACGAGGGCCTCGTCAGTCACTTTCACCTTATCGGCACCATAAGAATGGCCTTCGCTATCCATCAAAGTGAGGCGGTAATCGCCCGGTGTCATGTCAGAGGGAACGGTATATCGCAGGCTTTCCGTGCCGGCATCATATTGAATGTCTGTGACGTTGTGTTCTCCTATACTCAGACTTATTACCTTGCTGAGGTTTTCCCCATAGATTACGGCTTGTGTTCCCGGTGCCACGATGCGCTCGAAACCGACGCCGGAAGACCAGGGGTCGCCGTCGATGGGATTTACTCTTACGATGCCCTCACGATAAGTCGACTTGCCTGCGGCTGTGGAGGCCACCACTTTCATGGGATAACTGCCTGCGGGAAGCAGTCGCTTGATTTCCGTTCCGGTCGCCACCTCCTGCCCGTCGATATACCATGTCACGGTAGTATAGTCGGCGGGGGTAACGGTCAGTGTCATCGCGAACGTATCTGTGCGGTTGATATTCGCCACAACGGGTAGCTCACCATTGATCCTATCTTGGAAAATGGGATCGAGGATGCGTGGCGAGTCATCTTCGGTTGCTGTTGAAAAGGGTTCCTCCTCGCTGCAGCTTGTCAGTGAGAGAAAGCTGAACGACACCATGCCGAGTGCCAACAACATATTATATATCTTCTTCATGTTCATCAATTCTATTGGGTTTTGCGAATAATTTTACAGTTCCATCCGTCCTACTTCACGTCCCACCACACATGCGTATGCCAGTCGTCGGAGCCGCCCATGCGCTGCAGTGCCTCGTCATAGCCGGATTTGTTGTAGGATGATTCCAAAATGGGATAACACAGACGGACAGGTATTTCTGTTCCTCCGGTGACGAATTGGGCAAAGCCATAGTCTGCCGGCGACTTCATGCGGGGGTACCCAGACCGTCGCACATTGGCCCAGCATTCAGCCGGATTGGTGAAGTGGAGGATCCAGGCTTGCGTGTTTATGGCTTCCTTGGCCTGCTCATTGGTGTGTCCTATTCCGTTGGCGGCCATGTAGCTCGTAAAGTCTGCATCGGAAATCCGGGTGCAACCATAGCTGTCGCTGAGGAAATCCATGGCCTCGCGGACACCTTTTTGATAGAGGTCGGCTACCGTCCCGTCAACGTTCCAGCCTTTCAACTTGGCCTCGGCGAGTAGGAATTTCACCTCGGCAGAGGTCATCACTACGCCGGGATTGTCGCCTCGCAGGAATTCGTTGGCGAGCTTTGGCTCCACCTCTCTGGCCACCGCAGCGGTCACGGCCGTATTGGTTTTTGCCATCTCCGTGAGGATATCGCTGGTGTATCCCGTTGGCCACGGCTCCCAGGAGAATGCTCCCGGGTCGCGCGGAGCAAATGCAATATTCTTTGACAGCATCTCATCGGTGAGGTCCACCCGGTTGTCTGGGCTGGTGGCGCTCATCAGTCCGTCGTAGTAGCAGCGGGTGATGATGAAGGTGCGCGGGTCGTGGGTGTCCCTGAGCCGATTGAACAGCGTGGAGCAGATGTAGCTCGGGTTGTTGGCCGGGTCATTTCCAAAGAGCAGTTTGGAAAGCGCGTTGCCACGGTAATCGGTGTAGCTCTCTGCACCAAAGCTGAATGCTATTGCCATATATTTGATGAGGGCATTGTCGGAAGCGTCGGCGATCACTCCGCCGTCGGCCTTCAGTGCCTTCTCAAACTCCTGCCGTGCCTTGTCCGGATCGACATCGCTGATGCGCATGGCATAGCGCAGCCGCAGCGAGTTGGCGAGCTTCTTCCACTTCATGATGTCGCCGTTGTAGATGACATCTCCCGTGATTTTGTCGCCCGAGGCACTGAATTGGTTCGCCGCCGAGTCCAGCTGCGTGAAGAAGTCGGTATAGATTTCCTGTTGTGTGTCGTAGCGGGGAGTGGTGATGCCCTTGTTGTATCCTTCGCCAGCGTCCCGATAGGGTGCGTCGCCATAGGTGTCGGTGATGATTGAGAGCAGGTAGACGCGATACACACGGAGTGCCGCGTTGATGTTCTGCAGGGCGGCATCGCCGTCTGTCCGGTCTTTGGCGTCGACCACATTCTTGATGGCATTGGGGTATAAGGAGGTCCACAGGCGTGCCATCTCATTGTTGTCGATGGTGTGGCGACCGCCGTAGTTGGTGGTGTTCCAGCTCCCCATGAGCTGCTGGGAGAACGCATAGAAGTAGTTGCGGTATATCTCCACCATGCCCAGGTCGCCGTAGGTCTGCAGCTCGGCGGTAGTAAGCTGGGCATTGGGGTCGATGGTGGATGCCTTGGTGGGGTCGGTGTTCAGGTCGGACATGTAGTCATCGCTACACGATCCCAGCAGTGAAGAGGCAGCTACCAGGAGTCCGGCCATATATATATGATGTCTTTTCATAAATTGCAATCCTTTTAATGATGATATATTCGGTTAGAACTTGATGTTGACATTGACTCCATAACTCTTGCGCGAGGGCAGTGAGCCATACTCCAGACCCATACCTGTGGTGTTGTTGTAGTTGGAGTCTGGGTCAATGTTGGGAATGTTTTTCCACACGATAAATGGATTTCTCGCCACCATAGACACAGTCATGGCCTTCACCATGCTCTTCAGCCACCTCTGGGGAACGGTGTACGACAAGGTAATCTCACGGCATTTCACGTAGGAATTGTCATAGATAAACATGGCAGGGGCATTGCGCGAGACATTCATCCAGTAGTCCTCGGGATTGATGACGATGTCGTTGGGCCGATAAGTGCCGTCTCCATTGTCGATGACTCCGGGTGCGACAAATCCGCCTGTGGGTTTCCAGTTGGCAGCTCCCTTGGCTATCCCTGCGGCCATACGGGCCTCTTCCGACTCATACCAGGCTTCGCGGCCCTCCAAAGTCTCCTTGGCCTTGCCCGACTCGAACGATGAACGGGCTGACATGCTGTAGAGGTCGGCACCCACTTTGGTGTCGAAAATAGCCGATAGCGACAGGTTGCGATAGGTGAACGTGGTGGTCAGACCACCGGTCCAGTCCCATGAGGCATTGCCTAACACATGGTTGGTCTTGTCATATTGGGGCAGACCCGTGGCTGGGTCGATGAGTATCTGTCCGGCATCGTTGCGCTTGAAGTCTGGACCCATGATAGAGCCGAAGTTCTCTCCGACCTTGGCGGCCACCTGCACATCAAGCCAGGAGGCGCGCTCCAGCTCAAACATATCCATGCCGTCGACCAGTTTCCTGACCTTGTTGCTGTTCTTGGCGAAGTTCAGATTCACGTCCCAGGAGAAATCCTTGGTCTGTATCGGCCGTGTGTTGAGTGCCACTTCTATACCGCTGTTGTCTATCTCTCCTGCATTGATGAGGCGGTAGGTGTATCCCGTGGCCCACGAGGAGGCCATACCCATAATCTGGTTTTTGCTCCTCTGGCTATAGTAAGTCACGTCGAGTCCCATCCTGTTGTTCAGGAATTTAGTTTCCAGTCCGATTTCAAACGAGTTGGTCTTCGTGGGCTTCAGGTTCTTGTTGGGTATTGTCGAGTTGTTGATATATCCAATGACATGGTCGGGATAGGTAAACATCGACTCCTTGTAGACCAGTCCCAGCTGGTAGGGATCGGTGTCGCTTCCTACCTGTGCCCACGACATGCGTAGCTTGCCGTATGGCAGAGCCTTGCCAAGTTTGAGCAGTTCGGAGAATACGAAGCTACCCGAGAACGAGGGATAGACATAAACATTGTTTGTCACTGGCAGTGTGGAGCTTTGGTCGCCGCGCAGCGTGGCATCCAGATAGAGCAGATGGCGCCATCCGATATTCACTGCGCCATATATCGAATTGATCTGCTTGCGGTAGCTGCTCGGTTCCTCGTTCATCTCGTTGAAACTCTCCAACGCCACCACATCGCGGTCTTTCATATCCTGTGCAGTGGCTATCGTGGTCTTGTTGTCCACCCTGAACACATTGCCGCCGAGGGTGCCGTTGAGGTCGAAGTCGCCCCACGAATTGTTGTAGAGGGCCAGAACCTCGAAGTTGTATATCCGGTTTCTGAATGTGCTGTGCTGCAGCCTTCCCGACTCAAAGCCCGGCGTGGACGGTGCCTTGTAGTCCTCAAACCAGAAGTTGTTGATGTCGGTACCGGCCGTTCCCTGCAGCTTCAGGTGCTTGTCGAGGTTCCAGATGACCTTTCCCGTGAGTCTGAACTGGTCTTTGCCCGAGAGGTTATAATTCTTGTAGATGTCCCAATAGGGGTTCACGTTGTAGGGGTCCATACCGTTCCAGTTGGAATAGTTGCCCTCGGCATCCTGATAGGTACGTAGCCAGTTCTGGTTGTAGGTGGTGGCGAGGGTCATGAGGTTTTTGCCGATGTTCGACTTGCTGTCGCCCAGCGCAGGTCGGTTTTTCACGTCCTCGCGCGTATAGTTGCCGCTTAGGTCAAAGTCTACCTTGTCCACCGACGTGTTGAGTCGCAGATTGAAGATGTTGCGGCTCATGTGGGTCTGGGGCACGATGTCCTGGTTTCGCATGTCGGTATAGGTCAGTCTCACTCCCGTCTTGCCGCTGGTCATACCCACAATGGCCGAGTTGGTGGCTGTGAGTCCGGTACGGAAAAAATCAGAGGTGTTGTCGGGGATGATGAGATAGGGCCGTTCCACGCCGTCGAAATAGTGCAGCATGTTGGTGCCGTCGGCCTTCGGGCCCCAGCTTTTGTTGGTGTTTGAGACGGCATCGATGCTGTAGGTGCCATTGCTTCCCATGCCATAGACCTGCTGGATGTCGTTCCATTTGGCCAGTTGGGTATCGATGGTCAGGGTTCCGTTGTATTCCACGCTCACCTTGCTCTTGTTGGCTTTCTTGGTGGTGATGAGTATCACGCCGTGAGAGGCGCGGCTGCCATAGAGTGCCGAGGCAGCCGGACCCTTGAGCACCGACATCGACTCGATGTCATCAGGATTGATGCCCGAGATGCCGTCGCCGAGGTCGAAGCCTCCATAGGTGCCTGCACTGCCATAGTTGGTGTTGTCCAGGGGCACGCCGTCGATGACATAGAGCGGCTGGTTGTTGCCGGTCATCTCCGTGCTGCCTCGCAGGATGACACGTGTCGATCCTGATGCCCCTCCTGCCGTCTGGCTCACTACCAGTCCGGGAATCTTGCCGGCCAGCGAGTTGATGACATTGGTTTCCTTGGCTTTTTGCAGCTCTTCGCCTCTCACCTCGCCCACGCCATAGCCCAGGGCCTTGCGCTCGCGTTTGATGCCTAAGGCTGTCACCACCACCTCGTCGAGGTTCTTGTTGTCTTCTGTCAGCACCACTTTCATGTTGCGGGCTGCTCTCACGGTCTGTGGCTGGAAGCCGATGTAGCTGATGGTGAGTTCTATTCCCGGGGCCACATCGAGCGTAAACCTGCCGTCCATGTCGGTCACGGTGCCGGCACCCTGGCCTTTCACCGACACGCTGGCACCGATGATGGGGTCGCTACCGTCGGTGACAACGCCCGTCAGACGCTGTATCTGCTGATTTACTTTCATGACAGGAACACTGGCAGATGCTTGCTGGGTGCCTGTCGTCCATGTCAATGCTCCGGCACAGAGCAGCCCCATGATTCTGAAATACGTCATATTCATATAAGCATTTAGGTTGTTATTTAATATATTTCTTTCCATTGCACTATTGTTACGTATATGGATTTTCACGGCCGATGCTGTATCGCCCAAATACATTCCTTCCCACCGAATAGTCCCTGCTTGCGCATCGTCCATAGTTGGGCGTGGCCAATGCCGATAGATAGGGAACGGTAAAAAATACACGTAGCGAGATAAATGGTTGTGAGGTGATCGCTGTTTTCCCATTTTCTCTGGTGGATTTGTGTCAGATGTTCAGGTCTTTTACCCTGTTGATTTTAGGTTCAGTAACTGTCGTGCAAAGATAGATGCTTGGTTTGAAACTGGGGTTTTGATACTGACAGAAAAGGTTTCTGTTCTATCCAAATGCTTGTGTGTTTGCAGTGTTTCTCGATCTGCCGACCCTGTTTTCGCCATCGCCTCATGATGTTTTTAGCTTCTGTGGGATAATGGTCAAAGGCCATGAAAGAGTTTGACAACATCTCTTCTGTGCTTCGCGTATTTTGTAAAAATAAAACCGAGGTCTTGAATACGCGAAAAATGAATCATGTGCAACATGCTGTTTGTCAGCATGTTGCGTTTTTATGACATTTTCAGGCGCGGCAATCAGCACCCCATTGCGATGGAAACAGGGAGTTGAGGGAGGAAAAAAGCCAATTCTTTGCATCATGATGGGATAATAATCGCGTCACGAAAGGATAGTAATCGCATCGCGATAAGATAGTAAAGGCATGGCGATTACTGCCCTATCGTAGAACAATAAGGTTGTAAGGTTCTTTTTTGTCGGATTTCAAGGGTAGATGGAGGGATCCCATTTCTATAATGTGAAAACCAGATGGGCTGGTTTATTCAGAATATTCGTGACAAAAATCAGAAATGGACAGCATCTGCATCTGTATTTTGGGAGCGGACGGGCATCGGCTGCATGCGGCATTCGTCAGACTTGTCGTGCAGCCAGTTGCTCCGTCATCTGAACTTGCTGGGAGGCATGCCGAAATGCTTCTTGAAGACCGTGCTGAAATGCTTCGCATTGACAAAGCCCACAGACATGGCCACTTCGGTGACAGGCTTGCCCTGACGGATGAGTGTGGCGGCACGTTCCAACCGTATGATTCTGATAAAATCCTGCGGTGCTTGGGCCGTGAGCGATTTCAGACGACCATAGAACAGTGTGCGGCTCATAGCCATCTCGCGGCATAGCTCGTCGATGCCGAAATCGCTGTCAGACAGATGGGCAAGCACCGTTTGGGTGACGCGGTCCACAAAATCGCGGTCGGCGGCGTTGACCTCCGGCTGTGTCTCCTGTGTCTCCGGTTTCCCGGGTATGGGCATCGCGTCCCCGTGAGGCTCACTCTGTGCCAGCTTGATCGATTGGCTAAGATAATATTGGCTCAGACGGCGGCGGTTTTGTAGCAGACTGTCAATCTTGACGCGAAGAATAGCAGGGTCGAATGGCTTGGTGATATAGTCGTCGGCACCTTGCTCCAAGCCGCTTATCATGAAGTCGCGACCCGATTTGGCGGTCAGCAGGATGACGGGGAGCCATGCCAGTTCCGCATCATCCTTGACACGGCGGCAGAGTTCGTCACCCTGCATGCCGGGCATCATCACATCGGAAATCATGATGTCGCAGAGCCCGTCCTTCAGATAGTCGAGGGCCTCGGTGCCTCCCGCCACATCGACAACATTGTATTGGTCGCTGAAAGATGTCCGGATGTAATAGCGTAACTCGTCGTTATCGTCTACAAAGAGTATCGTATCCTTGCTCTCGTCGATGCTCGAGGGGTGGTTGTTGGTTGTCACGGGCAGGTGAGGCGGGGTGGTGGGCTGCATCGCAGACGTGGGGGTTCCTTCGGTGGTGACTCCCGATGGCTTATGCCTGCGCAGGCTGATGACAAACGATGTGCCCCTGCCTTCAGCGCTCTTGAAGGTGAGGTGCCCGTCGTGAAGTTGTATCAGCCTGCGGGTGAGCATCAGTCCAAGACCGCTGCCGGTCTCCTGCAGGTTGAC
Organism: Prevotella sp.; assembly: GCA_016901395.1. Classification (GTDB taxonomy): domain Bacteria; phylum Bacteroidota; class Bacteroidia; order Bacteroidales; family Bacteroidaceae; genus Prevotella. The sequence continues at coordinate 38,302 of JAEAMQ010000035.1, read as the reverse complement.
GGCATTGTCGGCACGGTAGAAGTTCTGGAAGATGTGTTTCTGTGCCCGACGGGGAATGCCGATGCCGGTGTCGGTGACTCTGATGTGGACATGGCGGTCGTCGGCCCATGCCTCCACCGTGACCTTGCCCCCCTCGGGTGTGTATTTCACGGCATTGGACAGGATGTTGTCGAAAATCTTGTCGCCCATGTCGGCATCAAGCCACACCGAGAGGCCATCGGGAATGTCGAGAATGTTCAGGCTGATGCCTTTTTGCGCAGCCAGAAGTCTGAACCGTTCCACCTGATGGTGGAGGAGTTGGCTCAGCGGGAACTCATGCAGGGTGAGCACAGTGTCTTTTTGGTCAGATTTCTGGAAGTCGAGAAGCTGTTTCACCATGTTGAGCAGCTTGTTGCCATTGCTGCGTGCAATATCCAGGTACTCACGGCTATGGTTGCTCAGCTGGGGGTCTTGGGCAATGTCGTCGAGCGGTGCCAGAATGAGGCTCAAGGGCGTGCGGATGTCGTGGGCGGTATTGACAAAGAAGCTGATTTTGTCGTCGAAATATTTTCGCTGCAGTCTGTTGCGGTAGTACTGCCATACGAAATAGACCATCGCAGCTGCCAACAGCAGGTAGAAACCCCATGCCCACAGGCTGTTCCACCACGGTTGGGATACATGGATGGACACCTCGCGCTGGTCCAGCACGCGCCCGTCGTTGCGGCTGATGGTCCTCACCATGAATCGATAGTTGCCCGGCAGCAGATTGGTGTAGGCTGCCGAAGGCTCGTTGGTGGCCTTGCTCCAGTCGTGGTCGTAGTCTTCGAGACGATGCTGGAAGAGGATATCGTGCTGATATTTGTAGTTGATGCTTTCAAAATGCACAACAAAGGTGTTGCGGTTGTAGGGCAGCCGTATCTTGCCGGACAGCATCATGGCATGGAGCTTCTCATGCCAGTGGTCGGCCTCGTCGTTGCTGAGTCCGGCCAGCGTGATACTGCTGATGTGAAGGGTGGCGTGATAGTCGAGACGGTCGATATGCCGAGGGTCTATGATGATGGCTCCGCTGCTGCTGCCAAAGGCAAACCTCCCGTCTGAAAGGCGCTCTGATGACATGCGCTTGTATTCCCGTTCAAGGCCCTTCACAAAGTTGATGTTGATGACCTGCGGAACCTGTCCCGGACTCACCAGGGCCAATCCTAAATCGGTGCTGGCCAGAATTCGTCCGCGGCTGTCTTTCTCCAGGGAATAGACGGTGTTGGAAGGCAGACCGTCGGTCATGGTGATTTGTCTGATGCTACGTGTCGCGAGATTGTAGTGGCAGATGCCGCCACCGTCGGTTCCGACCCATACGTCATGGCGTCCGGTGAACAGCAACGTCTGGACATAGGTGTTGAGGTCATGGCCGGGGAAGTCGGTAGGACGAAAATGCCATGCTGAAGTCTTCCTGTTTTTGTCGACGGCGTAGAAACCGTCGCTCGTGCCCACGGCCACCCGCCCGTCGGGCATACCGGCAATGGTCTGCACTTGTTGGATGGGATAGTGCTGGATACCGTGAGCGCCGACATGGACCAATGGCCCGTCGAGGCAGCCAATCCACAGGTCTCCGTCGCGGTCGGAGTAGAGACTATAGACATAGTCGGTCTTCAACTCGCCTCCGGCGACGGAATATTCCTGTCGGAAAACTCCATTAGGGGATATGGAGAACACTCCGTCGCCATAGGTGCCCGCCAGCACCCGGCCTTTTCTGTCTGTACAGAGCGACAGAGCCACCTTGCCCGACAGGGTATGGATCCATCGCCCGTCGCTGCCCCTGCAGATGCTTACACCTCGGTCGGTGGCATACCATAGGGTGCCGTCGGAGGTCTGTAATATGTCATTCACACTATTGTTGAGCAGGGATTGAGGGTTGAGATACTCGTGCTGGATAATCTCCATCATGTAATTCACCGGTATGGCAAAGTCCACCCCGCCGGAGTAAGAACCCATCCAAATGTTGCCGCCACGATCCACGCAGATGTCGTAGATGCCGTTACCATGAAGCGCCGAACCTGTCTGCTCGTCGGCATTGAACAGCAGCCAAGCCTCCGAACCGTTGCGGCGGCAGGCGTAGACACCTGCGCCATCTATTCCTATCAGCATCGTATGGGCATCCAAAGGTTTGATGGAGCGCACCGGAGTGTGCGGCACGAGAGACAGGGCGGGCAGCAGCGACTCTTGCCAGCTAAGGGGGTCGTACACCTTGATGCCCTGATGAAAAGTGCCCAGCCATACTTTTCCGGCAGCCTTGTCGTAATAGGAAGACTGCACCAGAAGCCCTGGGATGACCCGACGGCAGCGGGAAGTGACTATATCCAGTAGCCATACGCCTTGATATGTGGCGATGAGGATGTGGTCGTCAAGGGCGGAGACATGGGTCACAAAGAGGTGGCGCAAGTACCAGGTCTTATGCCCCAGAGCGTCTATCTTCAGCAATCCGTGATTGAGGGCCATCCATCGGTTGTCCTTGCTGTCTACGCAGATGTCGTTGAGAATGGTCTTTGGCCCAACTACAGACTGGAGATTGAGGGCTGGCAGAAATCGGTCGAGCGACTGATGGTATGTCAATATATTGCCCTTGTTGTCGTAGGCATACAGTTGTCTGCGCATACCGGTCACCATCTTGATAATCCTTCCGCTTGCGTCACTGTATCGTTCTGTCTGCGACAGCTTGTAATTCTTAATGTTGAGTCCGTTGTAACGGTCAATGCCACTTTTGGAACTGAACCACATCGCGCCGTCGGAGTCTTCCAAGACGGAATAGATGCGTGCGCTGCTCAGACCTTCCTCGATGCCCAGATGGGACAGCATGAAACTGTGACGGCTTAAACGCTGCTGTGCAAAGGATATGTAAGGCAGAAGGAGCAGGACTGCCAAATATGCAATCTTGCGCCACAACATAAAAGATATTTGAGATGGTAACTGTGACATGCCCGTTGTTGCAAAGTTAACAATAAACAAGAGTCTGTATAGGATAGCACCGGAATAGGATGTGATAGGGTGATATAGGGGATGATGGAATGTTATTTGGGTTTATAGGACATGATAGAACTTATAGGCAATTATAGGAGATAATAGGGTGAGAAAATGGGTGGGGTGGATAACGCCGGACGGCTGTTCCCTCCCCCCGAGGGAGGGGCAGGGAGAGGTGTGGGGTGTTAGTGAGAGGAATTTTAATTATAGAAATTCCAGCTCAATCCCATGCGTAACAGGTTGCCGTTGAGCGGATAATGGGGGGCGTAGAAATAATTTTTCTTGCCGTAGTTGGCATTGATGTGGCTCATCATGATGAAAAAACGCGTGTGTTTCAGGTGGAAATTGGCGTAGACATTGATGATGGGACAGTTACCTACTTTCACTTTCGTGTCGTTGCCCTGTACGGCATACTGCCCAAGTCCAGGCACATATTCGGGAGCGTTGTACTCGGTGAAGTAGCGGGCATCTACGCCGAAATCGGTCTTCAGCACGTGGGCAATCTTAAATCTCAGGTACAGATTGGTATAGGCGTTGATGGCAGGCAACGGCAGAGCGTCTTCATTGGACGATTTCTGGAATGTCACCACACTCTCCCAGTTGAATGGCCCGAAGGTGAGATCCTGTGAAATCTCGGCCGTGAGCACGCTGATGGCACCACTGTTCTGCTTGACACCCACCGCATTGTAGAGTCGTCCCTCGTCCGATGTGGTGTAGGTGGTTGAGAGATAAGTGTAGTTTTTGATGATATCGTAGGCTACACGCAATCGTGTACGGGTCTTCTGATAGTTCAATATGCCTTGCGTGTGGAGATGGTCTATGAACGAAAGGTCCTGGTCATCCCACCAATAGTGGCGGCTCTGGTAGTGGCGATAATAGAAGGCGGGCCGCTCGTGATGGTAAAATCCGCTGGCGGCAAGGGTCATGGTGTCCTTGAACAGTGGGAAGTTGAGGTCTACACCACCATCGACATGGAGCTCGCCGAGGTTGATGCCGCCCACTCCAAACTCGCCGATGACGTTGTAGTGGAGTGTCTTGCCCTGTGTCTTAGACAGTTGCCCGCCCACGCTGATGGCATGCTCGTTCCATGACCGCACACCGCCGGAGTCGGGCAAAGCGTAGTGGTTGAGCTGATGAGTGGCAAAAGCCTTGAGACCGGCTTTGGCCCACTTGTTGAAACCCTCGAGCAGCGAGATGGCCAGCGTGTTGCGCAGGCTCCAGTGGGAGGTTTTGTCGTAGATGGAGTCGACATCAAATTTCTCCTGCACAGTATAAGTGTCGAGATAATAATTGTCAGGCGTGGCATAGGCCTGATAGATGCGGTTGTAGTTGTTGAATTCGGCGGTGTGGATGAAACTCGTCACGGGCACATATTCGTTTTTGAGCCATGAGGTGTCCTCGCCTATCTTTTTTGCTGCTGCGATGAGGCTATCGGCTGCAGCTTTGCTTTCCACGCGGATGCGGCCGTTGTTCCCGAGCGAGTCGGGTGGAGTCCCCATGCGTGTCGGCCCTTCAGCTATCTTTGCCCCGTCGGGTCGTCCGCCGAAAGTCTCGCGGGGTTTGATGTCGTTTTCCGACACGTCGCGTCCGGCCTTGCGTGCTTCTTGCATTGCCTCCTCCTTGGCCTTGGCAGCCTCAGCTTCTTTTTGTGACTCCATTGCAAATTTTCTGGCCGCAATCTCCTCCTTGGTCATGGGCACCTTGCGGTTGTATCCGATAATGTAACGCTGGGTGAAGAATACGTGTTGGTTGTCGTTGCGGTTCCAGTTGCTGGAGAGCATGGTGGGGATTTCCGAGGTCTGGTAGCTCTCGTTGAAGATTTCGGGATGGGTGATATAGTTGTCGTCGGTGATACCGCCGTTCTCGGTCACTTTCTGGTGATTGGTGGAAGCCAGAATGTGGGCCTGATAGCGGTCGCCGATGTATGAGCCATACATTGTATAGTTGAAGTGCGATGTCGACTGCGATGAATAGTAGCCGCGACCATAGAGATAGTCAAACTTGAAGCCCGCTCCGATCTTCTTACTGGCATTCACGCCGAAGCGTGCGGTGAAATGGTCCTCGCCATTGGTGCGGTCGCCGCAGTTGTTGTAGCTCAGATTGGTGAAGGGCGAGAGCGTGTTGGTGAACTGGAAATCCTCCACTGGGGTGATGAAGAAGTCATAGGGGTTGGTAAACAGGAAGTTGCGGCTTTCGTCGCGGCGGTCAATGAATATGCGTGCCTGACGCGGTGAGCCGAGATTTCCAGTGGTGTTGTATTCCCCACGAAGTCCCTCGGTGAAGATGGAGTTCATATACATGTGCGACAGCGTGTCGGGCACGGCCGGTCGGCGGTCGCCAAACCGTCGGTCCACGGTCCACACATAGATGCCCTTGGGAATTTCCTTGTCCGATCCGAGGGAGTCGGCGTTGTTGCGCTTCTGCCCCTGCCGGGTGATGTTGCCCGACTCGTCGATCTGGTTATAGCCGTCGGTTTCCACCACCTGTGCGTAGATGGGGTAGACGGTGAACCAGAAAAGCAGCGAAAGAATGTATTTTCTCATTTAGTGTATAAAGCGTAACGCGGTCTCAACAATCTTGAACACCATTGCGCCGAGCACGATGATGATGCCCGTCTGATGGTCGAGGGCGAGATAAACGCACACGCCAACGATGGCACCAATCATGAAGATGATGTTAAGCCAGTTGCGTAGCTTGAAAAACGAGTCAGGTTGTGCGTCGTCATCCCTGCGTCTGCGGCGGAGGTATGAGTTGTCGTTATCCATAGTTGGAGAATGTTTGTAGGGTTAAACGGGTTGGTGGTATGCCCGGAAATCAATATTTGATGCCTAATGCCGAGCAAATCTGTCCGAAGATATAGTCCTTGCGGTCAATGGTCTTGCGGCGGAACTTACCGCTGTATTTGGCGAGTTTAGTCTGTTTTTTGTTGAGAGCCTCTTTGTCGGTGATCCAGTCTTCGGCCTTGGTCTCCAGGCCATTGTTCACGTCAGTGCGCTCCTTCTCATACTGATAGCCCATGCGTTCCATCGTCATGTGAAGATGTCCGTCGGTGGTTTGTGCAATGAGGGTATAGTTGAACACTGTCTGGTCGAGCGAAAGGAAGGTATTCTGAAACACCAGCCACTCCTTGTAGCGCGCGGCAATGGTGTGCTCGCCCTTGTTCACCACGGCGATTTTGCTCGTCTCAAACTGGTTATCCTCTTTGGTGAGGGCATTCATCCGGTCGTATACTTTCTGATAAATCTCATCAGCACTCATGCCTGGTACGTCCTTGTCGAGCGTGAACACCACCTTGCCTCCTACCACGGGTACTGCTCCGGCGAGGTATTTGGGGTCTTCCTGCTTCTTGTTCGACTCAAAGAGAGCTTTCTTCTTGGGTTGCGCCTGTTGTTCTTCCTTGGGAGCTTCCCATGTGTTTTGTGCCATTCCCATGAGTGGGAGACATGCTAAGAGTGCTACAATCAGATTCTTCATGACTTTAATTGAATATTGTGTAGGGCAAATTTACGAAATAATGTTGTATATGAGGGGCGATAAAGAGGTTTTTAACTTTTATTATTCTGAGTGGCCTTGCTTTTCCATCTGTGTTTTGAGGGGCATTCGTTTCCATTTTGTTTTTCACATCCTGTATTCCTTGTTGGGTGATGAGACACTGTGCCACGTCAGAATTTTGGGTATGACTCCCATGGTATGATGGTTGCCCACAGACCAGAAAACGGGAGAATGGATTTGAAAACCAAGAATCTATTTCAACTCCAACTGAGCTTGCAATCGCACAATTTCGTCTCGATATTGGGCTGCCTGAATGAAGTCGAGATCCTTGGCGGCCTGCTCCATGAGTTTCTTGGTGTTGGCAATGCTCTTTTCCAACTCGGGCCGTGTCATGCGCTGCACGATGGGGTCGGCAGCAAAGGCGGCACTGTCGGGCTCCATATACACCTGTTGGTGACCCGTGCGCATAGTCTCGTGCTGTTCGCCACGGCCATAGGGCAATGCGCCGTGGATGTCCTTCACGATCTGGCGCGGAGTGATGTGGTGGTCCTCGTTGTATTTCAGCTGGATGCTGCGCCGCCGCGCCGTCTCGTCGATGGTGCGCTGCATGCTCTCGGTGATGTTGTCGGCATACATGATAACCTTACCGTTGACGTTACGGGCGGCACGTCCGGCGGTCTGCGTGAGCGAACGGTGGCTGCGAAGGAAGCCCTCTTTGTCGGCATCGAGGATGGCCACAAGCGACACCTCGGGCAGGTCGAGACCCTCGCGCAGGAGGTTCACACCCACGAGAACATCATACACTCCGGCACGCAGGTCGTTCATAATCTGCACGCGGTCGAGCGTGGCGATGTCGCTATGGATATAGTTGGCCCGCACGTCGTGGTTGAGGAGATACTCCGTGAGCTCCTCGGCCATGCGCTTGGTGAGGGTGGTGACGAGCACGCGCTCGCCCTTCTCCGTGCGTATCACGATTTCGTTGAGCAGGTCGTCAATCTGGTTTTCCGACGGCCTCACCTCAATTTCGGGGTCGAGAAGTCCTGTAGGGCGGATGAGTTGCTCCACCACTACGCCCTCAGCCTCCTGCAGTTCGAAGTTGGCGGGGGTGGCCGACACATAGATAATCTGATTTATCATGTCGTGGAACTCCTCGAAACGCAGCGGCCTGTTGTCGAAGGCGGCGGGAAGGCGGAACCCGTATTCCACAAGGTTCTGCTTGCGGGCGCGGTCGCCGCCGAACATGGCGTTGATCTGCGGCACGCTCACGTGGCTCTCGTCGATGACGATGAGGAAATCCTGCGGGAAGAAGTCGAGCAGGCAGTAAGGCCGCTGACCCGGCTCGCGGCCGTCGAAATAGCGCGAGTAGTTCTCGATGCCCGAGCAGTGGCCCAGCTCCTTGATCATCTCCATGTCGTATTCCACGCGCTCCTTGATGCGCTGGGCCTTGATGCTGTCGCCCAGTTCATTGAAATAGTCTATACGCTCCACGAGGTCATCTTGGATATGGCGTATGGCGAGTTCGGTCTGCTCCTTCGAGGTGACGAATAGGTTGGCGGGGTAGATTTGGTATTCCTCAAACTTCTGGATGGTGCGCATCGTGATGGAGTCCACTTCCTCGATGGCATCGATTTCGTCATCCCACCAGGTCACACGGAGTATGTAGTCGCTGTAGGCCATAGCGATATTCACCGTGTCGCCCTTCACCGAGAAGAAGCCTCGCTGCAGGTCTATGTCGTTGCGCGTGTAGAGGGCGGTGACGAGTCGGCGCAGGAAGTCGTTGCGGTCCACCCGCTGTCCGCGCTTGATGCTGATGATGCTTTCCTGCATGGCTACCGGTCCGCCCATACCATAGATGCACGATACCGACGACACCACAACGACATCCTTGCGGCCCGACAGCAGGTCGCTCACGGCACCGAGCCGCAGTTTGTCGATCTCGTCGTTGATGGCGAGGTCTTTCTCGATATAGACATCGGTGGCGGGGAGGTAGGCCTCGGGCTGATAATAGTCGTAGTAGGAGACATAATAGTCCACGGCGTTCTCCGGAAAGAACCCCTTCATCTCCTCGTAGAGCTGTGCGGCCAGCGTCTTGTTGTGGCTGAGCACCAGCGTGGGCTTGTTCACGTTGGCAATGACATTGGCTATCGTGAACGTCTTTCCCGAGCCGGTTACGCCCAGCAATACCTGCGCGGGATCGCCGTTCTCAATACCTTGGGTGAGCTGTGCGATGGCCTGGGGCTGGTCGCCGGTAGGCTTGTATTTGGATGTCAGTTTAAAATCCATATTGTGCAAAATTACTAAATTCTGATGTCAAAGGTTGTTTTTTTTACTAAAAATAACTATCGCTTTTTGGGCAAACGAATAATTATATGTATTTTTGCACTTCAAAAGGTTGAATATGAAGAAAACTGTGTTGGTTGCCTTTTCGGCATTACTGCTTTTCAGCAGTTGTGCCAAGGAGTTCAACCAGGTATACAAATCCACCGATTACCATTATAAGTACGAGTATGCCAAGGAATGTTTTGCCAAAGGCAAGTACACTCGTGCGGTAACTATTCTGCAAGAGCTCATCGTTCAGGCCAAGGGTACGAGCGAGGCGGAGGAGAGTCTTTATATGCTTGCAATGGCCGAATATCTCGACCACGACTATGCCACGGCATCGGAGACCTTCAAGCGCTATGTGAAGTCCTATCCACGTGGAGCGTATGCAGAGCTGGCCGAATATTATATCGGCGAGAGTCTCTACATGGATACGCCCGAGCCGCGTCTCGACCAGAGCGAGACGGTACAGGCTATCTCGGCTTTTCAGGAGTATCTTGACATCTATCCTGATGCCAAGATGAAGGAGAAAGCCCAGCAACGGCTGTTCTCCCTGCAAGACAAATTAGTGGAGAAGGAACTTTATTCTGCCCAGCTCTATTATGACTTAGGTTCCTATTTCGGCAACTGCACGAGTGGAGGAAACAACTATGAGGCCTGTATCGTGACATCCCAGAATGCGCTGAAAGACTATCCCTACACCAACCGTCGTGAGGATTTTTCGGTGCTGATTATGAAATCGAAGTATGAACTGGCCCAGCAGAGTGTGGAATCGAGAAAACTCGAGCGTTTCCAGGATGCTGAGGACGAGTGCTATGGGTTTATCAATGAATACCCAGACTCCAAGGAACGTAAGCATGCCGAGGAGTATATCGAGAAGTGCAAGAAGATTACTTCTGCTGCCAAGGACGAGCAATAGCTCCGTGTGGGAGGCTCGTAACAACAATAGGTAACATCAAATAATTATCATTTATAATGGATTACAAAAAGTCTAAAGCTCCGGTGAATACGGTGACACGTAACATTATGGACCTTTGTCAGGAGACAGGAAACATCTATGAGAGTGTCGTCATTATTGGAAAACGCGCCAATCAGATATCTGTTGAGATCAAGCAGGACCTCAACAAGAAGTTGGCAGAGTTTGCATCCTACAATGATTCGCTGGAAGAGGTTTTTGAAAACCGTGAGCAAATCGAGATCAGCCGTTATTACGAGAAGCTGCCGAAGCCCACGTTGCTGGCCACACAGGAGTTTACTGAGGGCAGTATCTATTGGCGTGATGCCTCCAAGAACTAATTGACGGGAGATTATCAATGATTCAGCGCAAACAGACCATATTCTTGTTGCTGGCATTGTTGGCCATCGTTGTGTGCCTGTGCCTCCCCATCGGAGAGATGGAACCCAAGGGCATGGGTATGCCTGTAGTATGGTACAACCTCGGGTTCTATCGTGATCAGGCGTTTCAGGCCCGTCCGTTGCCCTTTGCCGATTTGGTGGTGACAGGCGTGTTGACTTTTGTCAGCATCTTCCTTTATAAGAAACGCCGTCTGCAGGCTAAGATGTGCACGGCCGGAATGGTGCTCTGTTTAGCTTGGCTTGCCTATTATTCATTTGTGGTTTTCAATGAGTTTCAGACCAACGGGACATTCCATTTCCAGTTTGCAGCCTGTCTGCCATTTGTGGCTTTCGTGCTGTTGTTCATGGCCCGACAGGGTGTTGTGGCCGACGAGAAACTCGTAAGGTCAATGGATCGAATACGATAGTGCCTGTTGGACGGGTATCGAAAATCAGGGTCTCCTATCCTTTCTCCTAACTATCCTCATCCCCGAAAGATGTGAGCATCTTTCGGGGATGATTGTTTTGTGACCATGGGCAGGTATGAGGTATGATTAACAGCACGTCCCCCGAGTTTTTCCTATAACATCGTTTCTTGAGCGAAAGCGCTACCAGACGTTTTTCTTATACCTCCATTTCCTATTTTCCTATGCAAAGGGAGCCCGTCTTATTTGTTAATTTTTAATGAAATTGCTTGTCGGTTATTGTTTTTTCATTTATCTTTGTTGTCATAACCTCAAACTTTAACTGATATGGAAAATGAACAAATCCAGATGAATGCCAATGTCTTGGTAGAAGAACTGGAAAAGCATCCGTCTGAGTTTACACGTGAAGACATTATTAAATATGTGGTGAAACACGGCATCCGCATGGTGAATTTCATGTATCCCGGAGGCGACGGCAAGCTCAAAATGCTCAATTTTGTGCTCTCTGATGTGGCCTATCTGCGCACTATCCTTACCTGTGGAGAGCGTGTAGACGGTTCAAGCCTGTTTGATTTCATACAGGCCTCCAGCTCCGACCTCTATGTGTTGCCACGTTATGACTCGGCATTTATCGACCCTTTCAGTGAGGAGCCCACCCTCTGCATGCTCTGTTCCTTCTTTGACAAGGACGGCCACCCGATGGAGTCGTCGCCCGACCACACTTTGCGCAAAGCTGTAAAAGCATTTCGTGAGAAGACCGGTATGGAGTTTCAGGCTATGGGCGAACTTGAGTATTATGTCATCAAGCCCTCTGAAGGTAAATTTCCCGGACGCGATCAGCACGGCTATCATGAAAGTGCACCGTTTGCAAAAGCCGGCGATTTCCGTAAGAAATGCATGAGATACATCGCTCAGACCGGTGGACATATCAAGTATGGACACACGGAAGTGGGGTGTTTTGAGCAGGACGGGCTGCTCTATGAGCAAAACGAAATCGAGTTCCTGCCTATCGCTGCGGAGCATGCTGCCGACGAGCTGATGCTTGCTAAATGGGTGATTTATAACCTTGCCTGGCGCGAAGGACTCACCGTGACCTTTGCTCCGAAGATCACATCGGGCAAGGCAGGCTCTGGACTGCATATCCATATGCGGCTGATGCGTGAAGGTAAGAATATGCTTGTGGAACGTGGAGGTGTACTTACCGACAATGCCCGGCGTGCCATTGCAGGTCTCATGGACCTTGCACCCAGCCTCACCGCCTTCGGAAACAAAAATCCTACTTCATACTTCCGTCTCGTTCCCCATCAGGAAGCACCGACGAATGTATGCTGGGGCGACCGCAACAGGAGCGTCCTTGTGCGTGTGCCGCTGGGGTGGACCTCGGGCATTGACATGAGCCACACGGCCAATCCGATGGAGGAAGAGGTGCCGATGGAAATGCGGGGAAGTGACAAGCAGACGTTCGAGATACGTTCCGGCGACGGGTCGGCCGATGTTTACCAATATCTGGCGGCCCTCTGTGTGGCCTGTCGTCACGGCTTCGAGATGCAGGATGCTACAGAGATTGCGGAGCGGACCTACGTCGATGTGAATATCCATGATGAGGCTAATGCCCACCGATTGGACCAGTTGGACCAGTTGCCCGACAGCTGTGCGGCATCAGCCGACTGTCTGGAGCGGCAACGTGGGGCCTACGAGGAACTGGGCATTTTCTCGGCCAATATGATTGATGGCATTCTGAGACAGCTGCGTGACTACCACGACCGCACGCTGCGCACTGACATCCATGGCAATGGAGATGCCATCCGTCGGCTCATCAATCGTTTCTTCTATTGCGGGTAGAGGCTTTACGGCACATTTGTCGGAGACTTCCGGGGTTATTGCTCTACCCAAATCCTCAAGAGGATAGCCCTTGTCGATGAATGGCTGATACAAAAAAGGGAGCTAAGTCCATATCTGCGGACTTAGCTCCTTATTAATTTGAATACAGGTAAAGCGCTTCCTATTTAGAGACCGAGGCCTTTGACAGCCTTCGAAGCTGCGCTGTTTACGGCATCATTGGTCTTGTTGGCAACATTGTTCACGGCATCGGCAGCCTTGGATTTCGCTGCGTCCACTTCCTCATTGGCTTTCGTTGCTGCAGCATCCTTCGCATTCGAAACGGCGGCAGCAGCGGCATCGGTCGCTGTAGTGGGCAGATTCTTTAGTGCTGCAGCGGCGGCCTCTGCGGTAGCACCGGTGGCAGCAGCTTTCTGCAGGGTAGACGAAGCCATGTCTACGATACTGCTTGATACTGCCTGTTTGGCTTCTTCTGCGGTGGTGGCAGTGTTAGTGGGGAGATTTTGGATACCTGTGAGAAGACTTGAGATGGCGGTGTTGTTACCGGTGAACGCCTTGATGGAGTCCATATTCTTTGTCACATAATCTTTTACAACCTGACCGTAACCCAAGGCATCTTTCAGCTTTCCGGAGTTTACCAAGGCCTTGTAGGTAGCAGCAATGTTGGCCAGCGCCATTGTCAGTCCCTTCTGGTCTTTGTTTTTAATCATTTCTGCGAGATTGGAAGTCAGCGCATTGATGGTTGAACGGGTCTCGGAAGAGAGAGCGGTGGTGTCTACCAAAGACGAGTCTGCCAGAGAGTCTGCACCCTCGGCATTGGCGTTGGTCTTGTTACCACAACTTGCAATTGTCATTGCTGAAACAGCTAAAACGGCAAAAAATAATTTCTTCATGTTTCTCTAATTTATTTGTTAGTACAATATAAGTGAATAACTCTTCTGTATATATTACAACGTTCAAAGTTAGTAAAAATATAGAATAACGTTTTTTTTTTAATTAATCTTAACCTTTTCTTTTTACACCCGTGCCCTGTAGCAATCTTTATGACAGAGCTTTCGCCAAGCGTAGATAATCCCATATTAATGAAGCAAAACAAAAGGAAAAGTACAAAATCACAGGTTTTTTGAACAAATGTTATGGCTTGTGAATACCGATTTATCGTTAAATTTGTTGGGTAAAATAAACAATCTGATGAAACCAAGTACACTATTTTCCATTCTTTTACTCCTGGCCGTGGCGTGGACGATGCCGGCAAGGGGAGTCGGGCGACAGTATTATCCGGTGCGCGACCGCCTCGAAGTGACATCGCTCGACGGTACATGGCAGTTTCGACTCGATGGCGACAACGACTGGCGCGAGATACAAGTGCCGGGCAACTGGGAGACACAGGGGGTGAAGACACCCGAATACGGGCGCGACCTCTCGGCGCTGAATGCTGTATACAAACGCACGTTCCGTTACCAACCCTACTGGAAAGGACGCGATGTGATCCTCCGGCTGGACGGTGCGCAAAACGGCTTCACGGTGCTGATCAACGGACAGAAAGCCGGCGAGGGACACTCTGCCCATACCATGCACCAGTTTAACATCACCCCACTGCTGCGCGACGGCACCAACGAGATACAAATCAACCTGTCGACCCACTCGGCCTACTGGCTGTTTGACGTGTGCGACGCATGGTCGGTGACGGGCATTCAGCACAGCGTGCAGCTCTTCTCCGTGCCGCGCAAGGCGAGCATTGCCGATGCCATTTTCACCTCCAAAGTGCATGCCGACAACTCGGCTGATGTGCGGCTGAAGGTGCTGGTCAACCAAGCCGAAGGTTTGCCAAAGCCGAACACCACAGGCAAACCCTCCCAGACCAGTGTCGAGCGCGCCACGGTCAGCATCCAAGCCTCGCTCCTCGACGAGCGGTTTCACCACGTGGCCGACATGCGGGGCACCGTGCAGGGCGACTCCGCCGTGCTCCAGGCCCACCTGACCGCGCCCCGCCTGTGGACCGCCGAGACGCCGACGCTCTATCTGCTGGAGGTGAGTCTTCTCGATGCCGACAACCAGCGGTTGCAGAAAATCACCGAGAAGGTGGGCATCCGCGAGGTGCGCGTCGAGGGCACGAGGATATTGCTCAACAACCGCGAAATATTCCTGCGGGGCGTGTGCCTGTCTGAAAACGACGCCATCGAGGGCAGTGCGATGTCGCTGCTGAACCGCCGCCGGCAGCTGGAACAGATCAAGGCCGCCAACGTGAACTTCATTCGCACGGCCCACTATCCCCTCAACCCCGAGGTGACACGCCTCTGCGACGAGATGGGCATCTATGTCTGCGAGGAGATACCCTTTGCCTCGCGCGGCGACGAATATCTGAAACGATGGGACCCGAAGGCACCGACGGCCGAGGGCGCAGACGTGGTGAGCGAACTGAAGGCGCGCGCCAAGGCCACCATCGACCGCGACCGCAACTGCCCAAGCATCATCCTTTGGAGTCATGGCAATGAGAATAAGATTTATCCCGTGCAGGACTCGGTGCTGCGATACACCATGTACTACGACCCCTCGCGGCTCCGTGTGGTGCCCCAGACCAAGGGGCCATTCTCCAGTTATGTCAGACGCCCGTCGCCGTTTGTCAATGTGCTGAGCGACCATTATGGCAATGACGGTGTCCTGCGCGACGCCTGCGCCAGGGCCACGCTGCCCATCATCAACACGGAGTATGCCCATTCGTTCAACACCGCGTTTGCGGAGCTGGAGCAGAAGTATGCGCTGTTTAGGGCCGAACCGAAGATTTACGGTGGGTCGGTGTGGTGTTTTCAGGACCAGTCGATACTCACCAACAACTATAATCAGCAAAACCAGTTGCTCAAGAGTGTGCGCATCGACTCCCTGAGATACATCGACAACTACACGATGGACCAGGTGGCCGACGGCAAATGGGAGCGTCAGAAGGGCGGCACCGACGGCGTGGTCTACGGCGACGGCTATCCGCAGGAAGACTATTTTGAGTTGGCGCAGGTCTATACGCCTGTCTTCCTGGAGCCGACAGAGGTGCGCGGCGGTGAGGTGAAGGTGCGGGTGGAAAACCGTTTCGACTTCATCGGCCTGCAGGGATACAGCATCCGGTGGCAGATCAGGCGTCAGCGGCAGATGCTGGAGCAAGGCACGGTGTGGCTGTCGGCGCCGGCACGCGGCGAGGAGACGGCGGTCATCGATTTCCGTCCGGAGCAGGACGCGGTGCTCTGTATGCAGGTGATGCGCCCCGACGGGTCGTTGTGCTATGAGCGCAACTGCTGGACCGACACGCAGACCGACTACGCAAAGGCGCTGAGAGAGGCGAAATCGGACCATGCCGACTATGCCAAGGCCCTCGTGAAAGAATTGCTGGACAAGGGGTTGCAGCTGCGCGTGGGCCGTCTGAAGACCGGCGTGACCGAGCGCGACAGTAAATACTGGATGCCCTATCTGCTCCCCGCCCGCGACCTCAGGGTGAGGCGGCAGGGCGACGGCTATCGGCTGCAGTGCCGATGGTACAGACACGACAAGACATCGGCCACCCGAAACTATATCGACGGCGACCTCACGCTGCGCACAGACAAGTCGGGGGCGGTGGAGATGAGCTATGTCCTCACGCCCTCGGATACTCTCGACGGCAAGTTGCTTGACTTCGGACCGACTATCATCCTGCCCCAGACCTACGACGATGTGGCGTGGATGGGCGAGGGTCCGTTCTCCCACACGCCCGGCAAGACGGCCTTCGACAATCCCGGCGTGTGGCAGTTGAACAAGGAAGACCTATGGTTTTATGGCAACCGCGCGTCCGTCCGCATGATGACGGTGGTTTCCTACGTCCCACAGCCACGGAGCAAGCGTCAGCCCGTGGCACCGCAAACGGTGTCGGTGGTGGCCCAGAGCGGCAATCTCCTCATCGAAAACATCGGCGGACGGATAGCCATCACCGACAACCTCTTAGTCGGAGGCTACGGCAGCAAGTTCGCCGCGCCGGTCTATCAGACGGCCAGCGACCTCGGCCAGCGGCAGGGATGCCTCGTGCTCCGTGCCAATGCCACGCAGCTGGTGTATCGCGTTTTCGGCGACATCTCTCCCGCCAACGCTGAGCACCCCTATCTCGACAGCTACGGGAAGTAGTTTTCCCCGCCATCTATTTCCACAAAAAGAGCGTGGGTTGTCATCGTTTGAAATGACAACCCACGCTCTATTCATATCATAATTGGACTTTTCCGTCGGTTACCCGCGACCCTCGGTGTCGTCCTGCGGTGTCTGTTGGTGGCAATAACTCGACCCGTCGAAACAGTGGGTGCAGACCTTGCATTTGGGCAATCCGATACTCTCGACGAGCGATTCGAGCTTGGCAAAGCGCAGCGTGGTGAGTCCCAGCCGGTGGGCTATCTCGTCTACCATACGTCGGTATTCCGGCGAATCGGTGGTGGCATATTTGTCGAGGTTCTTCTTGTCGTCGCCTTCGAAGTCGTGGATGATGCGTCGGGTGATGAGTTCCATGTCGCTTTTCGATGACGTGAAGCCGATGAACGGACAGCCATAGACCAGCGGCGGACAGGAGATGCGCACGTGAACCTCCTGAGCTCCAGAGTCAAAGAAGGTGCGCACGTTGTCACGAAGCTGCGTGCCGCGCACGATGGAGTCGTCGCAGAACACCACGCGTTGTCCTTTCAGAAGCGGTTCGTTGGGAATGAGTTTCATCTTTGCCACGAGGCTTCGGCGTGTCTGGTTGCTCGGGGTGAAGCTGCGCGGCCATGTCGGAGTGTATTTCAGCACAGCACGTTTGTAGGGTATCTTGTGTCCTTCGGCATATCCCAAGGCCATTCCTACACCCGAATCGGGGATGCCGCACACCAGATCGGCAGGTGTTTTGTCCTCTTCGCCCATCATCCGGCCGTTGCGCTCGCGCACGGCCTCCACATTGATGCCCTCGTAGGAACTGGTGGGAAATCCATAGTACACCCACAGGAAGGAGCATACCTGTTCCCGTTGGGCCGGTCCTTGGAGCACTTCCATGCTGTCGGCCGTAAACCGAATGATCTCTCCCGGCCCCACATCGCGCACGGTTTTGTAGTCAAGATTGGGGAAGGCCGACGACTCGCTGGTCACGGCATAGGCCCCTTCCTTGTGACCGATGACCAGTGGGGTGCGGCCCAGAATGTCGCGGGCGGCAATGATGCCGTCTTCGGTGAGCACCACCATCGAGCACGACCCCTCCACGCGGCGGAACACATTGTTGATACCTTCGACCAGCGTGTCACCCATATTGATGAGCAACGCCACCAACTCCGTCTGGTTCAGGGCATTGGCCGACATCTCACTGAGGTGCATGCGCTGCTTCAACAGGTCTTCGGCTATCTGCTGCAGGTTGTTGATATGCGCCACCGTGGCTACGGCATAACGCCCGAGATGCGAGTTGACGATGATAGGTTGTGGATCGGTGTCGCTGATGACACCCAGGCCCTGACAGCCTGCAAAACCGCTGAGTTCTTCCTCAAATTTCGACCGGAAGTAGTCGTGTTCCAGACTATGGATAGACCGGGAGAACCCCTTCTCCTTGTCAAAGGTGACCATACCCGCACGCTTGGTGCCCAAATGTGAATTGTAATCGGTGCCGTAGAATAGATCGTTGACGCAATCTCTAACAGAGATAGTTCCAAAGATGCCGCCCATAATAGTGTTGTTGGATTAAAGATGATATTACGGAGGACAAAGTTACGAAAAAACAGAAACATTTCACACCATTAACCCAAGAAAATATTACACATTGTTACATATCTTGTATCTTTGTGCCCAATGTGGTATGAAATGTGTTTTTCAGGGCCAGTGCCCCAATGGGGGGCATCGTCTGTCAGGCAGTTGGAGTCGCTGCTGGCAGACGGTTCTCATTTGCTGAGGATGGCATCGAGCTTGTCGTAGAAAGCGGAATCTTCGCCTTCGAAGATGAAATTGACGGTACCATCGGGGTTGACAAGCACTTTGGTGGGGTATCCATGCACGCCATAGAGACTTGGCGCACCCACCATCACGTCGTCTTTCACCTGAATCCACGGCATCTGCAGTTCTTCCAAGGCATCGCGCCAACGCTCCTCTGTATCACGGCAGGCAATGCTCAGAAACACCACTTTGTCTTGATGTTTGGCGTAGGCCTCCTTCATTTTGGGTACTCCCTTGATGCACCAGTAGCACCACGAGCCCCAGAAGTCGAGCAATACGTATTTCCCACGCAGTGAAGAAAGCCGTAGTGGGGTGCCGTCGGGGGTCTTTAGCGTGAAGTCGGGTGCCTTGCCCCCTTCACGGGCAACAGTCTGGGCGATGGCCTCCGGCCTGTCGGCGGGAAGTGCAGCCTGCATGTTCACACTCCAAAGGTGGAATGGCAATGACATGAGAATAGTCAGAATCATTCCTGCCCAAGTCTGATGCTTACTCCGTTTTCTGTCGTTGAGTTGAATCGGTAAATATGATTTCATCTGTGATAGTTGTTGATAAAGTCTGAACACACAAGGTTAAATGCCTTGTTGCGTCTTCCTGAGTTTGAGCATCTCTTGTGGCACGGCGTTGCGTATGGCTTCTGTCAGGAGGCTTAGAAGAGTGTGTCTGACAAACCCTGGGGCTGTCATCATTACGATTTCGCGCGTTGGCACGGGCAGGGCAAAGGGTCTGACTAACCGTTTTTGGCAGTCGGTGAGTTGCAGAGTGGCCAGTTCGGGGATAAACGTCACTCCCTTTCCACTCTCCACAATGCGCATAAAGGTCTCGATGCTGCCCAGATTGTAGCTCCGTTTGCTGCGTCGTGCTGCTTTGAGGCCGCAGAATTTCACCAGCTGGTCGCTGAAACAGTGCCCCTCGTCGAGCAGCCAGAGATATTCGCCGGCGAGGTCGGCGGTGCGGATGGAACTGTTGGCAAAGAGCGCATCGCCCTCGGCGACATAGGCGAAAAACTGCTCAAAGAAAAGCGGTTCGCACGTCATCTCCTCCAGACCATCGATGCGTGCGAGGATACCCGCGTCGAGTTCGCCTTGCCGCAGGGCTTTCTTCATGTCGGCTGTCTTCATCTCTGTCACCCGCACATCCATCTCGGGATGGCGCTTCATGAGCTGCGGGAAGAATCGTGGGACGAGGTAGGGGGCAATGGTGGGCAGCACACCGATGTTGAACACACCCGTAATCGACTGTTTCTCCTCCTCGGCCTTGGCATGCAACTGACGGGCTGCGGCCACCACCCGCTTGGCCTGCTCGATGATTCCGCGGCCGCTCTGCGTTGGCTCGATGGGCTGGCGACGGCGGTCGAAGATCTTAATGCCAAGTTCGTCTTCCAACTTCTGCACCATGGCGCTCAGCGTGGGCTGTGTCACCTCGCAATAGTCGGCAGCCTTGGCAAAATGTTTCAGCCGAGCCACAGCAATGATATATTCTAATTGTTGTAGAGTCATCTCTCTTGTTTTGATGGTGTAAAGATAGCCAAAAATCATGGTATGAGCGAATAATCGGTGTTTGTTTTTCATTTTTTCAACTAAAGACTCTGATCTGTCAACAGACTGACAGGCACGAGGTTGACAGGCAGGCGATAGAAAATATCTATTGCGTGATAAATAAAATCTGTTGGAAGACCGCCCGTATTGGGCTATCTTTGCATTGGCTCACGAGAAGAGTCACACCAACGAATATAATAAACATAAAATCATATACAACAAACAACAACAAGTATTATGGAACCAATCATCAATGCACATGCTCCCGAGTTCTCCGTTCAGGCATTCCAGGACGGTAGTTTCAGAACCGTTTCCAACAAGGATATTGAAGGCAAGTGGGCCTTGTTTTTCTTCTATCCGGCCGATTTCACCTTCGTTTGCCCCACCGAGCTGGAAGACCTCGCCGACAAATACGAGCAGCTCAAGGCTATGGGCGTAGAGGTGTTCTCCGTAAGCACCGACACCCACTTCGTGCATAAGGCATGGCACGATACGTCAGACACCATCAAGAAAATACATTATACCATGCTCGGCGACCCCACAGCTGTGCTTGCCAAGGGTTTTGGTGTGTATAAGGAGGATGAGGGTGTGGCCTATCGCGGCACTTTTTTGGTTAATCCCGAGGGACTGATCAAGGTGGCAGAGGTTCAGGACAACAGCATCGGCCGCAACGCCGACGAATTGGTTCGCAAAGTGGAGGCTGCCCAGTTTGTTGCCACCCACGACGGCGAGGTATGCCCCGCCAAATGGAAGAAAGGCGAGAAGACGCTCAAGCCGAGCATCGACCTCGTAGGCAAAATCTAAGGAATGGTAACCAATATTTACGTCAAGCCATAGTCATTCCGACGATATCTCTACAAAACATGGACCGCAGGCCATGCCGACACCTTCGGCATGGCCTCGTTGTATCTATCCGGCAACGTCCTCAAGCCACATCCATGCAAAGATAACGGACCTGAAAAACATACAGTTTTTTTGAAAAAAGATGCTGTGCCAAGCCGCATTTTCATACGAAAACACGTATATTTGCAACCATAAACCAATGGATTTGCATGATATGAATGCTACGAAAATCATACTGACCCTGTCGCTCCTGATGCTCACCGCCACCGCCCGACCCTGCACCACGGCCGTCATCTCGGGCAAGGCGACCACCGACGGACGCCCCATGATATGGAAACTGCGCGACTCCGACACCTTCGACAACTGCATGCGCTACTTCGCCGACGGCCGGCTGGCCTATCTCGGACTCGTCGATTCCAACGATTTCAAGGGCGAAAACGTGTGGGGTGGCACCAACGAGGCGGGGTTTGCCATCATGAACAGTGCGTCGTTCAACGTCAACGAGAACGACACCGCCAGCCTGAAAGACCAGGAGGGACACTTCATGAAACAGGCGTTGCAGACCTGCACGTCGCTCCAGGATTTTGAGAACCTGCTGCGATCACGTCCCCGACCGATGGGGCTGGCGGCCCATTTCGGTGTCATCGATGCCCGTGGCGGGGCGGCATTCTATGAGGTGAACAACTACGGCTGGACCAAGTTTGATGCTAACGAGACCGCCGAGGGCT
This sequence comes from Prevotella sp., assembly GCA_016901395.1. Lineage (GTDB taxonomy): Bacteria > Bacteroidota > Bacteroidia > Bacteroidales > Bacteroidaceae > Prevotella. The sequence continues at coordinate 16,846 of JAEAMQ010000035.1, read as the reverse complement.
ATGTGTTGCGCACCAACTACTCGCAGACGGGTACGCCCGACGTGGGCTATGGGTTTATCAGGCGACAGACCGCGGAGAAGATTTTTGCCGAAAACCGACAGCAACTCAACCCGCAGACGGTGCTCCAGCGGTTTTCCCGCTGCTTCTTCCATCCCGTCTTCGGGGTCGATTTCCGCGAGCGATATGAGTCGGGCCGCTATGAGTCGCCGTTCATCTCGTCAGACGATTTCATCACGCGCCAAGGCTCGTCGTCGACGATTGCCGTGCAGGGCGTGCGCCCGGGCGAGCCTGCCGACATGAACACGGTGTGGGTGCAGGTGGGATTTCCCGAGACATGCATCACGCTGCCGCTGTGGGTGCGTGGCGGCGATGCCATCCCGCGGGTGCTGCGTTACGATGAGACGCTGAAAAACTCGCCGCTCAACGACTATGCGAAGGCTTGGAAAAACCGTGCCTATCCCATCGGCCGTTCCGACGGATACCACTATCTGAAGATGGTCGAGCTGGTCAATTCCGACCACACGGGCATCCTGCAACACATCGAACAGGCGGAGGCATCGGTCTTCCGTGAGACCGCCGATCACCTCTCCCGCTGGATGAAAAAGCCGCCTTCGCCCCGCGACATCACCGATTTCTATCAATCATTAGACGACCGCGTCATCCGTTTTTATACCGTCGACCACGCCGCGGACAATCACTGCCAAGCCCATTGTTTACTGCCTTTCCCGTAGTTCGGATTCATACCCTTTGAGATTAGTACCTAATCGTCTTGCGATTAGGTACTAATCGTGACGAGATTCGGTACTAATCGCGAGACGATTAGGTACTAATGAGATCCCTCCAGCCTCTCCCCCTTGCCCCTCCCCCGAAGGGAGGGGAGTAAAATGTCTGACTTTTGGGGCTATTGCGCGAGAATGGCTGATACTTTGTAGGGGCATGCCCCGTGCATGCCCGCACCGCCGGATGGCATATTATTATCATTATATCATTATAATAACACCCCCCAAACATATCACTCCCCTCCCTCCGGGGGAGGGGTCGGGGGAGAGGCTGGAAGGATGAGGATGATAGGCTTTTTATCTCACACAGAGTCACAGAGTTACAGGAGACAAACTCCGTTTTACACAGAGTTCTTTTGAGTACGCAGAGTGTAGTGTGCCGAGGCACACTTTTATTCTACCGCAAAACGATGAAATGAATCAGCCTCTCCCCCTTGCCCCTCCCCCGTAGGGAGGGGAGTAAAATGTCTGACTTTTGGGGCTATCGCGTGAGAATGTCGTGTGCTCTGTAGGTGCATGCCCCGTGCATGCCCGCCATAAATCAAATCTCTTTTTGTCATCCTAAAACCATCCCCCAGACATACCACTCCCCTCCCTACGGGGGAGGGGCAAGGGGGAGAGGCTTCCCCGGTTAATATTTGTTAACCACGCTCGTCAAAATCCAATAAAAGGGAGAATGGGGCGTTAAGAGTAGCGTATGCGTAAAAAACAACACACTCAAAAACGCCTCCTGACGATTCTGTGTTGCGGACTTTTCGCCCTCTCCGGCATGGCGCAGACCATGCCCGACGCTATGCCCGGTATGGCCCGCAACGAGAAGGCGAGCAAGGCACCGGAGATGATCAATACTCCGGCATGTATCGACGAATCGCAGATGAAGGCGCAAATGGAACTGACCGTTGAGAACCTGCTGGCTGTGCTTGATGAGTATGGCGTGAAACATAAGGAAATCGTAGCTGCACAGGCTATTTTAGAGACGGGCAACTTCACCAGTCTGAACTGCACGCTGAACCATAATCTCTTCGGACTGCGCCACCCGAGTGATGGTAGCTATTATAGCTTTGACACTTGGGAGGAATCGGTCAAAGCCTATCGTGACGACGTACAGTACAAGTACGCCGGCGGAGATTATTATGCTTTCCTCAACCGTATAGGCTATGCCGAAGACCGCAGATATACCAACAAGGTGCGCCGCATCGAGAAACGATTGTTTCCCGCACTGCTGGCTGTAAGCGAGACCAACTAAAAGAGTTTGCTGAACATATCCTCAAACATCAGATACGTGTCTATGTGCCCATAGACGCGCACTTTGTGTTGGCTCTCGCCGAACGAGAAACGGGCATCGTCGCCCACCGTCGGCCTACTCTCAAGGGTGTAGACAGACGAGCAGGGGTCTCGCTCCCAATTGGACTGCAGGGCTGTGAGCAGCACCAGCGGACTGTCACCCAGCACGTAAGCCTCGCTGTTGGCATCGGGTCCGACCTGCGGTTCCAGTTTTTTCAGCAGATAATCGGCCACCACGCTGCCTTTCATGCGTGAACGCAGGGTGGAATAAGACACCAGACATTGGCGATAGGCATTGCGCGGAATCTGCCATACGGTGATGTCAGACCGGTTGAAGATGACCTGCGCCGCCTTCACATCGATGGTTGTGTTATACTCCGGTTTGTTGCCGGGAGCCGGTATCACGCCGGGATATTCGTCTCCGCCAATCCAAATGAGGATGATGCGACGGGCAATGTCGGGCTGCAAGAGCCAGGCACTCGCCATCTCGGTCAGTCCGCCCCCACAGAGCACATAGAGCGGATTGCCCTTGTCGTGGGCCATAGCCTCGTCGACAATGCGGCGCGCGCCGTCTGAGGCGATGGGCGTCAGCGTGTCGGCCAATGCCTTCTCTGAGCCGCGGACCACGGGAATGTCAGTCCCTGTGCCCATGACCTGCATCAGTTTCCTGACCTCATCTACCGACTCCTGAGCAGACGGACGACCTTTGTGCACCCAGTTTTCCACCTCATGCAGGTGAGAACCGATGATGGCGCGCACATCGACAGAGGGCGACCGGAGAAGTTGGGCAAGGGCATAGAGACCGTCGGGGTCTCCTGCGAAATCGTTGTCGATAATGACCTGAGTGCGGTTTCCGGCCAAAGACATGCACAGACCGGACATCCAGACGAGGACAAGCAACAGCATGCGCTGAAAAGAATGATAATAATTCATGGGCTTCAAAAAGGTTTAGCGTTTGTTTTCAGCTACAAAGATAGGCAAACCATTTGGTATTTCATAGCGTTTGGGCCGGTAATTTACCGGAACTAAAACGTTGCTTCGAAATACTTCTTCAATTATTTGCCTATTTTATAGAAATTGTCTAAATTTGCTTCCCAATAGCAAATCATTCAAAAAAAATAAATGAAAAAGAATATATTGTTTATCGTAGGCTCTTTGAGAAAGGAGTCTTTTAACGGGCTGTTGGCCAAAGAAGCCGAGAAAATCATCGGCGACAAGGCCAGCATCAGCTATCTGGACTATAGCGATGTGCCCCTTGTCAATCAGGATATCGAATTTCCTGCACCCGAGGCGGTGACCCGTCTGCGCGAGACTGTGGGCCAGGCCGACGGCGTATGGATTTTTACCCCCGAATACAATTTCAGCTATCCCGGACACCTGAAGAACCTCATCGACTGGCTCTCACGTCCGCTGGTAGCCAACGATTACGAGACACCGACCGTCATCAACGGTAAGAAAGTGGCGCTCAGCGGTGCAGGCGGAAAGATGGCTACGGCCAAATGCCGTGAGAAACTCGGTGAGCTGCTCACCCTGCTTCAAGCCGACCTCATGCTGACTCATCAGACAGGCATCATGCTCAACATGGAGGCCTGGACCGAAGGCCGTATGATTCTGACCGACGAACAGCACAAGATGCTCGAAGAGCAGGCTGCCGCATTCCTTGAATATTTAGCATAATCAATATCAACCCACCCCAAAAACATAGTTCCCAAACATGAAGAAGATTACAGACCAAGTATATTATGTAGGTGTAAACGATGTGAACAAACATCTTTTCGAGGGCCTATGGCCACTGCCCAAGGGCGTCACCTATAACTCCTACCTGGTTGTAGACGAGAAGGTTTGCCTCATGGACACCGTGGAAGTGGACTTCTTCCCGCAGTTCATCGCCAACATCCGTGAGGTGCTCGGCGACCGCCCCATCGACTATCTGGTCATCCATCACATGGAACCCGATCACAGCAGTTCGATGTCAATGCTCCGCAAGTATTATCCCAACATCAAAATCGTGGGCAACAAGAAGACCTTCGACATGATGAACGGTTTTTACGGCATCAACGATTGTTGTGTCGAGATGAAAAACGGCGACTCGCTCTGTCTGGGCAAACACACGCTCAATTTCTATCTTATCCCGATGGTCCACTGGCCAGAGACGATGCTTTCTGTCGATGTGGATGCCCATGTGGCTTTCACCGGCGATGCGTTTGGATGCTATGGAGCTCTCAATGGTGGTGTGCTCGATGACGATATCGACGTGGAGCACTATTGGTTGGAGATGATCCGATACTATTCGAACATCGTGGGACGCTATGGCACACCCGTACAGAACGCTCTGAAACGCGTGGCTGGTGTGCGCATGGACTACCTCTGCACAACCCATGGACCGGTGTGGCACAAGTATGCCGAGAAGGTGGTGGGGCTCTACGACAAGATGAGTCGTTACGAAGCCGAGCCAGGATTGGTCATCGCCTACGGCACGATGTATGGCAACACCGCCCAGATGGCAGAGGTGATTGCTGAGGCTGCGTCGCAGGCAGGAGTGAAACATATCAGCCTTTTCAATCTGAGCAAGACCGATTACTCCAACGTGTTGCGTGATATGTTCCGCTACAAAGGTGTGATACTCGGTGCTCCGACCTACAACAACAACATCTATCCGCAGATGGAACACCTGTTGTCGGCCATTGCCAACCGTGACATGAAGAACAGATACATCGGTTGGTTCGGCAGTTACAGCTGGGCAAGCAAGGCGGTTTCCATCATCGGCGAATGGAATGCAAACAAGCTCCACTTTGAACCAGTGGGCGAACCAGTGGAGATGAAGCAGGCCATGAGCCCCGAAGTGCGCGAAAAATGTGTGGCTCTCGGACGGGCCATGGCCGCTAAACTGCTTGCCGATTAATTTTTCTGAGTTGGGAAATATCTAAAAATAAATGGTTTTACTCCGGATAAATCATCCATGGGTAAAACCATTTTTTTATTTTCTTTGCCCTGCCGTTGCAGGCAGGGAAGGCCGAAATGTCGTGCGTCCGGATTAGTCCTCTACGGGGCTGAAATCCTCCTTGCCTACGCCACACTCAGGGCATACCCAATCTTCGGGCAGGTCCTCGAAAGATGTACCGGGCTCGATGCCATTGTCAGGGTCACCTACTTCAGGATCGTAAATCCAGCCACAAACGTCGCAAACATACTTTTTCATAATCTTTTTGTTTTAAGTTTTTTCTGTTATAATTGTCTATTGAGGAGCGAACAAAGGCCTGTTTCTCGGTTGTTTTCCACACCTTCAGGACACCTTGACGGCTCCTATTCAATGCTGCAAAGATAAATCATTTTTTTAAAAATCCAAGGATTTTCCGTTTTTTTTGTACTTTATATTAAGAAAAAGAAATCCTTGTGTAGTTCTTTCCAAATTTCTTTGGTTGGTTCTGAGATTTTCCTTATATTTGCAATTATTGTAATTATTAGTAAAAAGAGAGTAGATTCAAACATTTTAAAACAAGGATTATGTTAGAAAAATACAAAGATTTTCTTCGCAACAACGACCTCGGGTTGTTGGTCCTCCGCCTCAGCATGGGTGGACTGATGTTGTTTCATGGCTATCACAAGGCTGTCTATGGCCTGGATGCTATCGTCGGAATGCTGGGCGCTATCGGCATGCCATCGTTCCTGGCCTACGGTGCGCTGCTGTGCGAAGTGGTGGCTCCCATCCTGATTATCCTCGGCGTATGGACGCGTGCGGCTTCTGCCGCAATGGTGGCCAATATGATTGTGGCTATCCTCATGGCCCATCTCGGCACCATCTGTAGCGTAGACCCGATGACTGGAGGCTGGACGGCCGAGTTGCCCGCACTCTATCTGCTGGGTGCTGCTGCACTGTGCTTCACGGGCGGAGGCCGCTATGCACTGACCAAAGGAACTATTTTCGACTAATCTCCCAGCCCTTTCCCCATCTCATGACACCCCAACGGCAGAAAGGAGAATACATTTATAATATAAGGAACAAAGAAATGAAAAGTGATATAGGATTGATTGGACTTGCCGTGATGGGCGAAAATCTGGCCCTCAACATGGCCAATCATGGTTGGAACGTATCGGTTTACAACCGCACCGTGCCCGGAATCGAGGAAGGTGTCGTAGAGCGTTTTGTCAATGGACGTGCGAAAGGTAAAACCATCAGTGGGCACACAGAGATGAAAGACTTTGTGGAGTCGATTGGAACTCCCCGCAAAATCATGATGATGGTACGTGCCGGACGTGCCGTAGACGAACTCATGCAGCAACTCTTTCCGCTGCTGTCGCCCGGCGATATCATCATTGACGGCGGTAATTCCAATTATGAAGACACCAACCGTCGTGTGGCGATGGCCGGGGAAAAAGGCTTCCTCTTTGTGGGAAGTGGTGTTTCCGGCGGTGAAGAAGGTGCACTGAACGGTGCCTCCATCATGCCCGGCGGTTCGCAGGCGGCATGGGAGAGCGTGAAGCCCATCCTGCAGAGCATCGCCGCCACGGCCGAAGACGGCACACCATGCTGCCAGTGGGTGGGCCCGCAGGGAGCCGGACACTTCGTGAAAATGATACACAATGGCATCGAATACGGCGACATGCAGCTCATCTCCGAAGCCTACTGGGTGATGAAGCACATGGGCGGCATGACCAATGAAGAGATGGCCGATGTGTTTGATGAGTGGAACAAGGGCAAGCTCCAGAGCTATCTTGTGGAGATTACGGCCAACATCCTGCGCCATAAATCGGCCGACGGGCAGATGCTCATCGACCAGATACTCGACACCGCAGGCCAGAAAGGTACCGGCAAATGGTCGGTGATCAACGCGATGGAACTGGGTATGCCGCTCGGACTGATAGGCACAGCCGTGTTTGAGCGCAGCCTGTCGTCAGACAAGGAGATGCGCGTGCTGACCTCCACACGCTTCCCCCAGGCCGCCATCACACCCGAAACCGACCGCAAAACGTTGCTCGACAATATCTTCGCCGCGCTCTATGCCTCGAAGTTAGTGAGCTATGCGCAGGGCTTTTCGGTACTGCAGAAAGCTTCCGACGAGTTCCACTGGGACCTCGATATGGCCTCTATCGCCCGCATGTGGCGTGGCGGATGCATCATCCGTAGTGCGTTCCTGAACGACATTGCCCGTGCCTACGAGGTGGCAGAGAAGCCCCGCCACCTGTTGCTCGCGCCATATTTTGCTCAGGAAGTGGAGCAACTGCTCGGCGGATGGCGGTCGCTCGTGGCCCGCGCCGTGACCGACGGACTGCCCGTGCCGGCCTTCTCTTCGGCACTCAACTATTTCTATTCCCTCACCTCGGAGTCGCTGCCGGCCAACATGGTGCAGGCACAGCGCGACTATTTCGGTGCGCACACCTTCGAGCGCAAGGACTCCCCGCGCGGACAGTTCTATCATGAGAACTGGACCGGACATGGTGGCGACACCAAGTCGGGAACGTATAACGTATAATCTGGAGTGACGACGGTGGAATGACGAGTGGATAGAGGTGTATGGGGTTGACGTCCGCCGCCACACTGTGGCGGTGCAACGCTCTCCGATACACCCACATCTCTCCGCTCCCCTTCCTCCCCCTCGCCCCGCTATCAGAAAGGAAAACAAACTATGTCCCATTTTGCAATGGTCATCTTCGGAGCGTCGGGCGACCTCACGAAGCGCAAGCTCATACCCGCCCTGTACTCCCTCTACACCAACGACAGGCTGAAAGGCGACTTCTCCATCATCGGAACGGCGCGCACGGCGTACTCCGACGAGGAGTATCGCACTTACATCCTGGAGCAGATGCACCAATACATCAAACCCGAAAATCAGGACGAAGCGCGCTTCGCCGAATTTATATCCCACCTCTTTTACCAGGCCCTCGACCCCTCATTGGCCGAGGGTTATGCCGCCCTCAGACAGAAAATCGTCGATGTGACACAGGAGGATAACCCCGACAACCTGCTGTTCTACCTCGCTACGCCGCCCTCACTCTATGGTGTGGTGCCCCTTCATCTGAAGGCCGTGAAGCTCAACACCCACGGCTCACGCATCATCGTGGAGAAGCCTTTCGGCTACAGTCTGGAGTCGGCGCTGGAACTTGGCCGCATCTACAAGTCGGTATTCGAGGAGCGTCAGATATTCCGTATCGATCATTTTCTCGGTAAGGAGACGGCGCAGAATATCCTCGCGTTCCGCTTTGCCAATGGCATCTATGAGCCAGTGTGGAACCGCAACTACATCGACTATGTGGAAGTGACGGCCGTGGAAAACCTCGGCATCGAGAGCCGCGGCGGATTTTACGACACCGCCGGAGCCTTGCGCGACATGGTGCAAAACCATCTCATCCAGCTGGTGGCCCTCACCGCGATGGAACCGCCGGCCGTATTCAATGCCGACAGTTTCCGAAACGAGGTGGTCAAAGTCTACAACTCGCTGCGCCCGCTCGACGAGACCGACCTGCGTGAGCACATCATCCGCGGACAGTATATGGCCGGTTCCAACAAGAAGGGCTATCGCGAGGAAAAGGGAGTGGATCCCAACTCGCGCACGGAGACCTTTGTGGCCATGCGCATCAGCATAGACAACTGGCGGTGGAGTGGGGTGCCGTTCTATATCCGCACGGGCAAACAGATGCCCACGAAGGTTACGGAGATCGTCATCCACTTTAAGGAAACACCGCACAAGATGTTCCAGAACGCTGCCGGCGGCAACCGTGCGCAGGCCAACCAGCTCATCATCCGCATCTCGCCCAACGAGGGTATCAGCATGAAGATCGGACTGAAGGTGCCTGGGGCAGGCTTCGAGGTGAAGCGCGTGGCGATGGATTTTAGCTACGACCAGCTGGGCAACGTGGCCATCACCGACGGATATGCGCGTCTCATCGACGACTGCATCCAGGGCGATCCCACGCTGTTCACGCGCAACGATGCCGTGGAAGCCTCGTGGAAATTCTTCGATCCGGTGCTCAAATACTGGCAGGGCGAGGATGTTCCGCTCTACGGTTATCCCGCCGGCACATGGGGTCCGCAGGAGAGCGACGTGCTCATGCACGACCATGATGCCGATTGGACCAACCCCTGTAAGAATCTCACCAATACAGATTTATATTGCGAACTATGATCACCCACATCTTCAAGACCGACGCCGAGGCCTCCCGCGCCCTCATCGGACGCATCCTTCAGTTGGCAGCCGAGTGCCCGCCGAGTAGAAAAATCAATATCGCGCTCAGCGGAGGCAGTACGCCGGCCCTGATGTTCAGGCTGTGGGCTGACGAATTTGACGAGCAGACACCTTGGGAGCGCATCCGCTTTTTCTGGGTCGACGAGCGGTGCGTGCCGCCCACCGACAGTCAGAGCAACTACGGCATGACACGCGACAACCTGCTCAGCCGGGTCGATATCCCGCAGGGCAACGTGGTGCGCATCATGGGCGAGAACCCGCCCGAGGATGAGGCGCGACGCTACGAGGAGGTGGTGCGAAACCTGCTGCCTGAGGAAGGGGGCTTCCCCGCCTTCGACATCGTACTCCTCGGAGCCGGCGACGACGGTCACACCTCGTCGATTTTCCCCGGCCAGGAGGAGCTGCTCACGTCGCACGAGGCCTATGCCGTGGGCATACACCCCACGTCGGGACAACAGCGTGTGGCCCTCACTGGCATGCCCATCATCCACGCCCGGTATCTCATCTTCCTGCTCACCGGAGCAGCCAAGCAAACGGTGCTGGCCGACATCATCGACCGCAACGATGCCGGGCCCGCCGCCTATGTGGGACATCATGCTCTCCACACGGTGGAGGTCTTCACAGATGAGGCCGCTGCCGGACAGGCATAGCTGCATTGTCACATCTATAAAAGCGCAAAGTCAGGAGTGCCGGGCTTTGCGTTTTTAGCATTATTTCTCTCGTAGATAGCAACTGCGAGAGAAACATTGCATTCATGTCATGAATGAAACAAGGTTGTGTTTGTGGCGTTTATGGCAGAGTTCATACGATGTAAGTCTGCGGGAGACGGCTGCTCTCTGCGTTGGGAAGATGCAAACGCGAAGGACATTGAAAGGTTCTTCTCCTTTTTATAATAGCGGAGTGTACCCTTATATAATAAAGGTGGTCGTAAGGTGGTATCGGCCATCAAACAAAATCTGCATGGAGGATGGCAGCGGAAAACGCCCGTCTGACAGCGACAGGGCCACATGTCCCATTGTGCGGCGCAGGTTCAGTTCCACGCAGGGATGCAGAAGCGCTGAACCTTCCTTGCGCACCACCATCATGTCAAGGCCGAAAGGACCTGTGTAGACACCCTTGAAAGAGGATGACAGAGTCTTGACAGTCAGTTCCTTCACCTGCTCTATCAGGTTGGGTGACACATGAGCCGATAGTCGGTCGAGCTTATGCGGTTCGGTATCGAGCAGGTTTCCTGTGTAGGCACTGTTGGCGGTGTGAAACAAAGACAGTCCAAGGTAGGTCACCTGTCCCTGTCCGTCGCTCATGAATTCCAACCCAAAATCCATCTCCTTGTTGTAATAAGGCTCTACCATCACGCAGCCTTGGCGACGGATAACCCCCTTCATCCAGTTGGCCGTGGAGAAATCGAGGACAGGCTGTTTGCCGTTCTGCCGGTCGATGAGAAACCTCACGCCGCGTCCGCTGCTGCTCCATGGAGCTTTGACCACGAGCGGCCCACGGTCGGAGAGCGACTGTGCCACCTCGTCGACCGAGGTTGCTGCCCAGGCTTCGCCGATGGTATCGGTACAGGAGGTGAGCACGGGAAGCAGACGGCGAGCCGCCCATCCGCGATGACTGATGGTGCGTATGCGTTCCAAAGTGTCGTCGGAAGGCAGTATGCCGGCGCTTATGCCGCAGCCCAGAAGCTGGTGTCGCAGGGTGCGGTCCCATCCCCATGGACAGATTTCCATGGTCGGATGATTGCGCATTGCCGATGTGAGGGTAGGAGGGTCTACCAGTCGGGCCGGTGTCTTGATGGCCCATGAAGCCAGCCCCTGCTGTGCCACCTCAAGGTCATCGACCAGTACGAAGTCTCCCTCGTCGGCCCATAGTGCCGGAAGAAAGCCAAGGTCATGACGGAGCTGACGGCCTGCAAAGGGAGCCGTGAAGCAGTCTTGATGGGCTGCCAAGGCAATGTCGTGCTCGGGGTTGAAGATATGTAATTTTATCATCTCATGCTACTCGTATGCAAAGATAATAAACAATTTTGACAGACCGCGGCACCGGGTCCCAGAATCTGTGACATCCTTGAAGAAAGGATGGGTGAATAGCCATGTAAAAAAAAACCTAAAATGCAAAAGTTTTGCTATCTTGAGTTTGCAATTTTAAAATAATATATTATCTTTGCATGTGAAAACAAGCAAATCAAGTATATAGTAGATGGAAGCTTTCTTTCGCACTCACACCTACCTCGTAGAGCATACCAATGCTCCGGTTCGTCGCTCTCTTATGGATGAGATTGACTGGAATGACCGTATGATTGGTATCAAAGGCACGCGGGGAGTAGGAAAGACGACTTTCCTGTTGCAGTATGCGAAGGAGAAATTTGGCAAGAACGACCGGCAGTGTCTGTATGTCAACATGAACAATTTCTACTTCCAAGGCTTGGGAATCGCCGATTTTGCGCGCGACTTTGTGGCTCAGGGAGGACGCGTACTGCTCATTGATCAAGTGTTTAAACAGCCCAACTGGAGTGAGGAACTCCGACAATGCTACTACGAGTTTCCGCAGCTTAAGATTGTGTTTACGGGTTCGAGCGTGATGAGGCTGAAGGAAGAAAACCCGGAGCTCAACGGCATCGTGAAGAGTTACAACCTGAGAGGCTTCTCTTTCCGGGAATTTATCAATCTGCAGACAGGGCATAATTTCCAACCTTATACGCTCAGTGAGATAGTCAACAATCACGAGCATATCGTCAAGAAGATACTTCCCTACGTCAGTCCGATGAAATATTTCAACGACTATCTGCATCATGGTTTCTATCCCCTCTTCTTGGAGCACAGTAATTTCTCGGAAAATCTGCTCAAGACCATGAATATGATGACCGAAGTGGACATCCTTCTCATCAAACAAATTGACCTGAAATATCTTACTAAAATCAAGAAACTCTTCTACTTACTCGCCGTCGAAGGCATCCACGCACCCAACATCAGCCAGCTGGCTAACCAGATAGACACCAGCCGCGCCACCGTGATGAACTATATCAAATACTTAGCCGATGCCCGATTGATCAATATGATTTACAACTGTGGTCACCAATTCCCCAAGAAACCATCCAAGGTGATGCTCCACAATCCCAACCTGATGTATGCCATCTACCCCATTACCGTAGACACACAGGATGTGATGGAGACGTTTTTTGTAAACTGCCTGTGGAAAGACCACAAGGTGAACGAGGGCAACAGCAGCCACAGCTACATGATCGATGAGAGTCGGAAATATCGTATCTCCGATGCACAGGCAACGGGCAAGCAACGCTATAACAACGAAACAATATACGCACAGTATAACACCGAGATAGGACACGGCAACCATATTCCTTTGTGGCTGTTCGGGTTCCTTTATTAATAAACATTCAAAAACATTATAAACTTTATTATTACAAAAATGGCAAAAGAAAAGAAATTCATGACGTGTGATGGTAATACCGCCGCTGCTCATGTAAGCTACATGTTTACTGAGGTCGCCGCTATTTACCCCATCACTCCGTCTTCACCTATGGCCGAACACGTAGACGAGTGGGCAGCCAAGGGTCGCAAGAACATTTTCGGTCAGACCGTATATGTACAGGAAATGCAGTCTGAGGGTGGTGCCGCCGGTGCTGTGCACGGTTCGTTGCAGGCTGGTGCGTTGACCACTACTTTCACAGCCTCTCAGGGTCTGCTCCTGATGATCCCCAATATGTACAAGATTGCCGGCGAGCTGCTGCCTTGCGTATTTGACGTGTCAGCCCGTACGCTGGCTACTCACGCGCTGAGCATCTTCGGTGACCACCAAGACGTGATGGCTTGCCGTCAGACTGGCTTTGCCATGTTCTGCTCGGGCTCTGTACAGGAGGTGATGGACCTCTCTGCCGTGCCTCATCTGGCATCGCTCAAGAGCTCTATTCCGTTCATCAATTTCTTCGACGGCTTCCGCACCTCTCACGAGTATCATAAGATTGAGGCCATCGACCAGGACGAGGTAGCCAAGCTCATCGACCCCGCCGACCTGAAGCGCTTCCGCGACCGCGCTCTCTCTCCTGAGCGTCCCGTGACCCGCGGTACCGCCGAGAACCCCGAGACATTCTTCACACACCGTGAGGCTTGCAACGAATACTACGACAAGGTGCCCGAAATCGTAGAGCAGTATCTGGGTGAAATCTCCAAGATCACTGGCCGCGAGTACCACCTGTTCAACTACTACGGAGCCAAGGATGCCGAGAATATCATCATCCTCATGGGTTCGGCCACCGAGGCTGCCCGCGAGGCCATCGACTACTTGGTAAAGCAGGGCAAGAAGGTAGGTATGGTTGCCGTACACCTCTATCGTCCGTTCTCTGTGGAAGCCATCCGCAAGGCTATCCCCGACACGGTGAAGCGCATCGCTGTGCTCGACCGCACCAAGGAGCCTGGAGCAGAGGGTGAGCCTCTGTATCTGGATGTGAAGTCGGCCCTCTATGAGGATCCCCGCAAGCCGCTCATCGTGGGTGGCCGTTACGGTCTGGGTTCTTCTGACACCACACCCGCCAAGATCATCTCTGTATTCAACAACCTGGAGATGCCGATGCCTAAGAACCACTTCACCGTGGGTATCGTAGACGACGTGACCTTCACCTCACTTCCCGAGGTAGAGGAGATCCCGATGGGTGGCGACACCCTCTTCGAGGCCAAGTTCTACGGTCTGGGTTCAGACGGTACGGTAGGTGCCAACAAGAACTCTGTGCAGATCATCGGTAACAACACCGATAAGTATTGTCAGGCCTACTTCTCTTATGACTCCAAGAAATCGGGTGGTTTCACCTGCTCACACCTGCGTTTCGGCGACGAGCCTATCCACTCAGCCTATCAGGTAAACACACCGAATTTCGTAGCCTGCCACGTTCAGGCATACATGCACATGTATGACGTGACACGCGGATTGCGCGACAATGGTACCTTCCTGCTCAACACCATCTTCGAGGGTGAGGAGCTCGTGAAGTTCCTTCCCAACAAGGTAAAGCGCTACTGGGCTAAGCACAATATCAAGGTTTACACCATCAACGCCACCAAAATCGGTCAGGAAATTGGTCTGGGCAACCGCACCAACACTATCCTGCAGTCGGCATTCTTCCGCATCACGGAGGTTATTCCAATCGATCTGGCCATTGAGCAGATGAAGGCATTCATCGTGAAGTCGTATGGCAAGAAGGGCGAGGACGTGGTGAAACTGAACTATGCAGCCGTAGACCGCGGTGGCGAATACCAGGAGCTTACCGTTGATCCCGCATGGGCCAACCTGCCCGACGACGAGGTGGTAGACGACGGCGCACCCGCATTCGTGAAGGAGCTCGTTCGCCCCATCAACGCTCAGGCCGGCGACCTGCTGAAGGTTTCCGACTTCGTGAAGCATGGCACCGTAGACGGTACATGGGTCAACGGCACTTCTGCATGGGAGAAGCGCGGCGTGGAGGCCTTCGTTCCCGAGTGGCATCCCGAGAACTGTATCCAGTGCAACAAGTGTGCTTACTCTTGTCCTCACGCTACCATCCGCCCGTTTGTGCTCGATGAGCAGGAGGCCAAGGACGCCAACCTCACCACTATCGGTGTAGTGGCTCCGAAGGAACTCAAGGGTATGGAATTCCGTATTCAGGTGGCCGTGCTCGACTGTCTGGGTTGCGGCAACTGTGCCGACGTTTGCCCGGGCAAGAAGAACAAGGAGACCGGCGAGATCGAGAAGGCCCTCAAGATGGTGCCCTTCAACGTAGACGCTCCCGTGATGCAGCAGGAAGCCAAGAACTGGGACTACATGATTAAGAATGTGAAATCGAAGCAGCACTTGGTGAACATCAAGCAAAGCCCGAAGAACTCCCAGTTTGCCACTCCTCTGTTTGAGTTCTCTGGTGCCTGCGCAGGTTGCGGTGAGACTCCCTATGTGAAGCTCATCTCTCAGCTCTTCGGCGACCGCGAGATGATCGCCAACGCCACCGGATGTTCTTCCATCTACTCTGCTTCTATTCCTTCCACTCCTTATACCACCAACGAGAACGGTCAGGGTCCTGCCTTCGACAACTCTCTGTTTGAGGACTTCTGCGAGTTTGGTCTCGGTATGGCACTCGGAAACAAGAAGATGCGCGAGCGCATCACCGTGCTGCTCAACGAGGGAATGGCACAGGAGCACACTCCCGAAGGCTTTAAGGCAGCCGCCGAGAAGTGGATTGCAGCCAAGGACGATGCCGACGCTTCCAAGGAAGCAGCTGCCGAGCTGAAGCCCTGGATTGCCAAGGGCGCTGAGGAAGGATGCCCCATCTGCACCGAACTCAAGACCCTCGACCACTATCTCGTGAAGCGCAGCCAGTGGATCATCGGTGGTGACGGTGCTTCTTACGACATCGGTTACGGTGGTCTCGACCACGTATTGTCTACCGGTGAGGACGTGAACATCCTCGTGCTCGACACTGAAGTTTACTCCAACACAGGTGGTCAGTCGTCCAAGTCTACACCGCTCGGTGCCATCGCACAGTTTGCCGCACAGGGCAAGCGCGTACGCAAGAAGGACCTCGGCTTGATGCAGGCTACCTACGGCTATGTATATGTGGCTCAGATCGCAATGGGTGCCGACAACGCACAGACCCTGAAGGCCATCCGCGAGGCCGAGGCCTATCCAGGTCCGTCTCTCGTTATCGCCTACGCTCCGTGTATCAACCATGGCATCAAGGGCACCAAGAACGGCAAGCGCAGCATGGGTACCTCACAGCGTGAGGAGGCTCTCGCAGTGGAGTGCGGTTACTGGCACCTCTGGCGTTACAACCCCGAACTGGCCGACGAGGGCAAGAACCCGTTCCAGCTCGACTCCAAGGAACCCAACTGGGACAACTTCCGCGACTTCCTCATGGGCGAGGTGCGCTACTCTTCAGTAGCCAAGGCTTATCCTACCGAGGCCGAGGAGCTGTTCAAGGAGGCCGAGAACATGGCCAAGCAGCGTTACATGTCTTATGTTCGCAAGAGCAAGGAAGAGTGGGGTGAGCAGGCATAATCTGCCCCATCACACCATGATATATTAAAGAATCCGAGGTCTTCACGGCCTCGGATTTTTTGTTTTGCAGTGGTCTCGGGAAATAGTGTCGTTGGTTTCATCATCCAGTTTGTTTATTGGCAGACTTAGGCATTATTTGGTTAAGGGAGACTATGATACTTGTTTAAAAAGCGGGGAAAATGGACGAAAGAGGGAAAACAGCCTCTCCCCTGCCTTCGCTTCCCCAGCCTCTCCCCCGACCCCTCCCCCGGAGGGAGGGGAGTAATATGCTTGTTTTACGGGGTTATTGCGTGAGAATGGCTGATACTTTGTAGGGGCATGCCCCGTGCATGTCCGCACCGCCGGATGGCATATTATTATCATTATAATAACATCCCCCAAACATATCACTCCCCTCACTCCGGGGGAGGGGTCGGGGGAGAGGCTTTTTTTCTCACACAGAGGCACAGAGTTACAGGAGACAAACTCCGTTTTACACAGAGTTTTTTTGAGTACGCAGAGTGCAGTGTGCCAAGCCACACTATCTTTCTACCGCAAAACGGTGGAACAAACCAGCCCCTCCCCCTTGCC
>JAEAMQ010000034.1 GCA_016901395.1 Prevotella sp. | reverse complement strand
CTTCATCGGCACCCTTCAGCGACAGGGACGCATGCATCCGGACATCGCCGAGTTCCCCAACCGCGAGTTTTACTTTGCCGAACGTCTGCTGCCCGTGCCCCTGAGCCATCAGCAGGAGACCTCACTCGACTACACCCTGCCCTCGGAAGATGCCACCGATGACCTGCTGAAGCACCACCGACTGCTCTTTTTCGCCTCGGAAAGCTGCCGTCAGCCCGAGGTCTCCGACAAGGTAAACGCCTCCGAAGCCCGCATCGTAGCCGACCTGCTGCGCCGCATCCGCCGCTTCTATGGCGACCGATTCGATGCCGATAAGACCGTGGGCGTCATCGTGCCCTACCGCAACCAGATCGCCATGATACGCCGCGAGGTGGAGCTTCTCGGCCTGCCCGAGCTCGAAGGCGTGAGCATCGACACCGTGGAACGATACCAAGGCTCGCAGCGCGACGTGATCATCTACTCGTTTACCATACAGCAACGCTATCAGCTCGACTTCCTCACGGCCAACAGTTTTGAAGAAAACGGACATCTCATCGACCGTAAACTCAACGTCGCACTGACCCGCGCGCGCCGCCAAATCATCCTCACCGGGCACCCAGAGACACTCTCTCACTCGCCGGTCTTCAACAAACTTATGAAGTTTATCGATGGTCAAAAAGGATGTTTTTTACATCCAAATAGATGATATTTCGCAAAAATTCACAAAAAAAACACTACATTTCATCTTTTTTCTTAACTTTGCCCGTGTATTTAGAAAGCTATATTAACACTAGCAAATATTGTACAACCTTTAAAAAGAGATGAAAATGAAAAAGATTTTAATGAGTTTGGCAGTTGCCATGGTAGCTATCTGCGCTAATGCGCAAGTGTATTTAGGCGGAACAGTAGGCCTTGCATCCATAGGCACTGAGAACGGCGACGACGAGACTTCCTTCAAGTTGTTGCCTGAAATCGGATATAATATCAACAACACATGGGCTATCGGTACCACCGTGGGCTACCAGAAGGGCACCTTCTCGATGCTCGACAACACATTGACCAATGTTGATGGCATGAAGGCTTTCACCGTAGCTCCCTACGCACGATGGACATTTGTCCACTCCAAACTGGTCAATGTATTCCTTGACATGGGCTTCGGCTTTGTGTCTGGCGAGACCAGCAACTATGACTTCACAGCGTTCAACGTAGGCGTGCAGCCCGGTGTGGCCATCAATGTGAGCCGTCATCTGAGCTTCGTGGGCAAGTTTGGCTTCCTGGGCTACGAAGAAGTCAATCCTGAAGGCGACAACAACAATACCCACGCCTTTGGCTTCGATGTCAATGGAAACAACATCCAGTTCGGTCTTTATTATAATTTCTAAGAAACCATTTGCTGTGAGTTCCTGAGTCAGGAATAGGGATTTTCCCCCACAATATTAGGGAAAATTCCCTTAATAATCCTCAAGAACACCCTAATTTTGCAAACGTCAGGCACGGTTCTACCGTAGCAAAGAAGTACATTACAATAACTTTTAACATATAAGAATTATGAAAAAGATTATCTTGTCAGCAGTAGTAATGCTCGCATCCGTAGCATCTTATGCACAGCATGCAGTGGGAACAGTTTCGTTGAAGCCTGAAGTTGGTTTATCGATTGCCAATACAACAAAGACAAACACCGACTACAAGGTAGGCCTTTCGGCCGGAGCCGAGTTGGAATATCAGGCTGGAGAGATCTTCAGTGTTTCTGCAGGAGCTATCTATAACATGCAAGGCAACAAGCTGGGTAGTTACAAAACAAACCTCGGCTACATCAATGTGCCTATCCTGGCCAATGTTTACGTAGTGCCTGGCTTGGCTGTTAAGCTCGGTGTTCAGCCTGGTTTCTGCGTGAGCAAGGACAATACGCCTGCCAAGACAGTGGATGTTGCTATCCCTGTGGGTCTGTCATACGAGTACAACAACTTTGTGCTCGATGGCCGTTACAACTTCGGTGTGACCAAGGCATTCGATGCAAGCGATGCCAAGAACAGCGTGTTCCAGGTGACACTCGGCTACAAGTTTGACCTCTAATCATTCGGCCGCAGCCGGTCCAAAGGCTGCAGCCACACGTTAATCCATATTCCGACTGCACTGAAGCGATGCTTCGGTGCAGTCTTTTTTTACGCCCTCATCAGGGTATCAAACCGTCTTACCGCCCTATTACAAACAGAGCGACATAATAAGGAAAGCTATTGGGGAAACCAAGACCCAGCCGAAGCCATATCAAAGAAATGGCTAAAAGGCATCCAATGCCATACCGTCCAGAGGTTTGCAAGCTAAAAAAGACGTTTCAATCCAACCGGACCATGTAAACATCTGGCCTGATAATGTCAAGGAAAGAAGTGCCTTTTCCGTTTTATTTTTTATTTCACGGTAGGTTTTTCAATTTTAATCTTTATCTTTGCATAAGATAGTTTCTGCAGCAAATCCACTTGCTTCATAATGGTAAGCATAGCAACGAACCTATCCCTACTATCAAAAAGAATCTCAAAGATTGTCCAATGAAAATCAATCAACCCTCATTCGAGATATGGCTTCAGGAGTCAGGGCCTGAAGGTATATACCGACAGATAGAGCGTGCCGGTAGAGTATGTTATAAGAGTGAAGACCATCGGTCAGACGATTCGGCACGGCCGTTTGTCGAAAGAATGATCAAGAGCAATCACACGGCAATGCTCGAACACGGCACTGTGTATCTCACCCTCGATGCCTCGCCCGTCTCGTCCAACTCAGAAAAGGCCCCCATCCTGCCCCCAGAAGTGGAGAAATATGTGAGAAACAAGTTCTCCAAGGTCGAGATTGCAGACGGCAAGGCCTACGTGACAACCAATCTTCGGGTGTTGGCCGAAAATCAATGGATGGACGATCTGGCTTTGATCACCGACCCATCTTCCCATCACGAGCGCCGCATCACAGTGCATTTCACCACCCAGATAGGCACCACGCGCGAGTTCAACCGCCATCGTGCCAACTCGATGGCGGAGCAGTCCACCCGCTATTGCAACTATGCCAAGGCGAAGTTTGGCAATGAAATCACCGTCAACCAGCCCGTATGGGTCAACCTCTTAGACCCAACGACATCCACCAACGACGCGCAAGTCGGAGAGAACACACTGGAAAAACTGTTTGCTTCGGTCATGGCCGGCACTGCCACCGACCTTGAAAACTGGCTCTTTGCCAACCTCGCGGCAGAGCGGGCCTACATGAACCTCACCGCCAACGGCCGCAAACCGCAGGAGGCACGCGCCGTGCTGCCCCTCGACACCAATACCGAGTTGGTGCACACAGCACTGATTTCCGATTGGCTCCACTTCTTCGACCTGCGGGCCTTGGGCACCACCGGCGCTCCCCATCCCGACGCTAAGGTGCTCGCCGCCCCCCTCATGCGGGAGTTTCAGCGACTCGGACTCATCGCCGGATAATGTTGTTTTCGGCAATTCGGGTATTTTTTTCCTCGAAAATGGTCATGCGTAAACTTTACTTTTGCCGTACCTTTGCACTGTAAATCAAGTGGTTCCACATTGGGGCCACGCCAAAACGTAAGAATATGAAGCACCCCATCCTTCGCATGGCGATGGTTGTCGCCATGCTTCTCACAGTGAACACATCATTAAACGCACAGACTATGGCATTATCAGCAAGACAACAAGGACTCTCCACCATCGCGGCTTGGGAGGCCAAAGGCAACATGGCACAACTCGGAAAAGCCATCGACGAGGCTTTGGACAACGGTCTGACGGTAGCTGAAATCAAGGAAGCCCTCTCACAACTCTATGCCTACACGGGTTTCCCGAGGTCGCTCAACGCCCTCGGAAAGTTGCAGACGGTGATTGCCGAACGGCAGAAAGCCGGCAAGGAGACACCGCTCGGACAGGATGACAGCACGGTGCTGCCCCCCGGTTTCGACGCGCTGAAGACAGGCACCGAGGTGCAGACGCAACTCAGCGGAAGCCCGTTCGACTATGCTTTCGCACCCCGTACCGACTATTATCTGAAGGCGCACCTCTTCGGCGACATCTTTTCGGGCAAGGCATTGAGCTTCGCCGACCGCGAGATTGTCACCGTGAGCGCCATCGCCGCACTGCCCGGTTGCGAGCCGCAGCTGCTGGCCCACTGCAGGGGCGCGCTCAACATGGGGGTGAAAGTGGACGAACTGGAGTCTATCCCGCAGGTGTTGGAGACCCGCGTGGGGATGGCGGAGGCTTCCCGCACCAGCGAGGCCATCGCCCAGGTGCTCAACAAACCGCTGCCCAAAGCCCTGCAACCGAAGAAGGGTATAGAGGATTCGCCGTGGCCGACAGGCGATCCCAACGATGCCTACGCACAGTATTTCGTAGGCCAGAGCTATCTTGCCGCCCTCGATGGCGAGAACGGAGGCCCTCACAATGTGACCTTCGAGCCGGGCTGTCGCAACTATTGGCACATACACCACAAGTTGGTGCAGGTCCTCGTCTGCGTGGCCGGACGCGGCTGGTATCAGGAGTGGGGCAAGCCGGCCGTGGAGCTTACGCCGGGCAAGGTGATTGCCATCCCCGCCGAGACAAAACACTGGCATGGTGCTGCCGATGACAGTTGGATGCAGCATCTGGCTTATAACACGAGGGTAGAAGAGGGAGCGAGCACGGAATGGGGTACCCCACCCCCACCCTCCTCCACAGGGGAGGGAGATGACCTACTACCGTAGGACGTTACGCAGTACCCGTTGGGCGCATCAAACAGCTATGGCATCGGGGAGATGAGTGGATGGAAAGGACGTGCTGGATGAGGCTACCGGCTTCAATAATAACAACATTTCGTTCTGTTCAGTGGCTGGGAAGAACAAGTGAGCTGGTGCTTATTCTCTTATCTCATCCCGGCAAAAGGAGCACCCGATGGCAGGGAAGTGCAAATAATTTGATGCTTTTTCCCTCATCGCATATTGCCAATAGGAGTGCCCGATCGTTGGATAGAATGATTTAGAAAAGAAGTATGGACAGACTATTACATCCTTTGAAAGGGGTTGTTGGGGCGCCGAGGCGTTTCAACAACCCTTTTTATTATGAGCCTGATGACCTTTGCAAGCAGGCCATACGGGAGGTAGTGGACTATCTGGAGGGGAAACCCACCCCATCTTTTTCCCCCAATGGCCCATCCCCTGAGTTCCTTGCAGAGATTGCCAAAGGCAAAATGTTTGGCGTTCTCGTCGTCCAAGCCCCTCACCACTCACCAACTTCCTCTGACTCCCAATCTGTTTCTTCCAACTCGCAACCTGTTTCTTCCAATTCACGACCTATTTCTGCAAATACACATTTTCCTTCCCCAATATCCCCCCAATCCCCGTTTCCTACGGTAGTGTCTACTCCCCTCCCTTTGGGGGAGGGGTCGGGGGAGAGGCTGGAGGAGCAGGAAGGTCGGCTTGCTGGGTCTGAGCGGCCTTCTTTTCTATTTCTTTCTGCCTACAGCGGCCAGATTTGTGGTCGCAGCGACTGGCCGGAGTTTGTGCCGGCGGTGTTCGATTATCTACAGGAGGATGGCTATTTCAAGCGTGAGGAGGCTGAGATTGTCAAAATCAACGAGGAAATTGGAAATATCCCTCGGCCATTGCGGTGGGAGGGAAGTGCTGACGCGGCGGGGAGACCGCAGATGGAAAAAGGCAGAAAGGACGGCGAGAGCGAGGACGACTATGTGCGCCGCCGGCAGTTTGAGAATGCCGAACTCCATCGCTGGAAGGTGGCGGAGCGCAGTCGGAAGGCCACTTTCGAGGACGAGCAACGACAAAAAGCCGAAAAGATTCAGTCGCTGAAAACCCTTCGCCGACAAAAGAGTGACAGCCTGCAGCGGTGGCTCTTCCGACGATTTGTGATGAGAAATGCCCTCGGAGAGACCCGCAACCTGCTGGATATTTGGGGTGGCGAGGCCGTGCCGCCGGCTGGCAGCGGCGAGTGTTGCGAACCCAAACTGCTGCAATATGCCTTCGACCACGGGCTGAAACCGGTGAGTATGGCGATGTTTTGGTGGGGCGAGAGTCCGCGTGAGGAGGTGCGCCACCACCTGCAGTGCTACCCCGCGTGCAACGGCAAGTGCAAACCCATCCTGCGATGGATGCTCCGCGGCATGGACGTGGAGCCCAATCCGCTGGAGGCAGAGAGCCGCCACGCACTGCCCATCCTGTTTGAAGACAACGATATCTGTGTCGTCAACAAGCCCGCGGGCATGCTCTCCGTGCAGGGCAAGAGCCGCCGGGAGAGCGTGCAGAGCGTGATGCGAAAGCGCTATCCCGATGCCAACAGTCCGCTGATTGTCCATCGGTTGGACATGGCGACAAGCGGACTGATGGTCATTGCCAAGACGATGGATGCCTACCGCGGCCTGCAACGCCAGTTCCTGAGGCACGAGGTACGCAAACGCTATGTGGCCGAACTGACCCACGACCTGCCGCAACGCGAGGGCGACATCACCTTGCCGTTGCGTCCCGACCTCGACGACCGCCCCCGACAGATGGTCGACGCGGTCTATGGCAAACCCGCCGAGACCCATTTTGAGCGTGTCGGCGACCGGCGAGTGGCCCTCTATCCCCACACCGGCCGCACCCATCAGTTGCGCGTGCACTGCGCCCACCGCCTCGGATTGAACAATCCCATCCGTGGCGATGAGCTGTATGGCCAGCGTGCCGACCGCCTCTATCTCCATGCCGAGAGCCTTACTTTCACCCATCCCCGCACCGGAGAGTCTCTCACCTTCACCGCTCCGGCACCCTTCTGAACTTCAATAAACCGAGATCTATCCTCTGAAAAACATAGATAGGCTTATTGTCGTCAGAAGCAACAAACCACGATTCCCAATGACATCATGCGGTGCATGATCTATACTCAACCCCCGAAGCGGGGTTGTGCCGTTGAGAGGGCGAGGTTAACAAGCGAAGCAACGTTAACCCTGCCTACGGCGGATGGGGAGAACTCAATCCCCGAAGCGGGGTTGTGCTGTTGAGAGGGCGGGGTTAACAAGCGAAGCGAGGTTAACCCTGCCTATGGCGGATAGGGAGAACTCAACCCCCGAAGAGGGGTTGTGCCGTTGAGAGGGCGGGGTTAACAAGCGAAGCGAGGTTAACCCTGCCTACGACGACTGGGGAGAACTCAACCCCCGAAGCGGGGTTGTGCCGTTGAGAGGGCAGGGTTAACAAGCGAAGCGAGGTTAACCCTGCCTACGACGACTGGGGAGTACTCAACCCCCGAAGAGGGGTTGTGCCGTTGGGAGGGCAGGGTTAACAAGCGAAGCGACGTTAACCCTGCCTACGGCGACTGGGGAGAACTCAACCCCCGAAGAGGGGTTGTGCTGTTTCTAACCCTGTTTGGCCATGGGCTGTAATACCCATTCCGGATGGTGATTGTAGAGAAAGAGAATACATTTTCCCACAGCCACAAAACTATCATCATCTTAACAAAATGTTGAGATATTTCAGCAAATCAGGCCAAAAATAACCAGACACAAATAGCTTCGAAAAAGCCTTCGTGTGCCCTTCCCCTCCCTCTTCTTACTCCGTTTTTCTTCATTTTCGACCCCAAAACACCCGATTTTCACCCTTTTATCCTCTCTATCTCAGCCAAATCGCATGGAGATTAGGCCCTAATCTCCATGCGAATACTATCGAATCGTCAGACGATTACTATGTAATCGCAACGAGACAAAATGTCAAATAATTACAAGTTACTGATTTTCAACGAAATAAAAAACGGTCAAAATTCGGCCCATTTCTTATCATTTTGAAGAAGAAAGCATAATAACGAAGCTTTGAAAGGAATTTCTTCAATTATTTTCAACACCATTTCCTTATGGTCAGCATCCCTTTCTCCGCTCTTCTTCAACTCCTCAAATACCCTTCTCCCCCTGTTTCAAACCATGAACATGATAAGCATTTGAGCAATGACGACACGGATAAACATGCCCAAGGGGTATACCGTGGCGTAGGAAATGCTGGCGGTGTCGCCAGGCGTGGTGTCGTTGGCATAACCCAGAGCCATCGGATTGGCCATGCTTCCACAGAGGATGCCACAGATGGTGCCGTAGTCGTATTTCCGCGTTTTCAGTGCGGCGAGACCGATGATGAGCACCGGCAGGAAGGTGAGCAGGAAACCAATGCCGATCCAGGCGATGCCTTCGGGCCGGATGACAGTGGCAAAGAAGTCTTTGCCAGCGTCGAGGCCGATGCACGCCAGATAGAGCGAGATGCCCAGTTTGCGGAGCATCAGGCTTGCCGAACGGGTGGTGTAGGAAATGAAGTGCAGCTTCGGCCCGAGGGCTCCGACAATGATGCCCATGATGATAGGACCTCCGGCAATGCCCAGACGGATGGGAGTCTGCATGCCCGGCAGGGAGATGGGGATGGTGCCGAGGGCCAATCCAAGGATGATACCCAAAAAGATACTGCCTATATTGGGTTCCTCAAGGGTCTTGACAGAGTTGCCCAAGAAATGCTCGGCATTGTCGACATCCTTCCGATTACCCACAACGGTCACGCGGTCGCCATACTGCAACCGCAGGTTGTTGCTGGCCAAGAGCTTGATATCCCCACGGATCACCCGACTTACATTCACGCCACACACCTGTCGCATGTGGAGTTCGCCCAGCCGTTTGCCGTTGAGACCGCGACGGGTCACCACGCAGACGCGGCTCTCCACGTCGGCATCGATGGCGTTCCAGTCTATCTTGTCGAGGTTCCAGTCCTTCTTTTCCTGTTTGCCAAAAAGCAGTCCAAGCGCCTCTTCATCCTCCGTCGTGGTCACGACAAGCAGCGAATCGTTCACATGGATGACCGTATCGGCCAGCGGCACAATCACTTCGTCACCACGCCAGATGCGCGAGATAATGAAGTGCAGATGGGTCATCTGGGCAATCTGGAGAATGGTTTTGCCATCGATGGCGGGGTTGATAGCCGTGAGTTGGGCAATATAGGTATGGTCGTCGTCATTCAATGAATGCGACTCCAGATCCTCGGGCTTCACAAAAAACTTGCGGATGAATACCATCACAAATATCACACCCACCACACCGAGGGGATAGGCCACAGCCGTAGCCAGTGCCGCGCTGCCGCTGGGGAGTCCGAGATGGGCGATGGCCTGTGTCGCGGCACCGAGCGCCGGAGTGTTGGTCGTGGCGCCGCAGAGTATGCCGACCATGTCGGGGAGGCTCACATGGGTAAGCGGAATGAGCACCACCGCCAGCACTGTACCTATCGCTATGACGGCCAAGCTCCACAGGTTGAGGGCCATTCCCTCATGCCGCAACGAGCCGAAGAAGTTGGGGCCGACATGCAGTCCCAGGCAATAGACAAACATCGAGAGCCCGAATGTCTCCACATAGTCGAGTGTTCTGGCATCGACCGACAGGCCAATGTGTCCGGCCACGATGCCGGTGAAGAACACAAAAGCTATGCCCAGCGACACCCCCATCACCTTGACACGGCCAAGGGCAAGCCCCGAGGCGATGACCAGCGAGATGATGATGACCGTCTGGACAGATGAGTGGACGCTGAAAAGTGATGATATCCAATCCATGGGAAACGGGTTGTTGATGGGGTGGTGGGTAGGTGGGATTGTGGGGTAGTGGGTAGGTGGGGTGGAGAGTTGGTAATAATATTAGGATGCCGAGCGATTACCGGACGGGCGCGTCGACCACTTCGAGATAATTTTCCAAGGGTATTCCGCGGTTCTTGTCGTCGTTATTCTTGTTCAGATCGATCAAACGGTAGACGGCATCCATCGCCATACGGGTCGACTTGCGGAGCGAGTCGCCACTGAGCAGATGCCCGATGAGCACGGCGGAGAAGATGTCTCCCGTGCCGGGGAAGTGGACGGGTATCTCTGTGTAGGGCAACATGAAATACTGCCCGCTCTTATGGTTGTAGCCCACCACACAGTGCTGGCCCGCAACGGGGATAGAAGTGATGAGTACAGACTTACCGCTTTTGTCGTGCAAGGCAGTGACAAGGCCCTTGGCTTCCTCCATCGAGATGCCCTCGGGATGGTAGTCAGTGTGGGTGAGATAGCATGCTTCAGTATAATTGGGAAACATCAGGTCGGACACGGCAATCATCTCCTGCATCACCTCAATGGTAGCCGGTGTGACACCGTTGTAGAGTTTTCCCTCGTCACCCATGATGGGATCTACATAGATGGTGGTGCCGGCAGCAGCCTGCTCCTTGCAGAATGCCGACACAATCTGGGCCTGACGCTCAGATACGATGAAGCCAGTGGCAATGGCATCGAACCTGAACCCCAACTCTTTCCAAACGGGAAAGACCCCCTGAATGTATTCGGTGGTGTCCATGATATTGAACTTTCCATAGTCCAACGTGTTGGAAACCAATGCCGTAGGCAGGTTATAGGTGGGATGGCCCATATACGAAAGGATAGGCAACATAGCCGCCGTGGCCACCTTGCCATAGCCCGCCATGTCATTGATCAGAAGTATTTGCTTTTTACTCATTGCGCAATCGTAGTGTCTGCAAAGTTAGTAAAATCCACCAAGGTGGGGAAGTAAAAAGACAAAAAAGGTTGGATATTTGAAAAATTACGGAAAAAACGCACAAAAACGCTTTATTTTTCGTTTTTTAATCGTAATTTAGTTGACGTTTTAAATCTATGCTTCGTAAGATGACAAAAAACGACAACTTTTATTGTCTAATACTTGCCGGGGGCAAAGGCCGCCGCTTGTGGCCATGCAGCCGAGAGAGTTTTCCCAAACAGTTTATTGATTTCTTCGGTACCGGGCGCACCTTATTACAGCGCACCTATGACCGGATGTCTAAGGTTATCCCCACAGACCACATCTTCATCAACACCAATGTCGACTATGTGGATATTGTGATGGAGCAGTTGCCGGAAATTCCTCGGACACGCATCATGGCCGAACCTATCCACCGTAACACTGCACCGAGTATCGCCTGGGCCACCCACCGCATCTCACATCTCAATCCCGATGCATGTATCATTGCCGTTCCGTCTGACCAATTGGTCATCAACGATGATGTTTTTCGACAGAATGTGCTCGACGGACTGCAGTTTGTGTCAACCCACGAGACCCTGCTCACCATGGGTATCAAACCCACGCGCCCTGAACCCGGATACGGATATATCCAGATGGAGGAGCCCTTGGAAAGCAATGTCTATTCGGTGAAAACCTTTACCGAGAAGCCTAATCGCGAGTTTGCTACGATGTTTATGGAGAGTGGGGAGTTTCTCTGGAACACAGGACTGTTTCTCTCAAGCGTAAAACACCTGTGGGACCGGTTCTGCGGCATTCTTCCCTTTGTGCTGCGCAAGCTCGATGACGTGAACTATTACGCTACGGCAGAGCAGGAAGAAGCCTTCGTGCAAGAGCATTTCCCGCTATATCCCAACATGTCGTTGGAGTCTGGGCTGCTCGACGGGGCCGAGGACGTGTGTGTGATGAAATGTAGTTTTGGCTGGGCAGACATCGGAACGTGGCACGGCATCTATGAGGCCTTACCTAAAAACAACGACGACAATGTGGTCATCGACTCCGATGTGATGATGGAAAACAGCCGCGGCAATGTCATCAAACTACCCAAAGGGAAGTTAGGAATTATCGATGGTCTCGAAGGTTTCATTGTTGCCGAGAAGGACAACGTGCTTCTCATCTGTAAGAAAGAAGACTCTTCTGCTCTCGTTCGCAAGTATGTGAGCGAGGTGCAACTGAAGAAGGGGGAAAGGTTTGTGTAGAGAGAAAATATCCCCAAGCACTTAGGGCCTCCCCAAGCCCCTCCAAAAGAGGGGATGTATAAATAGTACCGCAGGAAAGAGGGCTATGAGTTTTTCAAACCTATAGACTTTCTTTCCTGCGGAATTGTTTCTTAACCATTCCATTGAAAATATTATCTACCTACTTTGAAAAACTCATAGCCCTCTTTCCTGCGGTTTCTTTTTGACCCCATCTTGATAGGAAATTGTATATGTGGTAAGAAAGAATTATAGATAAATTCCTACGGTACTTTTCCAACACCCCCTCCTTTGGAGGGGCTTGGGGAGGCCTTGGTTGCTTGAGGAAAGCCTTTATTTGGTTAGCCCTTGAACTCCTTCCATATCTTCTCTGCCGTCTCTTTCATCTCCTCGTCGGAGAGTTTCACGTGCTTGTGGAAGTCCACATCGCCCTCGGTATTGATGGGGAGAAGATGGATATGAGCGTGATTCACCTCAAGGCCAAGCACCACTTGAGCTACTTTTTTGCAGGGGAATGCCGCACGGATAGCCTGTGCCACCTTCTTGGCAAACACTTCAAACTC
This sequence comes from Prevotella sp., assembly GCA_016901395.1. GTDB lineage: Bacteria > Bacteroidota > Bacteroidia > Bacteroidales > Bacteroidaceae > Prevotella. The sequence continues at coordinate 20,938 of JAEAMQ010000034.1, read as the reverse complement.
GGCCAACTCATCGTCGTCCATGTCAAAGATATAGTCCACTTCCTTGCGGGGAATGACCAGCGTATGAGCCTTCACCACAGGATTGATGTCGAGGAAAGCGTAAAACTTATCGCTTTCCGCACATTTGTAGCTGGGAATTTCGCCAGCGGCAATCTTACTGAAAATAGTAGCCATAACCTCTTTAATCTATAGTGATACTTTCAATGCGTAGTTTGAGCGTACCACGCGGCACTTTTACCTCGGCCACATCGCCCACTTTCTTATTAAGCAGACCCTGTGCAATCGGTGTGTGAATAGAGATTTTGTTCTCCTTCAAATTAGCCTCGCTCTCGCTCACAATGGTATACGTCATTGTCTTCTTAGTGGCGAGATTGGTCATTTCCACCTTCGACATGATCTGTACCTCATCCGTAGAGAGACGGCTGACATCCACGATCTTGGCCTGGCCGATCGTCATCTTCAGCTCGTTGATTTTGTTTTCAAGATGCACTTGTGCCTCTTTGGCGGCATCATACTCAGAATTTTCACTCAGATCACCTTTGTCAGCAGCTTCGGCTATAGCCGCAGATGCTTTCGGGCGCTCTATTGCTTCGAGTTGGTGAAGCTGTGCTACGAGTTTGTCATAGCCCTCTTGTGACATGTAAGCCATAGTTATCTTTCTTAATGTTTATGCTTTTTGTTAGACATAAACTTTAGAAAACAGAATTCCGGCATTCCTTTGAATGTCGGAATTCTGTTTTCTAAAGCATGTATTTCTTTGTCTTTTTGCAAAGGTATGGATTATATTCGATATGGCAAAGCTTTTCATCAACAATTTTCAGATAACCTTGATAAATATCAAAATATCACGGGGTTACACGATAATAATATGATTTTATATTTGAAAAAAACTCAAAACATTTTAAATTTGCATCGTGTTTTTCATAGTATTAGATTTAAGGTTAACAAAAGGTTGGGGACTCAGCGGAGCCCCTTTTTTCATATCCGGCCGTTCAAGAGCGGATGATGCCTACCCCCTAAGATAAAAAAGCAAGCACAGTCTCCCAACAGGACCAATGACCATACATTCTCATTACAAGCCGTTCAAGAACCTGACAACACGCTCCTGATACTCCGCCTTGTGATCGTGATGACTCTTGGCATGTATCGAACCATGGGCCAGATAGAGTGACTTTCGGCCTGGCTTGGCCTGAAATAGGGTAAACACCATACGGGTGGGCACAAAAGTATCGTGACCGCCGTGGATAAAGAGCATTGGTTTCTGACAACGGCGCACGGCCTCCACCATCGAAGCCTCGCCAAACGACCACCCATATTTCAGACGACAGAGCATCGACGTGGTATACATCAGGGGGAAAGCAGGCAGTCCGAACTGTTCATGGAGCTGATCGGCAAACTCATCCCACACCGACGTATAGCCACAATCCTCGATAAATGCCTTCACGGAGGCGGGTGTCTTCTCGCCCGCAACGGCCATCGTGGTGGCTGCGCCCATCGAGATGCCGTGTACCACTATCTCGGCGTGGGCGGTGCTGTCGCGGTAGAGCGAGTCGGCAATGGCAATCCATCGGAGCACGTCCCAGCGGTCTTTCCAGCCCATCTGTGCTGCCCGTCCCTCACTCTTGCCGTGGGCATGGAGGTCGGGCAACAGCAGGTTGTAGCCCAGATCGTGGTGATAAAAGTACCCCAGATGGAGCATCGAAACGGCGCAATCGGTGTAGCCATGCACCAGCACGGCAGTGCGGCCGGTGGGATGTGGCGCAGCGATGAGGAACGCATGATGGCGCTCTCCGTCGGCATTGGTAATGAAAGTATCGCGCAGGGCGTGGGCCTTTCGGAGCGAGTCGACCCACGGGCGGATCTCGGGGTAGTCAGCAAAGAGCTGCCGGTATTTCAGGTTATAGTCGCGACCGTAGTTGTTTGCCGGCACCAGCGAGTAGTTGAGCATATACACACTGCCGCCCAACAGCACGAGCAACACCAGCCCCAACAGCAGCATGAGGCATCCGAGGGATTTATACTTCATCATGATATTCCTTTCCCAGTTGTTTGTTGATATCCTTCAGCTTCATCTTTTTCCTCACTTTCACACGGTCAAAGCCCTGTCCATATACACCGATGACGGCACTCTGGGCCACGAAAGCGTTGGGATCGATCTCATCGATGAGGTCGAAGATAAAGCTCGACTCATTCTTTTTGGCAATACAGAAGATGACTTTGATGTCCTTTTGCGAGTAAAAACCGTTGCCGTTGAGCGTCGAACAGCCTCGGTCGGCAATCTTATTGATGGCCTCTCCGATTTCCTGATACTTGTCCGAAATGATGAAGAACTGCACGCTCTGACGCAGTGAATTGACGATGTAGTCGACCACAAACGAGATGACAAACATCAGCACATAACTGTAAAGCACCTTTTCCCAGTCTTTCAGCACGACGTAACTCGACGTGATGATAGCCACATCACAGAACAGAATGATATGTCCCAGCGACACGTCACGGTATTTGTGGACGATGGATGCGATAACATCCGACCCGCCGGTGCTGCCTCCGGTGGAGAGCCCGAGGCCCACGCTGGCACCCATGAACACCCCACCCACGATGCAAGCCATGAACTTCTGGTCGGCCAGCAGATGGAGATGGGGGTCCATCAAGTGCTGCATCAGCGAGGTTCCAATGGTAAACACCACCACCGCATAGATGGTCTTGGCGCAGAATTTCCAGCCCAAAACCTTCAGCGCAACGATGAGAAGCACAGCGTTGAGCACAAAATAGGTATCCTGAACCGGTATATTCGTGCCCCAATAAACGACCGAAGCAATTCCCACAATGCCTCCCATCGTGATTTCATTGGGCAGCAAAAACATGTTCAACCCTATCACACCGATAGCCATCGCCACCGTAAGGATGGCATAATCGCGTATCGTTCGATATATCATTTTACTGTTTCTTCTTGGTGTTTCCATATTAATAATGTGGTGCAAAAATAAAGAAATAATATGGATACCACAAAGATTATCACAAAATTATCGCATGCAAGCCCCTGCTTTGTCTAATCTTTTTAGTAACTTTGCAACACGATTCAAGAACAACAATTTTATACCCGTATATCGATGAACATTGAAAAGGAAATTTCCAGCGCAGTCCTCAAGGCTGTCAAGGAACTCTATGGTCAGGACGTGCCTGCCGAAATGGTGCAGCTGCAAAAGACCAAGGCTACTTTTGAAGGCAATCTTACCCTTGTGGTCTTCCCCTTCTTGAAGACCTCCCGCAAGAAACCCGAGGACACCGCACGTGAAATTGGTGATGCCCTGGTGCGCGATTGTCAAGCCGTGGCTTCCTACAACGTGGTGAAAGGATTTCTCAATCTGGTCATCGCACCGGAAGCATGGGTGAGCCTCCTCAATGACATCAATGCCAATGCGACATACGGCGAGCTACCCGTCACCCCCGACAGCAAGCTCGTGATGATAGAATATTCATCGCCCAACACCAACAAACCCCTCCACTTAGGACACGTTCGCAACAACCTTCTGGGCTGGAGCCTCTCGCAAATCATGCAGGCCAACGGTCACAAAGTGGTGAAAACCAATATCGTGAACGACCGCGGCATCCACATCTGCAAGTCGATGCTGGCCTGGCAGAAGTGGGGAAACGGCGACACGCCGGAGTCTACGGGCAAGAAAGGCGACCATCTTATCGGTGACTATTACGTGGCTTTCGACAAGCATTACCGTGAGGAGGTGGCCCAGCTGAAGGCGCAATACGTGGCCGAAGGAATGGCCGAGGATCAGGCCGAGGACAAAGCCAAGGCCGAAGCACCGCTCATCAAGGAAGCCCATGATATGCTCGTGAAGTGGGAGCAGGGCGACAAGGAGGTGCGTGCGCTGTGGGAAAAGATGAACAACTGGGTGTATGCCGGTTTCGACGAGACCTACAAGGCTCTCGGAGTGGGCTTCGACAAGATATACTATGAATCAAATACCTACCTCGAGGGAAAGAAGAAGGTAGAGGAAGGACTCGCCAAAGGGCTCTTCCTCCGGAAAGAAGATAACAGTGTATGGGCAGACCTTACAGACGAAGGACTGGACCAAAAGCTGTTGCTTCGGTCCGATGGCACCAGCGTTTACATGACGCAGGACATCGGAACGGCCGATCTTCGCTTCAGGGATTTCCCCATAGACAAGATGATCTACGTTGTGGGCAATGAGCAAAACTATCATTTCCAGGTGCTCTCCATACTCCTCGACCGTCTCGGGTTCAGCTGGGGCAAGGACCTGGTACACTTCTCTTATGGCATGGTGGAGCTGCCCAACGGCAAGATGAAGAGCCGTGAGGGAACGGTGGTCGATGCCGACAACCTCATCGCAACGATGATTGAGGATGCCCGCAAGACCAGCGACGAGCTCGGAAAGTTCCATGATATGACCGAGGAGGAGAAGCGCGAGATAGCCCGTATCGTAGGTTTGGGCGCGCTGAAATACTTCATTCTGAAGGTCGACGCACGCAAAAACATGCTCTTCAACCCCGAGGAGTCCATTGATTTCAATGGCAACACGGGTCCGTTTATACAATACACCCACGCCCGTATCCGCTCCATCATGCGTAAGGCAGAGGCAGAGGGCATCGCCATTCCGACCGCTCTCGACAGCCACATGCCGCTCAACGAGAAGGAAATCCACCTCATTCAAAAGATGGATGAGTTCAAGGTGGCTGTGAAAGATGCCGGCGAGAACTACAATCCGGCAGGTATTGCCAACTACTGCTACGAGTTGACGAAGGAGTTTAACCAGTTCTACCACGACTATTCCATCCTCAATGCCGACTCCGATGCGGAGAAAGTCACCCGCCTTGTCATTGCCCAGAACGTGGCCAAGACCATCAAAAACGGTATGGCCCTGCTGGGAATAGAGGTGCCTGAGCGCATGTAATAAGCCCGCTTCTGCCCATGCCCACATCCCCCGTCAATCCCCCTGATTACCGCAACGACACCGTGCTGCCTCTCCCTCTCGAAGTGAAGGCGGCAGCATGGGCTGTGGATGCCGCGTGCTCGGGCAACCCGGGGCCGATGGAATACCAGTGTATCGACCTGGCAACAGGCCAGCAGGTGTTCCACTATGGGCCGGTACACGGCACCAACAACATCGGGGAATTTCTCGCCATCGTGCACGCCCTCGCCCTCATGGAGCAACGGGGCATCACCGACAAGGTCATCTACTCAGACTCCTACAACGCCATCCTCTGGGTGAAAAAGAAGCAATGCAAGACCAAACTGGAGCACAACGCCAAGACCGAACAGCTCCATCAGGTCATCGCAAGAGCCGAACAGTGGCTCCGCACCCACACCGCCAAGACACCTATTATTAAATGGGAGACCAAGAAATGGGGTGAAATTCCGGCCGATTTCGGCAATAAGAGATAACCCCACACCCGTCTTCCGCCTGTCTCTATCATCCTATCGACTATCTATTCAACAATCTACCTCAGCGCCACGGCCCCCAAAGGCTGTGGCGCTCTCGTTTGATGACCGCTTGACTCTCCTTTTGTTAATAAATGATAAACACCAAAAGAAATTCACAAAATAATTTGGTTTATATTATAAACCTATTTATCTTTGCAACGTTGAGAGTTGAATGAGGGATTGGATCCGCCCCGCAACCACTCCGACAACCATGCCAGGCGCATGGCAAGAGGCCACTCTGATACAAACATCGGGCGGCAGGGAAAACAAAAAAACATTCACGTACAACGCAAAAAATCACAATTATGGAAACTACAAACACTGAAATGACTGCTGAGCGCAGTCTCGAAATCATCAGCAAGACCATCGAGGAGAGCCGCCGTCGCATCATGCGTGGCAGCTGGAAAAGCATGATGCTCTGGGGCATCAGTGTCGCCATCATCGCCCTCATTGTGGGACATCTGTGGCAAAACACCTCCCTCGGAGCGAATGCCAACGCGTTTTGGGCACTCCTGGGGCTGGTAGCGCTGGGCGAGCAAATGTATAACAAGCGCCAGCCCAAGGTGCCGGAGACCTTCTTAGGCAAGACCCTCTCGCAGGTATGGAGCTGCATGGGAATCATAGCCGGCTCTTTAGGTATCTTCATATTTATACTGGCATCGTTCGGCATCCAGATTCCTCTGCCCGTGGTTTACACTACTCCCTCTGACCCAACCGTGCACATACCTATCACAGCCATCATCATCTTGCTCATGGGCATAGCCGGAATGATTACCGGGCGTATTCTCAAGAGCACCGTCATCACCGTATGCTGCTATATTTCTGGCATATTGGGCAGTTTCCTCGCACTGCTCTACGCCGGCCCGCTGGAAATGGTGGTGATGGCTGGAGTGGCTGTCGTGGGACTCGTGGTACCCGCACTGATCATCAAAACAATGGAGGGCTGAGCATGTTCAAACCTCTCAACCCCCTGCTCCACAGTGAGCTGCGGCTGGCAGTTGTCTCAATTCTCGTAGGTGTAGAGGAGGCAGACTTCCCCTATATCAAAGAGCAGACAGGCGCCACGTCGGGCAATCTGAGTGTGCAGATAGACAAACTGGAGAAAGCCGGCTACATCAGCGTCGAAAAGACGTTTCGTGGCAAGCGTCCCGCCACCATCTGCCGATTGACAGATGAGGGCCGACAGGCTTTCGAAGAATATATTGAGGCTCTCAAGAGCTATATCCAATAATACAAAAGCTAAAATTCTCTCTTTGGGACGACAGGCCTCAACCAGCGGGTTGAAAGGGTCGGTCGTCCTTGTATTTTTTACGTTCAATAAAACCCATAAGCATGAAGTCAGATGATCTCACGCTCAATTAGCAAGTGACCGTACATCCTATTGAAAAATCTTGAAGAAGTGCTTTCTGAAATTCAAATATTTCATAATAAGAAAGAGGACGTTCGAAAAACGCCGAAAATAGCGCATTTATAACTCACTATAAGACAACAACTTACAAATGAGGCACATGAATATCACCCGCATTTGCTATCTCATGGCCTCAAAAAACCCCTCTTATCGCATGACGATTAGGCCCAAAACGCATGACGATAAGATAGTAAAGGCAACGCGATTAGTATGGAATCATGAAAAACAGCCGTACGAAACCAAGGAAATACACGTTTTTGTCATTGGCAGAGAAGATTTTCATCGTAGAATGAAAAAAATGAAATCGCTATTTCTTGGAAATAAAACTTGACAAAAAGCATATCCGTATCATTCAGAAATCATCGAGTCGGCCCAGCCTGTCACCCCTATTCATGGGAGCAAAAAAAAGAGAAAACTTGCAAGGAAGTATCAGAATAATTTGTATTTTTGTATCAGTTATGGATGAAACAACCTGTGTGACACTGCTCGAACAGCACGGCATCAAGCCCACCAGCAACCGCATCGTGGTGTTGAAGGCGCTGGCCAATAGCGAGAATCCCTCGTCTATTGCCGATCTGGAGCGCTCTATTCTGACCATCGACAAGAGTGGCATCTTCCGCTCGCTCACCCTCTTTCGCGACCACCATCTGGTGCATGCGCTCGAAGACGGCGAGGGCGGACTGAAGTATGAACTGTGTCATAGCCACGACGACGAAGAGGACGACGACCAGCACGTGCACTTCTATTGTGAGCGTTGCCACCGCATGTTCTGCCTCTACGACACGCCCGTGCCGGCGATAGACCTACCCGAAGGCTATATCCGCCAGTCGTCCAACTATCTGGTCAAGGGCATCTGCCCTGAATGTAAGGCCCGAAAAGAGGGCTGACGATGCCCCCCTCACACCGTCAGCCCTCTCTTTTTGGCCTATCCGCGAAGCCTCTCAGCCTTTTCTTGCTTTCACCCAGACCAGCACCTGCCCCACCATCTGAGACAGCAGGAGCGTGGCCCCCATACCGGCCAGGGCTGCCCACCACGTGGACCAGTAGCCTGCGACATGGGGAAGGTGATAGTCGGCCAACGGCGCACGAACGAAATCGGGGGCTCCGGGGAGCAGATGGAAATGGCTGAGGGTGCCCTCCAACACATCCGGATGATACGAGACCAGCGGCGAAAGCAGCAATGCCACCATCAGCAACCCACCATAAGCCCACCACCAAGAACGATGGCCGACAGCCGACAGTCTGAAGGTCAGCGCACGATACAGCACCAGGGTGGCCAGCCCTTCGACAACAGCCACAGGCAGATGTCGGCTCACCAGCGAGGCATACAAGTCAGCGTTACCCACTCCGCTCACGGCCAGCTCGGCACACAGTGCACCCACGGCCAGCATCACCGAGACCACCGAGGCCGTCAGCAGCGCCCCGTTACGGCCGAGCCGGGGCACAGACAGCCGATAGACCACACCGCCAATGCCCGCACCGATGAGCGACATGTTGCAGACATTGGCCCCCAGCATGAGCAGGCCGCCATCGGCAAAGAGCACCGACTGAAGCAGCAACACGACGGCCACGCTGAGGATGCCCAAGGGCGTGCCGAGCAGGGCCGATGCCAGCACGCCGCCCAACAGGTGGGCCGAGAGACCTCCCCACAGCGGGTAATTGAGCATTTGCAAGGCAAACACCACGGCACTCACTAAAGCAAAATGTAAGGGCGACGGATGATTTCTGACCCGACAGGCCAACCATGTGGCTACAGCCACACCAACCATGGCCACCGCAGCCGTTACCGGGCAGATGCCGCCATGAAGCATTTCTGAAGGAATATGCATAACTAAACGATTAAGAAATTAAAGATAATACTCTATAGATTGTCCCGACACAGCGTGAAGTTCGTTGTAGAGCTTGTCGTGCAGGAAATTGAATATACTGGAATTGCGCTGCCGCGGACGGGGCAGTTCTATAGGGGTGATGCTGCGAATGTGGCCGGGCGACGACGACATGACGATGACCCTGTCTGCCAGATATACAGCCTCGTAGATGTCATGGGTGACGAAGACCACCGTCTTGCCATACAGTCTGACGATATCCAGCAGGTCATCCTGCAGCTTGTTGCGCGTTATCGGGTCGAGCGCGCTGAAAGGTTCGTCCATGAAGAGCACGTCCGGATTGACAGCCAGCCCACGCGCCAGGGCCACACGCTGCTGCTGGCCGCCCGACAGCTGGGCCGGCAGGCTTGCCGCATGGTCATCGAGTCCGACGAGGTGGAGATAGTCGCGGGCCACAGACCGGCGCTGAGCCTTGGTCATGTGGCTGCGCTCAAGGCCCAGCTCCACATTGCGTTCCACACTGCGCCACGGCAGGAGGCCATAGTTCTGAAAGATCATGATGCGCTTCGACGAAGCCCCCTCCACCCGCTTGCCGTCGATGGTGATATCGCCTCCCGTGGGCTTGTCAAAGCCCGCCAGGAGATTGAGCAACGTGGATTTGCCACATCCGGAGAATCCTAAAATACAAATAAACTCACCCTTGTCCACCTCGAAGGAGATATCATCGAGCAGGGTGATGTCTTGAGGTTTGCCGGCAGCATTCCGCCCCACAAGCCTCTTGGTTAAGTGTGTGACCTCTATATACATCGTTTCTGAACCTATGCCCCCCATCTTGTTACAACATATCGCTCGTATCTGCCCACCAAGACATCGAGCACAAACCCCGTCAGGCCAATGGCTATCATGGTGGCCAGCAGCTGGTCGGTGCGCATATTGTTGCGCGCATCGATAATCATATATCCCAGACCGCTCTGTGTTCCCACCATCTCGCCCGACACCAAGAAGATCCATGAAGTGCCCAAGGCTATGTGCAGGCTGTTGGCAATCTGGGGAAAGACCGCCGGCACCACGATCCCAAACACATATTTCAACCTGCCCACACCATAATTCTCGGCCACCTTGTCATAGATGGGGTCTATATGGTGCACGGCGGAGGCGGTGGTGAGCAACACGGGAAAGAACCCCGCCATGAAGATAATGGCAATGGCCGGAATGTCTCCTATGCCCAGCAACAATACGATGAACGGCATCCAAGCCACCGGGGCAATGGGGCGAATGAGCTGAATGACGGGATAGGAATATCTGAACAGCGGGGAGAAAAGTCCCAGGAGCAGCCCCAGCCCGATGCCCGCAAGTACGGCCAGGACATAGCCAATGGCAAACCTCACCATGCTGGCCTGCAGGGCATGCAGCAGAGTGCCGTCGGCAATGAGGTCGATCAATGCCCGGAAAACGACCACTGGCGATGGAAACAGCAGCTCGTCCACACGCAAGATACTGACCGACACCTGCCAGACCACCAGCAGAATGGCAAACGAGACAGTGGTGTAACAGGCCGCTTTAAGATGGATATTCATTCTCTGACAAGTTTTTTAACGAATGATGTATAAGGCAACGGATGAGCGGCCAAGCCATATTTCTTCATCTTCGAAGAAAGATCACGGTATGTCGCCGGACTTATTCTCAGGTCAGAGAAGTCTATCCATGCCAGCGAAGCCTTCAACACCTGTGGAGATTGCTTGTTGATCGACTGCAAATCCTTCAGCGCCCGCTGTGGGTCAGCCAGCCGTTGGCCCGCCGAGAGATAGGCCTCCACAAAGCGTCGGGCCTGTGACGGATGGTCCTGCAGGTAATGATGGTTGAAGACCAGACCACAGCAGACGGCATCTTTCCAGAGTTCGTCCGATTGGTAGAGCACATGGCCGCTACCCTGCCCCACCGCAATGGCTCCAAAAGGCTCGGCCACACAGTAGCCGCTGATGCGCCCGCTTGAGAGGGCCGACGGCATCTCCGATGGGCTCAGCTCTATGATATTCACATCGTTCAGCGTCATCTTGTTGCGTTCCAACATCTCACGCAACAGGATATAATGGGTAGAATTGCGGTGAGGGATGGCAAAAGCATGGCCTTTCAGGTCGGCCGCAGTATGAATGGCAGGGGCCACAACCACGACGTTTCCCTTTCGATGTCCCAAGGCAACTGCCGTGAGTGGAGCCCCTTTCTCGCGGGCAGCAACCGCCAGCTCCATCAATACCGATGCCGCATCGACGCGCCCGGTATTGAGCGCATCCATCAGTTCGGGCCATGTGCCATACTTGACGAGTTCGATATGCAGCGAGGTATCTCTGGCCATCTCGACAACAGGCAGCGCATGGGATATCGGCAAATAGGCCACACGGATGACATTATCCTCCCGCTGCTTGCCCGACTGACAGGCCACCGCCATGAGAGAAACAACGGCAAACCACCATAACCTCATCAATCTGCGGCTGTAAAGGACTCTTGATTTTTCCATAATCTTTCTCGTTTTTCCTTTAAATCGGACACTATCTGATGGGCCAGGGCTATGTGATCGACGTTGACCACCATTTCCGACCCCAGCAATTCCTTGGTGCCGGTGGCCATAAACTCGGCCACACGGGGCGAGCCCAACACCGGCGCATACACGCTATGGTAGGAGTTCATACCCAACAAGCGGAAGGCCAGTGCGGCACAAATACCCTTCTCATTGCTCCACTCGGGCGAGATAAAGGCAAAGGGCATGTCTTTGATGGCTGTGCCCAGTGCACCGGAGAGACCACTGAAGAATGCCGAGGCACGGGCATTGTCCAGACATTCGCCCAGATGCCATACCGGAGGAAGGTCTTTCAAGAATGTGCGCAGGCCGTCACCGCATAGCGACAATGCCTTCTTGGAACAGAAGCCCAACTTCAACAAGGCAAACGACGCACACCCGTTGGTCAGAATGAGGATGTTGTTTTTGAGTAGAATCTGTGCCACTTCAACGATGGATTTCTCGTAGACCAGACGGGGATTGTTGCAGCCCACCAGATTGACCACACCCTGTATCTGCCCGCTTTTCAGGGCATCGGCAATGTCGCGCAAGCCCCGTTCGAAGTGTTGTCCGGCCCATTCCACCGAAAATCCCATCTCCGCCTCCACCTCATACTGAGGTATCTTGACAGGGATGTCACGCCGGTCGGCAAAACTCTCGATACCTCTCACTACGATGGTGCGCGCGATATTCTTGATTTCGGCAATGTTGGAGTGGTCGTGATCAAAGCCATAGTGCTCTGCACCCGGCAGCCGGGCAGAGTCGCTTGTGGTGACAACAGTGGTGCGGAAACATCTGGCCACATCCATTATCGACGGGAAGACATCCTGAACATCAGCCACCCACAGGTCTAAAGCACCAGTGCCGAGCACCAGTTCTGACCCCACGGCGTTAGACAGGGGAATGACACCTCCATACCGATACATTGCCGACAGACCGGAACAGCATATCCCATAAAACTGGATGCCCTTGGCACCATGCGCCCGGGCCAGCTCGGCCATCTCCTGACTACGTCCGATATTCACGATTTCGCGAACGAGCAAGGGCGAATGTCCGTGTACGGCAATGTTGACATATCCTTTCTTTATAGCCCCAAGATTGATCTTGGAGGTGCTGCGATGAGGAAGTCCATACAGGCTGTCCATGGCTATTGAGGAGCCAAGGCAGGATGTCCACGCAAACGAAACACCCGTTCTGAGAAACTGCTGCATGCAGTTGCGCCAGTCGCCATCGGTGCCGGTCGATGTGCGGTGAAGGGCTTCAAACACTTCATGATAAGGACTGATGGGCATGATACCTGCCTTCTCCCACGTCTCAATACGCTCCTTGGGCGCAAAAGAATATAGGGTGCGGTGTTTTCCCGGCACCGTGCGCGACAGATCGCCCAGCAGAATATCTGCCACCTCACCGGCCAATTGGTGCAAAGACTTGCCCTGAGTGTCGATGCCATACGTCTTGCAGACAGCACGAATCTTTTCCTCGCCATCAATACTGACCGGTGCCTTTCCCTCTGCTGCATATTTCAAAGCCAGCATGCTTTCACGTCCCCGTGCCCCATGGGCAGCAGTACCTGCAGCCACATGCCTTAAAAGATTGCGTGCAGAGATCAGGTCGGCATCCGCTCCACAAACGCCGCGCGGTGCCTTTTTCGTGATGCGGCAAGGCCCCATGAAGCAGTTTTTGCAACAGGTTCCGGCCAATCCGAAATTACATTGGGGCTGCTGCGCATCAAATCTGTCGAACACAGTCTCCAGTCCCATGTCCTGCATGTGGAGCAACATCTCGCGCACAGCAGGGTCGGGGGTCTGCTCAATGACCTTCTGTTTATTCGAAAAGGTTTTCCGATAGGCATTCACCGCGGCCATATAGTCTTCTGTTCCGCCATGCACATGGGGGTGGTGATGTTCATGGTCATGTACGTGGGAGTGCTCGTGCGCATGTCCGTGCTCATGATAATGCCCAAAAACGTGTTCGTATTCATGCTCATGAACGTGCTCATGCAAGTGTTCTGATTCGCTTGTTAATTCGTCTTTGTTTGATGCCATACAGTAAAGGTTTTAGTATCTGGATGCAAAGGTATGCCGTTTCGGATAATAAGAAAATACCACAATTGTGTTATATAGTATCACACAAAAAGGGTATTTGCCGCCATTTTAAAACACAAATAAGGGTTTTTCAGAAAAAAACGGAAGTTTGAAGGCCCGGAAAGGATAATGGTTTATACTCAAAAGAAAGGGCAGGACTCTCACAGAATTGATTATTTTTTTCGTACTTTTGCAATGAGCATCAACATAGATCATCATGTCTCCACACCATTTTTCCCACACGTTATTAGACTGGTATGCTGTCAACGGCCGCGACTTGCCTTGGCGACACACCCGTGATCCTTACGCTATCTGGCTCAGTGAGGTGATTCTCCAGCAGACCCGCATCGCGCAAGGTATGGGCTATTGGGAACGGTTCATGGCGACTTACCCCACCGTTGAGGATCTGGCAGCTGCCTCTGAAGACGATGTGCTCAAGCTATGGCAGGGACTGGGCTATTATTCGCGCGCCCGCAATCTGCACAAGGCTGCCCGGCAGATTGTGGCACTCGGCCACTTTCCCAACACCCCCGAAGACATCAGACAGCTGAAAGGCGTGGGTGACTACACCGCAGCGGCCATCGCCTCACTGGCCTATGGCATCCCGGTGGCAGCCATCGACGGTAATGTCTACCGCGTACTCGCACGCGTCTATGGCATCAGCACCCCCATTAACACTACAGCAGGAAAGAGAGAATTTCAGGAACTGGCAGAGCTGATCGTACAGGCTTCGACCCCGAAACACAAAGATGAAGCCCAGCCAGACCGTCCGTTTCTACTCAATCAGGCCCTTATGGACTTTGGTGCCACGCAGTGCACCCCGAAGTCTCCCAATTGTCTCCTCTGCCCTTTGGCAGAAGAGTGTGTGGCCCTGCGACAGGGAAAGGTGGAGGATTTGCCCGTCAAGCGAAAGACAATTCAGCAGAAAGAGCGCCGTCTCACCTATATTTACATACGTCACAAAGGCCAGACGGCCATTCATCAGCGTGGGGCTGGCGATATCTGGCAAGGACTGTGGGAGCCACTGCTCATCGAAGACGCACCGCAGCCCGACCTCAAAGGTACTCTCATTCCCCTGCGACAGCGTGTGAAACACGTGCTCAGCCACCGCATTCTGTTGGCAGACTTCTTTCTGCTGAATGCAGAAGAGCGCCCCTCGCTGCCTCAAGACTATATCTGGATTAACGAGGAAGACATCGACCATTATGCCGTGCCTCGCCTCATAGAGATACTGTTAGCGTCTATCACACATATCAAATAGTTTCTGCAGTCCACCCAACCGGACCAAAAATCCCCTCCATTGGGTTGAAAAAGCCTCACGAAATAAATTTGTGAATAGGGAATTACGCTATATGGATTAATTTGCGTAATTTTGCAAAATCAATTAAAATCAGTTCATTAGATGCAAGAAAAGAAGTTTAAGCGTACCACCGTCACCTCGGCATTACCTTATGCCAATGGCGGTGTGCATATCGGACACTTAGCTGGTGTATATGTTCCGGCCGACATCTACGTGCGCTACCTCCGCCTGAAGAAAGAGGAGGTGGTGTTTATCGGCGGCAGCGACGAGCACGGTGTGCCCATCACCATCCGCGCCAAGAAAGAGGGACTCACCCCGCAGGATGTCTGCGACCGCTACCATAAGATGATCAAGGACTCGTTTGAGGAGTTTGGCATCTCGTTTGACGTGTATAGCCGTACCACCTCGAAGACCCACCACCAGTTTGCCTCCGACTTCTTCAAGAAGCTATACAACGATGGAAAACTCGTGGAAAAAGAGACCGAGCAGCTCTATGACGAGGAGGCCAAGCAGTTCCTTGCTGACCGCTATGTGATGGGCACATGCCCCCACTGCGGCAATCCCAATGCCTACGGCGACCAATGTGAGAAATGTGGCTCCGACCTCAGCCCTATGGAACTGATCGATCCCCACTCCACCATCTCGGGTTCGAAACCTGTCATCAAGGCCACGAAGAACTGGTATCTGCCCCTGAACAACTATCAGGAGTGGCTCAAACAGTGGATTCTCGAAGGACATAAGGAGTGGCGCTCCAACGTCTACGGACAGTGCAAGAGCTGGCTCGACATGGATCTGCAGCCGCGTGCCATGACCCGCGACCTCGACTGGGGCATCCCCGTGCCCGTGGAAGGTGCCGACGGCAAGGTGCTCTACGTATGGTTTGACGCACCGATAGGATACATTTCCAATACCAAGGAGCTGTGTGAGAGCAATCCCGAGCGCTGGGGCACCTGGCAGAAATGGTGGCAGGACGAGGACACCCGACTCGTGCATTTCATCGGCAAGGACAACATCGTGTTCCATTGCATCATCTTCCCGACGATGCTCAAGGCCCACGGCGACTATATTCTGCCCGACAACGTGCCGGCCAACGAGTTCCTCAATCTGGAGAACGACAAGATTTCGACTTCCAAAAACTGGGCCGTGTGGCTCCATGAATACCTCGTAGACTTCCCTGGCAAGCAGGATGTGCTGCGCTATGTGCTCACCGCCAATGCGCCGGAGACCAAGGACAACAACTTCATGTGGAAGGACTTTCAGGAGCGCAACAACTCCGAGCTGGTGGCTATCTATGGCAATTTCGTGAACCGTGCGGTGCAACTCACCCAGAAATACTGGGACGGCGTGGTGCCGGCCTGTGGCGAACTGCTCGACGTAGACCGTCAGGCTATCGCCGAATTCAAGGACGTGAAGGACAAGGTGGAGCAGTATCTCGACACCTTCAAGTTCCGCGAGGCCCAGAAGGAGGCCATGAACCTCGCCCGCATCGGCAACCGTTATATCACCGAATGTGAGCCTTGGAAGGTGTGGAAGACCGATCCGAAGCGCGTGGAGACCATCCTCAACATCTCGTTGCAGTTAGTGGCCAACCTCGCCATTGCCTTTGAGCCGTTCCTCCCCTTCAGCAGCAAGAGCCTGCGCGACATGATCGGGCTTAAGAGTTTTGACTGGACAGAGCTGGGCAGCACCGAGTTGCTCAAGGCCGGTGACCATCTGGGCAAGCCGCATCTGCTCTTTGAGAAGATTGAGGACGATGCCATCCAGGCACAACTCGACAAGCTCGAAGCTACGAAGAAGGCCAACGAAGCCGAGAAAGCGGCCGAGAACTATGTGGCCAAACCCATCAAGGAGAACATCCCCTTTGACGATTTCGAGAAGCTCGACATCCGTGTGGGACACATCAAAGACTGTCAGAAAGTGCCCAAGAGCAACAAGCTCCTGCAGTTTACCATCGACGACGGTTCCGGCAAGGACCGCACCATCCTCTCGGGTATTGCCAAATTCTATCAGCCTGAGCAGTTGGTGGGCAAGGATATCCTGTTCGTTGCCAACCTCGCTCCGCGCAAGATGATGGGCATTGAGAGCCAAGGCATGATTCTCTCTGCCGTCAACTTCGACGACTCCCTGGCCGTGACGACCACCCTCAGCGAGGTGAAGCCCGGCTCGCAGGTAGGCTAACCCCCCACGGATGGCTATCGCCCTAAACGACATGGAGTCCTGAAGGTCAGAGTCTGTCCGTGCTATGGCACATACGGTCTCCATGGTTTTAAGATATCCTCCTCCCTTACTACGGATTGCATCTTCTGGGATGCAACCCGTAGTATTGCTTTATGGGGACAGGAAGTCTTCGCGGATCAGGGTAGTCCAAACGTTAAAAACCATCAATTATTCACGGAAGTCATACCCATTCGCGATGGATAGACGTAATTAGTATATACCCGCTTCCCAACGAAGCGACTATTCAAAGAAAAGGAAAGTTACCTATGAAAAAAGTGATGACTCTGGCCCTGTTGATGTTTGTCACCATCCTGGCCCATGCACAAATGCTCGATCCGGTGAAATTCACTTCTCAACTGAAGACCGGCAATACAGCCGAAGGAGAGATTATTTTCACAGGAAAGATTGACAAGGGATGGCATGTCTACTCCACCGGATTAGGAGCGGATGGGCCAATCTCTGCCACGTTTAATATCAACAAGCTTGACGGCGTGGAGCTGGTGGGCAAGATGAAAGCCGTGGGACATGAGATTTCCAACTTCGACAAACTCTTTGAGATGAACTTGCGCTACTTTGAGGGCAGCGTGAAGTTTGTTCAGAAAGTGAAGTTCACCAAGCCAACCTACACCATCGATGCCTATCTTGAGTATGGGGCCTGCAACGACCAAAGTTGCTTGCCGCCCACCAGTGTAGATATCAAGAAGGCCGGCAAGAGCCCTGCCGTGGCCGAAGACAAGGCCGCCACGACGACAAGCCCAGCCGCACAGACTCCCGAGCAACTGGCTGCGCTGGCCAAAGCCAAGGCCGACTCACTGGGCAAGGTGAAGGGCGACAGTGCCGCGCAGGTGGCTACAGCCGTCAGCGCCAACCTCTCCACTACCGACAAGGATGCCCTCTGGCGTCCCGTGGTGAAACAGCTGCAGCAGTTTGGTGGCACGAGCGACATTGCCAACCACTCCTTATTATATATATTCCTTATGGGACTCGTGGGCGGACTGCTCGCGCTGGTGATGCCCTGCATCTGGCCTATCATCCCCATGACCGTGAGCTTCTTCCTGAAACGCTCGAAAGATGATAAGAAAAAGGGTATCCGCGATGCCGTAACCTATGGTATCTCCATTGTCGTTATCTACCTCGCTTTGGGCATCGGCGTGACGGCAATCTTCGGTCCGAGCACCCTGAACTCGCTCTCGACCAATGCCGTTTTCAACATCTTCCTCTTCCTGTTGCTCGTGGTTTTTGCCGTGAGTTTCTTCGGATGGTTCGAGATTAAGCTTCCCGACAGCTGGGCCAACAAGGTAGATACCAAGGCCAGCAACACCACGGGACTGATTTCCATCTTCCTCATGGCGTTCACGTTGGTACTCGTTTCGTTCTCCTGCACGGCTCCCATCATCGGCCTGCTGCTTGTGGAGACCGTCACATCGGGCAACTGGGTGGCTCCCGCGGTGGGCATGCTGGGCTTCGCTTTGGCCCTCGCCATACCGTTTACGCTGTTTGCCATGTTCCCCACACTGATGAAGAAAAGCCCCAAGAGCGGTTCTTGGATGACTCAAATCAAGGTGGTCCTCGGTTTCATCGAACTGGCCTTTGCCCTCAAATTCTTCTCCGTGGCCGACCTTGCATACGGTTGGCACCTGCTCGACCGCGAGGTATTCCTCTCCCTCTGGATTGTGATTTTCTTCGCACTCGGCTGCTATCTCGTAGGCTGGCTGAAGTTCCAGGAAGACGAGGTAGGTGGCGACCTGCACAAACCGATGCCCGTTCCGGCCATCATGCTGGGTCTCTGCTCGCTGGCTTTCGCCGTTTACATGGTGCCGGGCCTGTGGGGTGCACCCTGCAAGGCAGTCTCCGCCTTCGCCCCGCCCATGAATACGCAGGACTTTAACCTCAATACCAAGACCGTAGAGGCGCATTATAAGAACTACGAGGAAGGTATGGCCGCGGCCAAAGCACAGGGCAAACCGGTGCTCATCGACTTCACCGGCTTCGGCTGTGTGAACTGCCGCAAGATGGAAGCTGCCGTCTGGACCGACCCGAATGTGGCCGACAAGTTGGAAAAGGACTATGTGCTCATCTCCCTTTTCGTCGACGACAAGACCCCGCTTCCGGAGCCGATGGAGGTGACATTCAATGGCGAAAAGCGCACACTGCGTACCATTGGCGACAAGTGGAGCTATCTCCAGGCATCCAAGTTTGGTGCCAACGCCCAACCGTTCTATGTAGCCCTCGACAACCGGGGCAACCCCCTGACCGGCTCCTACGGTTATAAAGAGGATGTGCCCGCCTATCTGGAGTTTCTGAACAAGGGCTTGGCGGCCTACAAGCCTCTCCCCTAAAGTGCGCCCTGCGCACTTCCACCCCTCCCCCAAAGGGAGGGGAATATATGCGCAAGCATACCACATCGTCCCTGGGAAAACGGTCCGTGGCAAACCGTGTTCAATCTTACTCCATCACGCTAAAGTATTAGACACCATCACGATGCCGTCTTTGGCGACCCGGATTCAGACTTCATCAACCCATAACCCTTATTTCATAGCGCCATCTCCCATCCCCTGACACATTTCTTCCCTTCCCCTCCGGGGAGGGGTGCCGCCACAGGCGGCGGGGTGAGGCTGCTTTTATTACTATGTTAGACTCCTCAACACGCGAGCAAATCATTGCTCTCATCAACAAGGAAGTGGTGCCCGCCGTAGGCTGCACAGAGCCGATGGCCGTGGCACTGTGCACCGCCCGTGCCACCGAAGACCTCGGATGCAAGCCCGAGCGCATCACCGCCCTGCTCAGTGCCAATATCCTGAAGAATGCGATGGGCGTGGGAATCCCCGGCACCGGCATGATAGGACTGCCCATTGCCATAGCCCTCGGCGCTCTCATTGGCAAGAGCGAGTACCAGCTGGAGGTCATCAAAGACCTCAAGCCGCAGTCGCTGGAAGCTGGCAAAGCCTACATTTCAGACCCTCACCACATCGACATCAAACTCAAGGAGGGCATCACCGAGAAACTCTATATTGAGATAAGCTGCGAGGCCGACGGCCACAAGGCCACAGCCATTATCGCCGCAGGTCACACCAACTTTGTCTATGAGGAGCGCGACGGTAATGTGCTGCTGGACAAACGCCAGTGTGTGGGCAACAGCGAAGAGTCCACCGACATACAGCTTAACATGCAGACCGTGTGGGATTTCGCCACGACAACACCCGTCGATGAAATCAGTTTTATCCTCAAGACGCGCGACTACAACATCCGTGCGGCACAGGAAAGCAAGAAGGGGAACTACGGACACAACCTCGGCAAGACCATCGGCCGGCCGCTGTCCAGCGGTATTTTTGGTAAAACGATATACTCCAACATCATCTCGGAGACCGCTCTCGCCTGCGATGCCCGCATGGGCGGCGCGATGATTCCGGTGATGTCCAACAGCGGATCAGGCAATCAGGGCATCTGTGCCACCAATCCTGTGGCGGTCTATGCCAAGGAAAACGAGAACACCGAGGAAGAACTCATCCGCGCCCTCACCCTCTCACACCTCACCGCCATCTACATCAAGCAGAGCCTCGGCAAGCTGTCAGCCCTCTGCGGATGTGTCGTGGCGAGCATCGGGTCGAGCTGCGGCATCGTCTATCTCATGGGCGGTGACTACACCCGCGTGTGCCATGCCGTGAAGAATATGATAGCCAACCTCACCGGAATGATTTGCGACGGAGCCAAACCAAGCTGTTCCATCAAGATTTGCTCGGGCGTGTCGTCGGCCCTCCTCTCCGCATTGCTGAGCATGGAAGGCGAGCATGTCACCGCCGCCGAGGGCATCATCGACGAGGATGTGGACCGCAGCATCCACAACCTCACCAGCATCGGCAAGCAGGCCATGTGTCCCACCGACGACATGGTGCTCGACATCATGACCCACAAAGGATGCTGACCTCCGCACTTTCCCATCCATCCTCATACGAAAAACCACGCCGGAGGGTGTGTCAAAATACAAATTTGGAACTTGGTAACTTATAATCTGTAAGTTGAACTCCTATAAAAGCAAAGTATAGTTCATTTTTCTACTCAATAATGAGTTTGAAATGGACTTTTCTTATAGG
>JAEAMQ010000033.1 GCA_016901395.1 Prevotella sp. | reverse complement strand
CTGCGCTCCCAACCCTTCCCTTTCAACAGCCGAACCCGGTTCCGGGTTCCCACTATTCACAGCTCCCCAAGTTAGGTGCAGTCCCTCCCCAAAATGAGGTGAGGGGGCTATACCCCTACTCCTTCTTCATCGCGAAATCGGCTGCCGACACCCATTGTCCGCCAAACGACACATTGGTGAAGCTCGATTTGGTGGAGACGCCGTAGCTCACGTTGCCCCGGGTCACCTTGATGCCCTCGATGGTCACGCGGTTCCAGCCATAACCCCGCCCACCGTTGGCATCGGCTATATCCTGGTAATATTGACGGTCAGTGCCGTTGGTCGTGGAGTCCTTCCGCTCCAACTGCCGCTTGGCCTCCATCCAGATGTCGCCTCCTTTCTCGCCGCTCACGGGTATCTCGGCCAGATAACGCCGGCCGTCGGCCACGACATAGACAAATGCGCCCTTGCCATCGGTACGGGCAGCCACGGTCAGAGTGTAAGTGCCGGGGACCACATTGGCCATGCTATGCTCCACCTGATAGCTCAACCCCCAGTCGGCATAACCATGAAGATAGCGCATATCCCTCTTGCCGGAGAAGTGCTTGCCTCTGCTGGTGTAGTCGTTGCGCCCACCGGTCGGACCAATGAGTTGCCAGCCGCCGCGGTTCAGGAAGTCCCAGTCGACGCGATCGATAAACACTCCGCCGTGGGTATTGGCCTTGACGTAGGCTTGGTCTTCCACCTCGTCCAGCTTATCCTCCGCCTGTGAGAACCGTGCTATCATGGTCACACCACTGATGACGGCAGTCAGCAGACACAGCATCCAGAGCGCTATCCATACCAATCGCTGCGTCAGACCCATAGGTTCTATCTTCTGTCTACCGCTCATGTAGGCATGGATCAGGCAGTAAGCCGAGACTCCCAGCAAACCAAGTAATCCCACTAAGCACATCGTGGCCACACTGGGACTCACCGCTGTGGTATAGAGATGGGCAAAACGGGCATCGCCAAAGATGTCGGGACTAATCAGCAACAGCACCAATACGACCACCGCCGCACAGATAGCCAAGGCTGCCATCAGCCCAACAAAGGCCAGCAAAGCCTTGCAAAGCAATAGGATAACCTTGAAGAACCGGGCAAGACAGCCCGACGCGCCCGACTTCCTCGGCTGGGGCTCCTCGGTCTGCGTGTGCTCCTGGGTCACCTCCTGCGCCAGGTTGCGCGGCGTGACGTCCACGCCCTTCATCATCAGCCGGTCCTCGGGATTGCGCGCCACGGGCGTGAGGATGGCCATCAGCCCATAGAGCGCCACCAGCCACAAGCTGAGCGGGCCAAAAAACAAGCCGCGGAACGTGTGGTCTACCACCGTGCCGCTCCAAAACGTGAGCAGGATGAGCAGTGCGAATCCCACGCGCCACCACAGCGGGTCGCCGCCGAAGAAATGGGCGCAGCCGGCCAGCAACCCACTTATTTTCTTGTCCGTAGGGTCGCGATAGAGGCGCTTGTTCGACTTCCGGAGCTGATCGAAATAGGCCATGACCTTCTCGCGGGCATCCCTGCCGGCCTCCTTCGGTTGGTCGGCAGCATCCTCCCCGGAGGCGACATCGGTCTCGTCGGCCCCGACGTCCTCCATCTGCTTGGGGTCGCCGATGCGACTGATGATGTCCTGCACATGCTCAATGGTGATGGCTTCCACGCCCTTGGCGTTCAGATCGTCGAACAATTCGGCAATGCGCGCCTCGATATCGTCGGTAATTTCCTTGCCGTCGGGCTTATGAGAGAAATAGCCACGCAGCGTGTCTATGTATTGTTGCAACAGGTGATAGGCGTCCTCGTCAATGGAATAGAGCCGACCAAACATATTGATTGTGATGTTCTTTTTCATATTTGCTGTTTCTATGGGTAAACGATTATCATTTGAGGAAGTTCACAGTAGTGGATATTTCCTGCCAGGCTTTGTCAAGTTCGTGCAGGAAGGCGATACCCGCTGTAGTCAGTTGATAGTATTTTCGCGGTGGCCCCTGGGTGCTTTCCTGCCACTGATAGCTCAGCAGCCCGTCGTTTTTCAGGCGGGTGAGCAGCGGATAGAGCGTGCCTTCCACCACCAGCAACTCTGCTTCCTTCAGACGTTGAATGATGTCTGAGGTGTAGGCAGGCTGCTTTTCGAGCAACAAAAGAATGCAATATTCCAGCATGCCTTTGCGCATTTGTGATTTCGCATTGTCGATGTTCATGTCTACTCTTTTTGGTATGATGTGACAAATATAGGCAAAATATTAGTACCTTGCAATACAATGTACTATATAATAATACTAAATTATATTTATTTAACACACCAATCTCGCACATTCTCCATCATAAAACACCCTATAAACCTTTGTCATCAAGCCAATTAACAAACAAAAAAGAACTCATGTCCTCCATGAATGCTTCTCCAAGAAACCACGTCACACATGACTTCTTCATAGGATGAAAAACATAAAAGGGAATACAGACTGTGGCGTAAAAGGATGCTTGCGCCATGAAAATGTGTCGAAGGAAAAAAGCAGGAGGCTGAAACTTTCAACGTTGAATAGGCAACATTGAACTTTTCAGCCCCCTATGTGGGGTCATTCAGATGTCAAGGCATCTTGTTTCACTTGCCCAGCACCTCGTCGAGCAACTTGTAAAACTCGGGATCCTCGCCTGTCGTGCGGCTGATGATCTGCCCATTGGGGTCTATCACAATCTTGGTGGGGAAACCGCTCACGGCATAGAGGCTCGTCACCAGCTCCGTTTCGTTACCATCGCGCACCTGCGTCCATGCCAGACCGAGCTTGGCCACGGTGTCCTTCCACTTTTGCTCGTCATCATAGCAGTCGATGCTCACCATCTCAAATTGCCCCTTGTGCTTCTCATAGCACGCTTTCATGGCGGGCATTCCGCTCATGCACGGGGCACACCAGGTGCCCCAGAAATCGAGCACCACATATTTTCCACGCAGCTTGGAGAGCTGCAACGGCTTGCCGTCGATGGTGGTCAGGGTGAAATCGGGCGCCATTGTGCCCTCGCCGACCTTCGCTGCAGCCTTTTCCGCAGCGGCACTCATCTCCATTTGCTTCTTCCGGTTTTCTATAATAGAGGCCAGCCTACCCTCCCGCACCGTAGGCGTGAGCACGGTCAAAGCCTCGTTGAAAGCATCGTCAGTGATTCCTCCAGCCAGCAGCACGCCCGCCTCGTCGTCGGGATGGGCCTTGATATAATCGAGACAGTGGTCACTATAAATTTGTCTGAGGGAGTCGAATTTCTCCGGTCCGTAGCCTTTGAAGAGCTGAACCATCGGTGCCTGTACCTCGGTGACACGCTCATAAATCTTGCTGCCGCCCACCTTGAAGTCGATAAGCGTACCCGTCACCACGGCGTCCTCACCGGGGACAATAATGAAACATACCCCCTGAAACACCAGATTATCAGATTTACTATGCTCCACATCGGTGAACAACAACATGGCCGGATGCTCAATATTCACCGTAAATTCAAACGAACCGTTCTTCGTGACCGTGCTGTCTACGGTGATGCCCTGCTCCATGCTGTTGTCGTTGTGCTCAAAGATGATGGTGTCGCCCACCCCGTCCAAGTGTCCGCTCACATGGGTGGGCACAGCCTGGGCCCACGCAACGACTGTGACCAATACGGTCAACAGAAGAAATAAAAGTCTTTTCATATTGTGTTTTTAAAGGATTAATGATCGAATGAGGTATAAAATCGGTGAAAGTTGCTGACCAAACCTGTGCGTCTGTCTGATTGATCAGACGGATGTCTGGCCAGCAATCTTCACCGATAGGGGCATGAGTCATTCGGCTTTCTCTGCCTTCTTCTCAGCCTTCACATCGCCACCCTCCTGCAGGAGCTGCTCCTTACAGGCCTTCAGCTGGGCCTCGGCGTCCTTATCGAGCTTCGGATAACTCATCTTGAGTTCCTCCAGACGGTGGTTGATGATCTGTCCCACGGCATAGCGCATGAACCATTTGTGGTCGGCGGGGATGACATACCACGGGGCGTAGTCGGTCGAAGTCTTGGAGAGCATCTTCGAGTAGGCATCCATATATTTGTCCCAACTCTCGCGCTCCTTGAGGTCGGCGGCCGAGAATTTCCAGTTTTTGTCCTTGTCGTCGAGGCGTTTCAGGAACCGCTTGCGCTGTTCGTCTTTCGACACATTGAGGAAAAACTTGATGACGATGGTGCCGCTCTCGGTGAGGTAACGCTCGAAATCGTTGATCTGGCGATAGCGTTTCTCCCAGAACTTCTCGTTTACGTCCTTCACGCTCTTCACGCCGGGTATCTGCGAACCGGTCAAAATCTCGGGATGCACACGGCTCACCAGCACGTCCTCGTAGTGCGAGCGGTTGAAGATGCCGATGCGACCGCGCTCGGGCACGTTCTTCTGGATGCGCCAGAGATAGCCGTGGTCGAGTTCCTCCGACGACGGACGCTTGAACGAGAACACCTGACAGCCCTGCGGATTGATGCCCGACATGACGTGCTTGATGGTGCCGTCCTTGCCCGCCGCGTCCATTGCCTGAAACACGATGAGTACGGCATAGCGGTCAAAGGCATACAACTCGTCCTGCAAGAGCGACATGGTCTCGATGTTTTTGATCAGTTCATCAGCCGCGTCGTCCTTCTTCATGTCGGCGGTGTAGTCCGCGTCGAAGTCGCTCACCTGGTGCTTCTTGCCCGGCTCAGCCGTCAGTTTCTTCAATAATTCTTTCTTCATGATGCTACTGTTTGTAAAAGTTGGAGTTTCATTAGCTTTCACACATTGTCAATATGATGCTGTCACCATCATACTTTGCAAATATAAGTAAAAACATTTAACTCCATAGCCTTTCAAGCATATTTAACGTATTATTGCATGGAACGTAACCATCAGGAGCACTCTGTGGAGGGAGTTGTCATGTGGCATCATCTTTCCCACCCCCACGTTGGAACACTCCAAGATGGCCATGCAGAGGTAGGAGAAAAGAAACGACGCTCTCGAATTGTCCTGTTTTTTCATCAAAAACGTATGCTTTTTTATTTTCACGGGAGACAGAAAAAACGTCATTTTCACCATCCGAAGGTGAAATCGAAGCGGCCTTTTACCCTTACGGAGGGGTCAAAACGTGCTCTTTTGCATGTTTTTGGGCTTTTTTGCTCTGCCACAAGACCCAAATCATCGTGCGATTAGATAGTATTCGTCATGCGATTAGATAGTATTCGTCATGCGATTAGATAGTAATCGCAAAGCGATGATTTGTCAACATATTACAAGATGCTGACTATCAACCGTTTAATCTCAGCCTCATTTTTCGTTATTTTTCGTCTTGTCGTGCACTCATAACTCCGAGTGCCCTGATTCGAGAGGCTTTCTTCAAATTCTTTCAACAAGTTTTTTCATATTCGGCAGAAGGGATGCTCAAAAGAAATCCTATACCGTCTACTATCGGGTTACACACCAACTTCCCGAAGTTTTTTCTGCTACAGAACCCATGCGGCCAACAAACATAATGGTGGGAAACATATCCCCAATGGCTGAAACAAGGGGAAAAAACATCCCCCCGAAACTCCACTTTTTAGCCATCATGGGGAAACCGCAAATCACTAAGTATCAAAACATTGCTTCAAACCCACAAGACAGACACTCCACTTTATTGCCATTTCACATTGTGGCTGACAATCTTTTTCCCTAATTTTGAATAGTTAAATGTCATAAACCTATGAAACATCCACTCTCAAGAATCATTATCACATCGCTGCTGCTGAGCGGCACGACCAGTATGCCCCTGTGCGCACAGAGCGCCCTGCCCGTCTATCTCGACCCGTCGAAACCGGTGGAGCAGCGCGTGGAGGACGCACTGAGCCGCATGACGCTCAACGAGAAGATTGCCGTGATCCATGCCCAGAGCAAATTCTCGGCACCGGGCGTGAAGCGTCTCGGCCTGCCCGACTTCTGGACCGACGACGGTCCTCACGGCGTGCGCCCCGACGTGCTCTGGGACGAATGGTTGCAGGCCGGACAGACCAACGACTCCTGTGTGGCGTTCCCCGCACTGACCTGCCTCGCCGCCACATGGAATCCCACGCTGGCCCAACGCTATGGCCACAGCCTCGGCGAGGAGGCGCTCTACCGTGGCAAGAACATGATCCTCGGTCCGGGCGTGAACATCTACCGCACACCGCTCAACGGGCGCAACTTCGAATACATGGGCGAGGACCCGTGGCTCACCTCGACAATGGTCGTACCTTATATTATAGGGCTGCAGCAAAACGGGGTGGCGGCCTGTGTAAAACACTATGCGATGAACAACGATGAGGAATACCGCCATCAGGTGAACGTCATCGTGAGCGACCGCGCGCTCCACGAAATCTATCTGCCGGCCTTCCGCGCCGCCGTGGAGAAAGCCCACACCTGGGGACTCATGGGGGCTTACAACCTCTACAAGGACCAGCACAACTGTCACAACGACATCCTGCTCAACCAGATACTCAAACGAGACTGGAACTACGACGGCGTGGTGGTGAGCGACTGGGGCGGTGCCCACGACACGCCACAGGCCATCACCAACGGCCTCGACATGGAGTTTGGTACCTGGACCGACGGTCTGCGCATGGGCAAGACCAATGCCTACGACAGCTATTACATGGCCGAGGCCTACAAGCAGCTCATCCGCGACGGCCGCTACACCGAGCGTGAACTCAACGAGAAGGTGCGCCGCGTGCTGCGTCTCTACTACCGCACAACGATGGCACCGCATGCCAACCGCGGCTTCCTCTGCTCCGACGACCATTATCAGACGGCCCGCGACATTGCGGGCGAGGGCATCGTGCTGTTGCAAAACAAGGGTAACCTCCTGCCTCTCTTTGGAGGAACGCTGATTGGTCAGACCGGTCGGATAAGTCAGACTGGTCAGACCAGTCCGACAAAGGCCCAGCCCCGCATCCTCGTGGTGGGCGAGAACGCCATCAAGATGATGACCGTGGGCGGCGGCTCCTCGTCGCTGAAGGTGCAGCGTGAGGTCTCTCCGCTCGACGGGTTGTGCCAGCGGCTCGCTGGTCTGGCAATGGTGGACTATGAGCGCGGCTATGTGGGCGACACCACGACCGTGTTTGACGGTGTGAGCACCGGACAGCATCTGGCCGACCACCGCAGTGCGCAGCAGCTCATCGGCGATGCCGTGGCCAAGGCCAGAGGAGCCGACTACGTGATCGTTTTCGGCGGACTGAACAAGAGCGATTATCAGGATTGCGAGGGCCACGACCGCAAAAGCTATGGCATGCCCTACGGTCAGGACGGGCTGGTGGAGGCTCTGGTCAAGGTGAACAGGAACGTGGTGTTTGTCAATATCTCGGGCAACGCCGTGGCAATGCCTTGGAAAGACCGCGTGCCCGCCATCGTGCAGGGATGGTATATCGGTTCTGAGGCCGGTCATGCGCTGGCCGACGTGCTCACGGGCGATGTCAATCCGTCGGGCAAACTGCCCTTCACCTGGCCCGCAAGCCTCAACGATGTGGGTGCCCATGCCTTAGGTACCTATCCCGGAACATGGCGCGAAGGCCACCAGATTATTGACGAGGAATACAAGGAAGGCATCTATGTGGGCTATCGCTGGGCCGACAAACAGAAGACCCGTCCGACGTTTGCCTTCGGCCACGGACTGAGCTACACGCAGTTTCAGATATCCAACCTACGGCTGGACAAACCGGCGATGACCGCCGACGACAGCCTGCGCGTGACGGTGACAGTGAGAAATGCCGGTGCGCGCAAGGGAGCCGAGGTGGTGCAACTCTATGTGCACGACGACAAGTCGTCGGTCGACCGCCCTTACAAGGAGTTGAAAGGCTTTGCCAAGGTGAACCTGCAACCGGGCGAGCAACATGACGTGACCATCACCATCGGCCGCGACGCACTGAGCTTCTACGACGAGGCCTCCCATGCCTGGAAGGCAGAGCCCGGCACGTTCACGCTGCTGGTGGGCAACGCCTCAGACAACCTCCCACTGAGAAAAAGCTTTACGCTGAAATGATTCAAGATGACGCCCGCCCCCTTCAGGTTGGGCGTTATCTGAAGAATAGGAGACTACCCCGTCGCGGCAATAAAAATAAGAGAGAGCCGACAGGGTGGCCCGTAACGTCCAATTCCTTTTCTCCTGTTTACAAAATCAATTACAAAGAAATATTTCGGTAACACTTTGCGGAGTCGTAGAAAAAGACGTATCTTTGTGTTTGAGAAAACCTTTATACCGAAATGACCTGTTATCGTCTTATTGTCCATTTGATTTGCGGACTACTGCCTTTATCACTACATGCACAGGAACGGCCTTTCAAATCTCTTCTGACAGAGATAGACCGGTCCATTGACAGTTCACAGACATACGTCAACAAGCGCAATCAACGTATTTCACTCTTGCGCAGCCAATATGCGGAAGCAGCAACGGATGGTATCCGATATGATGTAAGCTTCCGCCTATATGAGGAATACAAGCCCTTTATCAATGATTCTGCAATCTTTTTCCTCAACCAATGCATCTCAACAGCCACTCGCATGAAATGGTTTGACAAGGCCGACGAGTGCCGGGCTTGGCTTGCATTGAGATGCAGCAACACCGGAATGTATGACGAATCGCTGGCCGTGCTTGAGAGAATCGATGCCTCACAGCTCAAAGGAGCATCCTTGGGAGTGTATTATTTCGCTTACACCCATGTCTATGGTGAGCTTGCCTACTATACGAGACTGGATGATATGCGTAAATTCTATGGTGACAAATCGGCACTGTACCGGCGCCATATGCTTGCCGTCTTGCCCAAATGGGACAACAATCGGATGCAGACGCTTGAGTTAGAACTGATGAATGCCAAACGCTATCAGGAGTCTATGTCGGTCAACGATGAGTGGTTACGTCATGTGAAACGCGGGACACATCCTTATGCTTTGGTAGCCATGTACCGGTATTTGGAATACAAGAATGTGAACGATACCACTCGCATGATGCGTTGGCTGGCAGAATCGGTACTGACCGACATACGCAACGGTGTGATGGATCAGGGGTCGATGTGGGAGATGGCCAATCAGCTGATGGTCATGGGAGATGTGGACCGCGCCTACAGATATATCAGCTTTATGAGTGACTGTGCCGCAAAGTTCGGCTCACGCCAACGCATGACACAGATTTCGCCACTGTTGGCTGCCATCGCTCGCCAGTATAAGGCAGAGAGCGAACACAACTTTCATCAGCTGATGCTGACCTTAGGCATTATCAGCGTGATGGCCCTGTTGCTGCTTGCGTCGCTTTTCTATGTAAACCGCCAACGCAGACGACTGGCCGACGCACGGGACAACCTCTCCAAGTCGAACGACAAACTCTTTGATCTGAACACGCAATTGTCAGAGCTGAACCACCAGCTGAAGGCATCCAACGGGAAACTTCTGGATGCCAACCGGGTAAAAGAGGAATATGTAGGACGATTTATGAGACTGTGCTCAAGCTATGTGGACCGCCTCGATGACTTCCGGAGGAAAGTAAACAGGCTGGTCAAGAACCACCAGTATAACGAGCTTCACGACCTCACCCATTCCTCACAGTTCAAAGACCAGGAGCTTGATGAGCTCTATGCCAACTTCGATTCTGCATTCCTTCACCTATTTCCTAATTTTGTCGATGCCTTCAATGCCATGCTGCGTCCGGAAGAACGCGTGGTCTTGTCAGACAAGTTACGACTCAACACCACTATCCGTATCTTCGCACTCATACGTTTAGGCATCGACGATTCCAGCAAAATCGCCGAGTTCCTGCACTATTCGGTCAACACCATCTATAATTATCGCGCCCGCGTGAAGAACGGAACCATCTGCGACCGCGACACTTTTGAGGAGAAAGTGAAAAACATAGGAGGGACCGAAGCCACGGAACTCATCACACCCTCCAACGACAAGGCATAACCTTCCAGCCCGTCTTCAAGACCCATTTCATAAAAAAATCCCATCCAAGAGTATGAGTCGTGGATGGGATTATGCAACATTCAAGATACGATTATTTCTGGAACACGCGAACGTAGTCTATCTCCATGGTGGCAGGCAGGGCGCTGTCGTCCACACCTTGCAGCCCACCCCATGACCCACCATAGGCGAGGTTGAAGATGATATAGAACGCATTGTCAAACGGCCAGGCATCTATTCCTGTGCCATCGTTCTTGTATGTGAGCAGAGCAACGTTGTCCACATAGAACGTCATCTGCTCCGACGTCCATTCCATGCCATAGAGATGATACTCGCTGGTGGCACCTACTACCATCCGGTTGGCACTCTCAATGGCGGTGCCAGTATTGTTGTACTTGGTGCAATGAATGGTCGACACAATGTTATCCTGATTATATCCTACATGCTCCATGATGTCAATCTCTCCGTCGGCGGGCCACGACTTGAAGTTGACCGGCATCATCCAGAAGGCGGGCCAGGTGCCCTTACCCTTCGGCAACTTGATGCGGGCCTCCATATAGCCGTATTTCCAACCCGAGTTGCGCTTGGCATAGACACGGGCTGACTTATAAGAGCCGTCGGCATTCTTGATGAGATTGATCTTGAGTGAACCGCCCGACACCTTAGATACGTCGTTATCGTTGACGTAGTTCTGCTTTTCGTTGTTCACCCATCCGGCCGGTTGTATCCCGTAAGTCCAGTCGCTGCCGAGCGCAGAACCCTCGAACTCATCGTTCCAGACAAGTTTATAGCCGGCTATCGGTGCCTTAATGTCTTCCACACCGGCAGCCTGAGAGATGAGGATGGAGTCGCGTGAGCCACCGGCCCACACCACCACAACACCCTGACGGGCATCGCCTTTATTCTTGTCGACGGTGATAGTGAGCGTCGTATCACGGTCTATGGAACTGACAGGATTGAGGGTCAGCCAGCTACTGGAGGTGTAGACGGAGAACTCATGCGATGTCTTCACACGCACATTCAGCGTTTGTCGTGCGGTGTCTACTTGGAAAACCTTCTGCGAAAGGCTGATTTCCTCTGCAGGAGCATAACCGATTTCAGAATCGTTGCCGTTGCAGGCCGAGAGGCCTGCAACAATAGCGAATATAGCACTGATTATCATTATCTTTTTCATTTACTTGGCAGTCTTTTGGAAAATAATGTCATTGATGGTAATTTTCTCTCCCTCGGGGCATCCACCAAAGTCGAAGACGAGCTTCAGAGCAGCCGCAGCCCCCTTGGGAAGCACCACAGCGGGTATCTTCACCACGGTTTCCTGGCCGGCCGTGAGGTCGTAACGGTTGGTGAAGAAGAAGTTGTCGTCACTGGCAGTGTCGGTGAGTTTGAGTGTCACGCCCTTGATATCTTTCGTAGGTACGAGCTTGCACGAGAAGTCGTAGGGGGTATCAGCCTCACCCGGAATGGTGGTGATGAGGTGCATCTGAGCCTGCCACTGGTCGAAAGTGGCTACAGGCAACTCTACGGTATAGGTACCCTTGTCGGCCGTTAGCGTAGGATTGTCAATCTGTGCCCAGCCCGGAGCGTAGTAGAAGAAGGTGGAGAAGCCGTCTGTACCCTTGTCGTCCACATTGGTTTTCCAGAGGTTTGACTCGGCATCGTAGGTGTAGACGGTCTTGTCGGTCTCCTCGGCGGGAGCCTCGATGCCGTCACATCCATGCTCCTGCAGGTCTACGTCGCTCACCGTAACCTTTGTGTCGGCCTGGTTTCCACCAAAGTCAAGCACGAGCTTCAGCTTGCTGATGTCAATGCCCGGCATGTCACTCTTGTAGAAGATATACTCTTCATTGGCCTTCAACTTGATGTTCTCTACAAAGTAGAAGATGCCATCGTCGCCCTCATCGCCGAGTTTCACGGTCACGTTACCGTGGTCTTTGGTCGACGTAATCTTGCAGGAGAAATCGTAAGTGTTGGCGGCATTGGTCGTCATGTCGGTGTGCCAGAACACCTGTGCCTGCCATTGGTCGGTGGTTGCCTCGGGTAATGTGAAGACGTAATTGTTCACTCCGGGCTCCTCCTGAATGGTCGGGTCTTCAATCTGGCTCCATCCCGGTGCATAGAAGTAGGTGTGTGTGAAGGTGCAATTCTTCCAGAGGTTGCAGTCGCTGTTGGCATTAAATCCACGGAAGCCTTCGTCGGCGGAGGTCAGCACATAGTGCCAGGCGATGTCGCCATTGTCGTAGACGAGCACCAACTTGGACGGAGAGATGCTCTCCACGCGCAACTTCAGCTCATCGTTGTAGGCGGCATCGGTCGGGATATAGGGGAAGAGCGTCTTCGACGGGAACTTCATGTAGAGCACATCGCCCTCAAATTCGAAGCTGTAGCTGGTCGACTGCTTGTCCACCGGAGCCATGAAGTCGGCATCCTGATGGTAGTCGGCAAAGATGGTGCAGCCCGTATTGACATAGACGGTGCCCCCCGTGCCGGGGTCGTAGGTATAGGTTCCGTCTTCGGTAAAGCTCAGGCGGTCGTCGTATAAGCCCACGGCAGCCTTCTCGTTGGGTTGTGCAGCCCACCACTGTGTACCGTCGGAGCCGGATGGGCCACAGGCCAAATGGGCGGGCACCGTGTTGTCGATGCGCCACGATTTGTTGGCTACGCTACCCACATATTCGGACATATCCACGATGGTGTTGTCGATATGGAAGGTGGTTTTGCCCATGCCCTGCGACATTCCGTTGTGGTTTCCCACGCGGTAATACACCTCATAGTCGCCCGCATAAGCATAAAGCTTGGTGAGAGGGTTCTGTGTAGAGTACACCTGGTTCTTCTGCACCACCTTGCCATCGACCGGCAATATCCACTCGGGATATATGCCTGTGCCCGGCATGGTGAAGGTGACGTTGTTCAAACTGTCTACCGTGGCGGTGACCTGAACGTCGGAGGCCAGGGCCAGACCGCCCTCGTCTACACCCGTGAAGTCCTCGGGCGAGCATGCCGTGAGGCCCAACAGAGCGACCGCGGCACCCCACAGACTAAGTTTGTTGAATCTATTTCTTTTCATAACTCATCATGCTTTAATAGTTGTTTTGTGTCAAAGTGCCCTGCGAGGCATCGATTTCGCTCAGCGGGATGGGCAGATACTTCTTGCTTGCGCTCCATGTATTGGTGCGGTAGCCGTAGGCATCGGGCACCAAGGTGGTAGCGGCCTTGTCGGTGCGCACTAAGTCCCAGTAGCGCTTTCCCTCTCCAACGAACTCAAGATGACGTTCGTCTATGATGTTGTCTATGGTCGCAGCGCGGTTGTCTGTCAGTCCCGAACGATGATGAACGAGGTTGAGATACTGCTGGGCCTGGGCTTCACTGCCACCGGTGCGGACGAGCAGTTCGGCTGCGTTGAGGAGTGTTTCGGCGTAGCGATAGATACGGAGGTTGTTGTTGAAGTTGAGGTCTCCGTCGGCAATCTGGTCCTTGTTGTTCTCCTTATAAGGCAGATACTTCTTGAGCCAGAGTCCGGTATCGTGCTGCCTCTTGGTGTAAGAGGCCTTGCGTGCGTCGTAGATGGTGGCGTCACGACGGGCATCTCCATCCTGGAACATGGTGTAGGCCTCCAGCCTTACCGGCTCAAAGCCCCAGCCGTTGTCCACTCCGTCGTCGGCCACACCACCCGACGGACCAATCAATCGCGGATAAATCGTACCACCGGCGAAGTTGATATTGGGATAGTTCCAGCCCCGGATGGCCTGGTCATCCTTATAGCAGATCTCGAAAATGCTCTCCGAACTCCACTCGCCGCTTTCCAGAAAGATGCCCGAATAGTCTGCCACGAGGGCATAATCACCACTCTGAATGATTTCCTGCATATAGCCGAGGGCCTTGCTGTAACGGCTCTCGTCATTCTGATACATCACCATTTCGGCATAGAGCATCATGGCGGTGGCCTGCGACACGCGGCCGATGTTATCGTCATCCCATTTCATCGGCAACTTCTTCATGGCGATAACGTCCTCCAAATCGGCAATCACTGCCGCATAGACATCATCGTGACCCTTCTGCTCTCCGATATAGGGGGCAGGGAGATTTTCCAGATAGAAGGGTATGTTTCCATAGAATTTCCACAACTGATTGTAGTAGAACGCACGCAGCACACGGGCCTCAGCGTTGAGCGAGTCGGCCGCAGCGCCAAGTGTTTCTGCATTCCATGACACGTAGGTGAGCACGTCGTTGGCATTGCGCACGCCCTTATAGCTCTGGTCCCAGATACCGGTCAGTGCGTCGCTGGAGTTCTCGGTGTCGTTGAAATTGAACATTTTCTGCAGATGTTGGTTATCGGATGGACCCGACCCGCCGGGCCAAACGTCGTCGGCCATGACGTCGCTACAGAGTGTCAGGGGGGCGTACTGGGTGTTGTTCCAGTCGTATTCGCGCATGGGATTGTAGGTCGAAACCATAGCCTCCGTCACGTGACTGCGCGTGCTGAAATATTCCTGAAGGGTGGCTCTGTCGGGAGGTGTCACCTCGAGAAAGTCCTTGGAGCAACCGGTCAGCAACAGGGGAGCGGCCACAACGGCCATCCATCCCCAGCGGTATATATTCGTTGTTTTCATAATAGACTACTTTAAGACGTTAGAAACCAATATTGACGCCCACGGTGATGGTGCGGCTCTGCGGATAGACTCCATAGTCCACGCCCAGCGCTGTGGCCTCGGTGCTGCTGCCCGAAGATATTTCGGGGTCATAACCGGCATACTTGGTCAGGGTGAAAAGGTTCTCGGCGGCTACATAGAAACGCAGCTTAGACACAAAGAACTTGCTGGTCACAGCCTTCGGCAAGGTATAACCCAACTGGATATTCTTCAGTCGGAAGTAGCTGCCGTCGGTGATATAGAGGTCTGACGACTGCCAGTTGGTGCCGTCGCCGATGACAAACCGGGGGTACTTGTTGCTCGTTCCCTCGCCTGTCCAACGGTTCAACATATAAGAAGGAAGGTTGGCCACCTGCACATCGGTGCGTCGGGTGGCATCGAAAATGTCGTTTCCGATGGTGCCCTGGAACATCGCCATGAAGTCGAATCCCTGCCACTCGGCATTGAGGGCGAAGCCGTATGTCCAGTCGGGCATACCCTTGCCGATCATCGTGCGGTCTGCTGCGGTGATGGCTCCGTCGCCGTCTACATCGACAAATCTCACGTCGCCGGCCACGGCATTGGGCTGAATCATGCCGCCATTGGCATTCTTATAGTTCTGCACCTCCGCATAATTCTGGAACACGCCGGCCGTCTTGTAACCGTAGAAATACGGGAAAGGCAGTCCGTTGGTGCCGCGCGTCACCTCACCTACGCTCTGCATGCTCTGCAAAGGAATATATCCTGACGAGTTGCCGAGGTTGTCAAGGCGGTTGTGAAGATACGACGCATTGCCCTTGATCTGGAAGTTGGCACTACCCACATGGAACTTATAGCCGGCCTCAAACTCCACACCTTCGTTGGTCATGTCGCCCGCATTGCCGTAGGGAGCGGCCGCACCCACATACTTGGGGATGGGCAACGGGATGATCATTCCGCTGGTTTTCTTGTGATAATAGTCGGCAGTGAAGGTCAGGGCATTGTCGAAGAAGCCGAGGTCGATACCCAAATCGGTCTGGATGCTCTGCTCCCACTTCAGGTCGGGATTGGACAACTGACCGGCCTGAACACCCGTCCACACACTCTCACCGGCTCCCAGCACGGCATTGTAAGGTGCTGCGGTCCAGGCGGCATAGGTGAAATCACCGATCTTATCGTTACCATTCTTACCCCAGCTGGCTCTCAGTTTCAATGTGCTCAGCCATGAAGGAGCATGGAAATAAGGCTCATTGATGATGTTCCATCCTGCCGAGAACGAGGGGAAGGTGGCGTATTTGTTGTTGGCACCGAAGCGTGAACTACCGTCGCGACGCACCGTAGCCTGCAACATGTAGCGCTCGGCGTAGTTGTAGCTGGCACGCAGGAAGTATGAACTCAGCGTGTGCTCGTAGGCCGGTCCGCCCCAGGCCGACATCTCACCGCGGCTCTGGTCGGCACTCGTATTGTTCATGTAAGGCTTCGAGAGGTCCTTCAGGTTCTGCAGAGTACCACCGAGACTGTGACCGGTGTTTTGCATGGCGCTCTGTCCCAGCACCACGTTGAACGTGTGGTCGCCAAACTGTTTGTCCCACGTCACCACGTTTTCCAGCTGCCACACCGTTCCGCGCGAGCTCGACTGATGGGCGTTGGTGATGTCTGCCTTGTTGTTGCCGGAGAGGTAATACAGTCGGGTGTATCCGTCACTGCCCCAGAACGACAGGTCGGCACCATAGGAAACGCGATATTTGAAGCCCCATCCCAATGCCAGCTCGGCACTGAAATTGGCCACGAATTTGTGGCTCCAGCCCTGGTCACCAGGCAGGGAAAGCATGGCCAGCGGGTTGTTCATCTCCTGATAGGCACTGCCCGGAATGGTGTAGAGATTGCCCGTGGCATCATAGAGCATGTGGTCCGCGCCACCATAGTTCGGGTTGTTGAGCTGTGCCTCGGCAGCGGCTCCGCTCACCGTCGGCGTAAGAATCGGAGACAGATAGAGGGCCGATCCCAGCGGGCTGCCCCACTGCGAGTTGGCATCGATGCTCTTGCTTTTCACACGGGCATAGCTCAGGTTGACCGCCACGTCGAGCTTGTTGAGCCAGTCGCGCGTGTGCGTATCATCGAAGATATTGATCTTGGTGTTGCTCCTGAGCGTCATACGGCGGTAGTTGCTTCGGTCGAAGTTACCACCCACGATACCGTCCTGATGGAAGTAGCCCATCGAAAGGTAGTAGTTCACCTTGTCGGATGCACCGCTCACATTCACCTCATGGTTGGCCACTCCGGCATTCTTGTTGAACACTTCCTCCTGCCAGTCCGTGCCCTTTCCGTAGGAATAGGGGTCGGCATAATAGGGCAATGTGGCCACGAGACCTGCGTTTGCCGCACCCTCGTTCATCATCACGGCATATTCCGTGGCGTTGAGCACGTCACGATGCTTCCACGGATTTTGCCATCCGTAGGAGAAATTGTAGTTCACATGGGCACGCCCCTTCTGTCCGCCCTTGGTTGTTACCAGTACCACACCATTGGCGGCTCGGGTACCATAGATAGCGCCCGAGGCGGCATCCTTCAGCACTTCGATGCTCTGTATATCCGAAGGGTTGAGATAGTCGATACCACCCTCGATGGGCATACCGTCTACAATATACAGAGGTGTGGCATCGTTCACGGTTCCCACACCACGGATACGTATCTGCGAGGCAGCTCCCGGCTGACCCGACGACGATGTCACGGTGACACCGGCAGCCAGTCCCTTCAGGGCGTTGTCCACGCGCACCGGTGCCGTGCCGGCCAGATCGTCGGCGCTCACCTTGGCGATGCTGGCGGTCACGACGCTCTTCTTCTGAACGCCATAGCCGATGACCACCACTTCGTTGAGCGAGGCTTGCTCCTCCTGGAGCACCACACGCAGGTCTTGTCCGCCTGTCACGGTCTGGGAGGTGTAGCCCAGATACGAGATGACGAGCGGCACACCCGACTTGCCCCGGAATGAGAACCTGCCGTCGAGATCGGTCACTTGACCACTCGTGCTTCCTTTCTGAACAACAGAAGCACCAATGATCGGCTCACCGTCAGCATCAACCACCCTACCCGTGAAAACGCTTTCCTGGGCCTGGACGACTGTCGCAAACAGCGGAGCCAACAATAAAGACATAAATCTTGTTTGTCTCATAGGTTATAATGATTAGGTTATAAATAATACTTTTTTGCTTTAGAAAAATCCTTCGCTTTTGCAAATATAGGGAAAAGTTTGTGACCTGCTGACGGCATAAGATAAAAAAGTGGACGAAACGGGCATCTGCTGAAACTTAACAAGCTAACACGCAGCGTATTACAGCCAAACGATCTTTGACGAAATGTAGATAATAGTGAGCGTATATTAGACAATCATACCCCTCGTTTTCTCACATCAAGACAAGAATAAAAGAGGCTCAATGGCAAAATATTCCAATGACATCATCTCAGGAACAGACCACCAAACTGTAGGCCAAAAGAAATGCAGCATGTCAGAACGAAGGTCGACCGTAGCCCCCATGTGATGCGGAACGAGAGATAGATGATGACCGGAAAACAGACCTCAACAGGGCAACATGTCCTGTTTTTTCATCAAAATCGCGCGCTTTATTATTTTCACGGGAGAGGAAAAAATAGCTGTTTTCACGGTTCAAAGATGAAATCGTCCTGCGAATTTGCCCTTACGTACTGGGCATAACGTGCTTTTCAGGTCGGTTTTTGGCTTTTTTACGTGGCTATAACGCCCAAAACATGTTACGATTAGGGGCTTATCGCCTTGCGATTAGATAGTATTCGTCTTGCGATTAGATAGTAATC
Organism: Prevotella sp.; assembly: GCA_016901395.1. Lineage (GTDB taxonomy): Bacteria > Bacteroidota > Bacteroidia > Bacteroidales > Bacteroidaceae > Prevotella. The sequence goes on along the minus strand of JAEAMQ010000033.1, from coordinate 16,062 downwards.
GCAATGCCTTTATTTGTCAAGATATTACAAGGTGCTGGTTATCAGCCGATTGGCGAAAGTCTCATTTTTCCCCATTTTACGCCCTGCTGCGCGCTCATTTCCTCCGAGCCCCTGTTTTTATCGACTTTGTTCAAATTCTTTCAACGCGAATTTTCGATTTCCGTTTGCCCGTAAGAAGACTCAAGAGAAGTTCTCCACCATCTGCCATCTTACAATGGAGACAGCAACATGGAGCCCGCGGAGAGACACAAGACGGGAAGGGCATCCCTTAGATATAAAGGAAAAAAAGGTGGAGGCATATATCTACCTCCACCACACAAGCGTCATGTTTAAGCAGACAACTACACTGCGGCATTTGCTTAGCCACGTGACGAGATCAACAAGTGCTCACCATGCCATGACACCCAAGCAGCCCGTCGCTTACTTACCGTTTGCATCCACACCCGTCTTCGGCTGCAGGAGCACCCGGTATTCATCTGTGTTTTGGAGCAAACGGAAAGCCTCCTTCACCTGCTTATCACTGCGGAGCGTGTTCTGTATGGCTCCGCGCTGGTAGTAATAGGCAGCCACGATATCATTGGTGAGTATCTCGCGGATGCTCTCCTTATTATAATCGAGGTCCTTGGCGAGGTTGTGTTTCAGCTTCGCACGCAGGGCATCAAACTCCGGTTTGGCCTCATCGTAGTAGCCTTCAAACTTCGCCACCTTTTCCAAGTTCTCCAACGACTTCTCACTGATGGCATCATATTTGAACTTGCTGGCCAGCACACGCTGCTTGAAATCCTCGTAATCGGCATTGCTCAACACGAAGTCGGCCGCCGGGCCGATGGTGGGATGCTTGGCGATATAGTCCACCTCATAGCTGCTCAGCACCTCCGAGGAGTCGGTCATCCCCGCGAGGTAGTAGGCGATATTGGGCAGTGAGTCGGGCTTCACCTCCACGTCGGGCTCGATGCCGCCCCCATCCTTCACCGGACGACCATTGGCCGTGTAGAACGTTTTGACCAGCGAGTCGGCCCGTTCCTCTGTCGAACCACCGTTGGCATGCTTGTAGTTGAGTTTCTGGATACACCGGCCCGAGGGGATATAGTATTTGTTGGTGGTGAGTTTCATCTTCCCGTTGTAGGGCAGGTCGATCATCGTCTGCACCAATCCCTTGCCGTAGGTCTTGGTTCCCATAATGACAGCGCGGTCGAAATCCTGCAGAGCACCACTTGTGATCTCCGACGACGAGGCCGTGTTGCCATTGACCAGCACCACCATGGGTGTGAGCGTGTCGACCGGTTCGACGGTGGTGAGGTAATCATGGTTCACGCGTTGGAGCTTACCGCGATTGGAGACCACCAGCTTGCCCTTCGGGATAAAGCAGTTCACAATGTTCACCGCCTCCATCTCCGAACCTCCGCCGTTGCCCCGAAGGTCAAAGACGAGCCCCTTCATACCTTGTTTTTTCATCTCGATGATGGCATTGCGCACATCCTTGCCACATCCCTCGGTGAAGCTGTTGAGATTGATATATCCCATGCCGTTGGCCTGCAGACCATAGTAAGGCACAGCGGGCAGCTGGATGGCACGACGGGTTATCTTGAACTTCATCTCCTTGTTGGTAGACGGACGCAGTATTTTGAGTTCGAAGGTTGTACCGGCATCGCCGCGCAGGTGGTCGCTCACATAACTGTTGTCCTTCTTGGTCATGTCCTCTCCGTCGATGCTCAGGATAATGTCGCCTTTACGTAGCCCCGCCTCTGCAGCCGGCATGTTCTCATAAGGCTCATCGATGCACACGCGTCCAAGCTTGAAATTGTAGCGGATAAGCGACCCGATGCCCGCATATTTGCCCTGCAACAGCATTTTCACATCCTTGTTCTTGTCCTCAGGATAGTATTCGGTGTAGGGGTCAAGGCTGCGCAGCATCGCATTGATGCCGTTGCCCACGACCTCATCGGCATTGAGCGTGTCGACATACATCATGTCCAAATTCTTGTAGATGGTATTGAACACGTCAAGGTTTTTGGCCACATTGAAATTGTGGTCGCCGTCTTGTGCCGAAGCGTTCAGGCCCATCAGCAGTCCGCAACCCACCATCAGGCTTCCCCTGACGATGGCAGCCCATCTGCCGACACAGTTCTTTCCACATCCGATGCCACTTATCTTCTTCATAACTTGAGTCTTAATCGTTTCGTGCAAAGGTAAGAAAATATAGCGATATAATATCTTTTTTTACTATTTTTCAAATTTTTCTTCAAAAATATTTGGTAGTTTCTCTGAAAGTGTCTACCTTTGCACTCGCAAAAACAAATTACTGCTTCAGTAGCTCAGTTGGTTAGAGCACCTGACTGTTAATCAGGGGGTCGTTGGTTCAAGCCCATCCTGGAGCGCATCAATAAGAATCCTGTAAGTCAAACGACTTATGGGATTTTTCTTTTTCTCACGTTTCCAACTTGAGCCAAAATTTACAACTTCCTCTTTTGCAGAAGTAGCCACCCCAAACTATTTTCAAGAAGACGGTCGTCTTTCATGGCCATGCCATGCCCCAAAGCCCGCATCTCGTCCGCAACATTTCGGTATTCAACAAAAAGGCTCGACAGGGTTCTCACCCCAATGTGTCCCTGCCGAGCCATAACCATCCTGCAAGGGGTAACATCCTCTTGCCGTTGTCAGGTGCCAGCATGGAAGACGTTGAAGATTGTCAGGACGCTTCAACTGTCAACCGCCTAAACTGATGTCTTCGCCATTTGATTAAGATGGCGATCATGACATAACCGTGACATTCTCATCAATCGCTGCCTCCTTCTTGCCATATCACATGACGCATTTTTCTTGATTTATCCGTTTACTTTGTCTCTCAATCGGCTGAAATATGCTCAAATAATACGTTTTTGTCTAATATGAGCAACGTTTTGTCTAATTTGTACCAAACGTAATGCCTTAAAAAATATTAACTTTGCAGCATAATACCTAAGACCATAAATGTCCATGAACAAAATTCTATCAACTACAATCTTGGCTGTCGCATCTGTGACGGCAGCCTCGTGTCAGTCCGGTGATTTTTATACGGACTCCGCAACGAAACAATCCTCTGGCCAAGTAATGGCAAAAGCTCTCACTCGTGCAACTTCCAACACACCGACGTTCTATGTTGGAGCAGATTTATCTTACACTAACGAGTTGGAAGATACGGGTGTTGAGTATACCGTAAATGGAGAAAAGAAGGATCTGTTCACCCTCTTCAGTCAGAATGGAGCCAACATGGTAAGGCTGCGCCTTTGGCACAACCCTACCTGGACGAATTATTCAAACTATGCTGATGTGAAGAAAAGCGCAAAACGTATCAAGAAAGCAGGAATGTCCATTTTGCTGGATTTCCATTATTCTGACTCTTGGACTGATCCAGAGAAAAACATAGTGCCAGCCGCATGGGCATCGGTTGTCAATGACACAACGGCATTAGCAGACTCTGTTTATAATTACACTTACAAAACTTTGCTGGACATGAAGAAATCCAGCATCTTGCCTGCCGCCGTACAAATAGGAAATGAGACCAACAACAATATTATGGTCTCAGACAACTCGCAACTGTTGCCCTTGAATGTGAAACGAAACGTGAAGCTGTTTAATGCCGGCATTAAGGCTGTTCAAGATTTCAATAAAGCTTACCGCAAAAATATTAAAACAGTTCTACATGTTGCGCTGACAAACACCGATGTGCTTAACTGGGTACACAATGTCAAGTCAAACGCTATTTTGAATTTTGACATTATAGGTGTATCCTATTATCCGCAGTGGCAATTCTATACGCCAGCCGAACTCGGCGTGCTGGCTTCGACTGTCTACAATAATTATGGAATTCAGTTGCTCGTAGCAGAGACAGGCCACATTTGGACAAGAAGCTGGGATGACCAATGTCACAATCTCATGAGCAACATGGCACCGGGGTATCCACAGGTGCCCTGCCCACAGCTTCAGAAGGACTTCCTGATAGAAGTAAAGAATGCAGTAAGAAACAACCACGGTTATGGCGTGTTGGCATGGGAGCCGGGTTGGGTTTCATCAACGAATGAAACGCTTTGGGGTACAGGCTCCAACTGGGAGAATGTAGCATTTTTCGATTTCAACAATGAGTTGTTGCCACATGGAGGAATGGATTTTCTTAATGACAACAACGGACTTGTTACGTTCACCGTGGATATGACCGCTGCAGGAGAATCGGCAAAAGGCTATATAACCGGCGACTTTACTACAAACGGCTTTGGCAATTGGCAGATCATTCCGATGACACAAGTTGGGAGCACACGCAAATACACGTTCTCATCATACTTGTCGCATGGGCAGACGGTGGAATATTTCTATCTCAGCGATTCTGCATGGACCGCACGCGAAACCGTTCCCGAAAGCAAACGAGTCATTTGGAATGACAGAGGGTATACGCTTTCTGCCGGAACAGAGTCTGACACCTTGAATGATACCTGGGTAAATCCATAATTTCGTAATACACACAACACCTCCAAATGACAGGAGACTTGAATTATTTGCCTGCATAAACTTAAAACAATATGAATACGAGAAAATTAAAAGAATCCTTGAAGTTTTTAGGAATTCTATCCATTTTCTTGTTAATCCCCTTGACCATCTTGGCTCAGAACAAGAGGATAACAGGTAAAGTGATAGATGAAACTGGCGAGGGACTAATCGGTGCGACGGTCACTGAAATCGGATCTTCAAAAGGAGTGATTACCGACATTGACGGCAATTTCTCCCTGGAAGTATCACCGGGAGCAAAAAGTCTACAGGTATCCTATATCGGATATAAGACAAAGACGGTGCAGATACCTACATCAGGGAATTTAAGAGTCAACTTAGAGGCTGACGCAAACGAGCTGGATGAAACTGTAGTGATTGGTTATGGAGTCCAGCGCAAGAGCGACCTGACGGGTTCGGTCTCCAACGTGAGCAGTAAGGATTTCAACCAAGGTGTTGTCAATTCGCCAGAGCAGCTCATCAATGGAAAAGTCAGTGGTGTGCAGATTGTTAACGGCGGAGGATCGCCTTCTGCCGGCAGTACGATCCGCATTCGCGGCGGCGCATCGCTCAATGCGTCAAACGACCCCCTTATCGTTCTTGATGGCGTGCCCATGGAAGTAGGTGGTTCGGTCAGTGGCAGTGGTAACTTCCTCAGCCTCATCAACCCTAATGATATTGAGAGCATGACAATCCTGAAGGATGCATCCTCAACAGCCATATATGGTTCGCGTGCATCAAATGGTGTCATAATCATTACCACAAAGAAAGGCACGGACTCCAAAAGGCCAAAAATCAGTTTCTCTACGACCAACTCTTTGCAGACTCGCACAAAAACTGCTGACATGATAAGCAGGGACGACATGTATAATCTGGTCAACACGAAAGGAACCGATCGCCAGAAATCACTGTTAAACGATAATGTAAATACCGATTGGAATAAGGAAATCTTCAAGACGGCATTCGGCACAGACAATAATCTTGGTATATCCGGCAAGCTCGCGAGCATCCCATACCGCTTGTCTGTGGGCTATAGCAATCAGGATGGTATTCTCAAAACAGACAATATGACGCGCTATACCAGCAGTCTGTCGCTGACCCCAAATCTGTTTGACAACCATCTTAAGCTTAACGTAAACCTTAAAGGCACATATAGCGACACACGATTTGCCAACACCAATGCCATCTGGGGTGGTGCCACACACAACCCTTGCACTCCGGTTTATAGTGGCTCTGAAGCATTCCTCGGATATACCGAGGCAGCAGATGCCAATGGAGTGCCTATTACGGGTGCCACTGGCAACCCTGTGGGATTGTTGAACAACTACAAATCGACAAGCGATGTCTATCGTGTAGTAGGCAGTTTCGACGCAGACTATAGCATGCATTTCTTGCCGGAGCTGCATGCACATCTTACTTTGGGATACGATTATTCTAAGGGAGAAGGAAAGATCTACGTTCCGAAAGAGGCTTACCAATATTACAATACCCACGGACGCAATTACACATACGGGCCGCAAAAGAACAACAACCGTCTGCTTACGTTCTACCTTAATTATAACAAATATATTGAAAGCATCAAGAGTAATATTGAGGTGACGGCGGGATATGACTACCAGTTCTGGAAATATACAAATGCCGCATACTTGGAGCTCAATGACATGACTCCCGGCGAACAGCAAGCAGCATCGGCCGCAGACGACCAACGTCACGTACTTATCTCCTACTACGGCCGTCTAAACTATAGCTATGACAGCAAATATCTGCTCTCTGCAAGTATCCGTCGCGACGGTTCGTCACGATTTAGCAAAAACAACCGCTGGGGTGCATTCCCATCAGTAGCACTTGGATGGAGAGTTTCTGAAGAAGAACCCTTTAAGTCTCTGAAGCCCGCCTTCTCAACCTTGAAACTCAGGGCGAGCTTCGGTGTGACAGGTCAGCAGGATGGTATTGCCAATTACAGCTACCTGCCCCTCTACACTGAGAGCCAAAGCGGTGCGTATTATATGTTTGGAGGTACACCGATACACACCTACAGGCCTTCTGCATACAACAGCAACCTGACGTGGGAGACAACAAAGGCTTGGAACTTTGGATTTGATTTCGGTATTATAGGTGACCGAATTGTTGGCTCGTTCGATTATTACAACCGAAAGACAGAAGATCTTCTCGCAACTGTTCCGGTAGCCGCTGGTACCAATTTCAACAAGCAGATGTTGAGCAACGTGGGCAACATCAAGAGCCATGGATTCGAGATGTCGATAAGTGCAACTCCTGTTCTGACGGAGGACTGGCAGTGGGACGTGAGTGCCAACGCCACCTATCAGAGTACAGAAATCACCAATCTGCGACTGAACGATTTGGCAGAATCGCCCAACACTCCTGCCGGTGCCATAGAATCACACTATGTACAGGTGCTTTCCGAGGGATATGCGCCTTACAGTTACTACGTGTACAAACAGATATATGACGAAAACGGCATGCCTATAGAAGGATTGTATGCCGATCTGGACGGCGACGGAACAGTCGACTCTAATGACCTCTACCATTATCATTCGCCCGTTCCTGACTGGATATTCGGTTTCTCCACATCACTGCGATGGAAGAAGCTCACACTGAGCACATCACTGCGTGCCAATGTTGGGAACTACCTTTATAATGGCATGGCTATGAACACCGGAGCTTGGGAGACCATGTCTTATAATGACTATCAGCTGAATCGTCTCAACAACAGTTACATGACTACTCATTTCCAGAAGCGTCAGCATGAGAGTGACTATTATGTGGAGAATGCATCATTCCTGAAAATGGACAATATCCAGTTGTCATACAATTTTGGCAAGGTGTGCAAATGGTTCTCTCTCAACGCGTCGATGATGGTGCAGAACGTATTCACTATCACCAAATACACAGGAGTTGACCCAGAGAATCAGGGGGGCATTGACATGACGGTCTATCCACGCCCGAGAATCTATTCACTCACCGTCGGACTGGAATTCTAAACAAGACACATTTATGAAGAAAATATTTATAACATTATTGGCGGTCTCCAGTCTCACAGCATGCACTGGTGACCTTGACCAGCAACCTCAGACCGATAGCCAGACCACGGCAGAGGTGGTATATGGCTCAGAACAAGGGTATAAGATGGCACTCGCCAAACTCTATGCCTCCTACGTCATCGTTGGCCAGGAACAGGGTGGTGGCAATGCTGACATCTCCAGTAACAATGGTCAGGATTTCCTGCGCGGCTATTTCAACCTGCAAGAATGCCCAACCGACGAGGTGGCAGGTACATGGCTTTCCGGAGACAAGATTGAAGGTCTGACATATATGACGTGGGATGCCAACGACCCGTGGGTGGCAGACACCTATTATCGCGCATACTATACGATAAGTCTTTGCAACGAGTTCCTCAGTCATGCTACCGAGGATGCTGTTTCGACAAGCGAAAATCTGAAGGCTTTTCGAGCAGAGGCCCGTTTCCTTAGAGCTCTGGCATATTACTATGTGCTTGACCTGTTTGGCCAAGGCCCATTCGTAGACGAGACGATGGGGGTCGGTTCTTACATACCCGAGCGTTATAGCAACAGTCAGTTGTTTAGTTTTATCGAGTCAGAGTTGAAGGACATCAGTGAGAATGGACTGCTTGATGCTTCGGCTGCCGAATATGGGCATGCTACAAAGGCCGCTGCATGGACACTGCTGGCAAAGCTTTATCTCAATGCAGAGGTTTATGGTGCGGGAAATCATTATACGGACTGCATCACCTATTGCAAAAAAGTGATGGGCGCAGGGTTCTCATTAGAAACAAATTATGCAAAGCTCTTCAACGCCGACAACCACAAACGCACAAACGAAATCATATTCCCATTTGTGGTCGATGCCAAGAATACGATCACATGGGGAGCAACAACATACATCGTTTGTGGTGAGTGTGGCAACACCAGCTCACAGGACCCCGCAAAATATGGACTCACAAATGGCTGGGGTATGTTCCGCGTCCGCGGAGAACTACCTGCTCTATTTGCGGGCAACGAAACGACTGACAGCCGTTTCATGTTCTATACAGATGGGCAGGAGCAGTGGCTTAACAAAGCCGTTGACGACCAAAGTCAGGGCTTCTTCGGTGAGAAGTTCTCCAATCTGAATGATGCCGGTGAAGCTGCATCGAACACAGGCGCAGTGGGAGCAGATATCGACTATCCTGTATTCCGTTTGGCCGATGTCTATCTGATGTTTGCAGAAGGTGTGCTCCGAGGAGGAACCGGAGCGACTCGCTCTGAGGCTTTGCAGGCAGTCAACAAGATTCGTCAAAGAGCCTTTGGTAGCAATGATGGAGACATCAATGAAGCCCAACTTACATTGCAATTTATCTTAGACGAACGCGCTCGCGAACTGTATTGGGAGAGTTGCCGCCGCACTGACCTCATCCGCTATGGCCAATTTACAGGGGGCAGTTACAAGTGGCAGTGGAAAGGTGGCGTAGCAGATGGACGTACAACGGAAAGCAAGTATAATGTTTATCCTATCCCCACTACCGAATTATCGGCAAATCCAAATTTGAAGAACGAAAACTATTGATATAACATGAAAGCAACACGATATATCTTAGCATCGCTGTTGGCAACCATGGCTTTGGTTGCCTGCGACAAAGACGGCGATATCATTACAACGAGTGGCGCAAATTCTATAGAGATGAGTGGCTCGGGAGATGTTGTCATAGACAAAGACCATCCGGCAGGACTTGCTCTCACTTTGAACTGGACAGACAACAGCCGTCTGACCACCAATGACGAACGAGTTCAAGCTCCATTAGACAAGGTCACCAATACATTACAATTTTCCAAAAGTGAGGATTTCGATAGCCCTATCGAGATTTTGACTGAGAAAGGAGCGACTTCCTATCAGTTTACCAATGAAAATCTAAACTCACTCGTTGGCCGCATTGGATTGGAAAGTGACGTTGCCTCCACGCTTTATGTGCGCATGTATTCTGTGCTTGCCAACAACATGGAGCCCCAATACAGTAACGTTTACCAGATAAAGGTAACACCGTACAGCATTGATATGAGTATCGGATTCGTGCTTGATGCAGGAAAGACCGATACCGGCAACACGCTTGCCTCGCCCAATTCCGATGGCATTTATAGTGGATTCCTCGGTGCTTCCGGTTGGTTCAACTGGTGGCTCCAAGAAGGCAACGGCGTGCTTTGGGGAAATGTTGGCGATGATGGTGGCGGCAAGCCATTCGTTATCAGTTCCAATGATTTGCATTGGAATTTATGGTATCCAGGACCTTCCGGCTGCTACTATACAGTGGTTAACACAGTGCGACAGGAATGGACAGCACTTTACATACCCTCTCTTACAGTCAGTGGTGACATCAATGGCGAGATGACTTATGACCGCAAATCGAACAAATGGTTACTTGCTTTTGAGGCTAAAAAGACAGGTACAGCCACTATTCGTATATCCGGCACAGGAAAACAATACAATTCGCAGACGGGCACAGATGATGCCGCAGCGATAGATACCCCTACCGCCTTTGGTATGCAGAATGGTCAAATCGTCTTTGGCACAGAAGCTTCTGATATTACTGTAAACATTGGCACAACAGGAAATGTCACATTATCGCTTGACCTTAACAATCCCAAAGAATGGAAATGCGAAGTTTCTGAAGGTGGCGAGACACCTGTAGAGGTGCAAAAGATTCTTTATATCCTCGGAAATGACGACACATGGAAATACGACCAATATCTGACACTCTATGACGAGGACAATCTTTGCTATGCTGCCGCAGTGAACTTCAACTGTTCTTGGGGTTATTACTTCTCAAAGGAGTTGAATGGCTGGGATCATATCAATCAGGATCCGAGTACCACTGAGTGGAAACTCATCATGGATGGCACTGATGACAACAACATCCAGGCACCAGGAAAGGGTCTGTATATAGCCGTTGCATCGCTTGGATGGAAGTCTTACTGGTATGGCATGAATGAACCGATTACTAAAGTAAGCTACACCGGTTTCAATGACAATTGGGACGTAACAGAGATGACTCCCGACCCAGAGCATCCCGGTGTATATACAGCCACGGTAACAGCCACAGCAGAGACTCCTTGGGGAGCAAAGATTCTATTGAATGATTCATGGGATTACTGGTTTGGCACCTACACAGATGGTTCTCTTATATGGAGTAAAAAACAAGATGGCAATCCTAAGGGTTGGGAAGTCGGAAAGACGTATACCCTCACCATTGACATCTGCAAATGCACCTATTCTTTAACCGAATAAAAACATAACAGAATGACAAAGAAAATGATTGGAACAATAGCATCGTTCATATTCATGGCTTGCGTGCATTCTGCTTGCACGGAAGACAGTCCCATCACATCTCCACGGCAAGCGGAAGTGACCCCGGTAGAAGTGGGAACCTTTGCCAAGGGTGCTGATGTCAGCTGGATAACTCAGATGGAGAGCGAAGGCCTGACCTTCAACAACAAGAATGGAGTTGCTACAGAATGTATGAAACTCTTGAAGGAGGATTGTAACGTAGATGCCATACGATTGCGTGTTTGGGTAAACCCTGTTGACGGATGGAACAATGCAGATGATGTTCTCGCTAAAGCACGGCGAGCAGCTGCGCTCGGACTGAGACTGATGATTGACTTCCATTTAAGCGACACCTGGGCAGATCCAAGTGCTCAGCATATACCGACCGCATGGGAGGCGTACGGCTTAGATGAAATGAAGAAAGCTGTAGCCGCGCATGTCACGGAAACATTGACCAAACTTAAGACTTTCGGCATTACCCCAGAGTGGGTGCAAATAGGAAATGAAACTCCCACAGGAATACTGTGGCCACTTGGTGAAATAGATAATGGCAGCAATTATGCTGAACTCAACAATGCTGGATATGACGCAGTAAAAACGGTATTTCCTGATGCTAAAGTAATTATTCATTTGCATGCCGGTGACAATATGTGGCACTATACTCGTGTATTTGATTACATGAAGGCCAATGGTGGAAAGTATGACATCATCGGAATGTCGCTGTATCCAGAGACGGGCAAGGCAGAAAAATATGTCGACAAATGCATCAGCAATATCAACTCCATCTATAACACATACGGAAAGCCTGTCATGATCTGCGAATTTGGTATGGATTACTCTGCTGCAGAGGAGTGTCGTGATTGTATCGCATCCCTTATCAACAAGGGAAAGGCCACAAACCATCTCGAGGGCATCTTCTATTGGGAACCGCAAGCACCATCTGGATATAACGGGGGTTACCAGAAGGGCTGTTTTGAGAATGGTACTCCTACCGTGGCACTTGATGCATTCAAAGTGGAATAGTCTTCAATAAATCGGTAAACTATAATAAACTATAGAAGGGGGAGGGGCAACGGTTCCTCCCCTTTTTGAATTGATCAGGAATGAAAAGAATTTGTTTGTTAGTTTGTATGTTGGTCAGTTGTTCTGTGTTTATGGGCCAAGAAAAGCACAATGTTATATCTCCTGGCACGAAATGGTATGATAATAATCATGAAGTAATCAATGCACATGGCGGCGGCATGCTGTATCATAACGGCACATACTATTGGTATGGCGAGTACAAGCAGGGTAAAACCATTTTACCAGACTGGGCCACCTGGGAATGTTATCGCACAGATGTGACGGGAGTCAGTTGCTATTCGTCGAAGAACCTTGTGAACTGGAAATTTGAAGGCATTGTCCTCGAGTCGGAAAAATCTGACAGCATCCACGACCTTCATGTATCCAAAGTTCTTGAGCGACCGAAAGTAATCTACAATAAAAAAAATGGCAAGTTTGTGATGTGGATGCATATTGACAGTGCAGACTATGGAAAAGCATGTGCGGGGGTGGCTGTGAGCGATTACCCGACCGGTCCATTCCATTACTTGGGCAGTTTCAGACCAAATGGCCAGATGAGCCGCGATCAAACCCTATTTGTGGATGATGACGGGAGTGCATACCAGATTTGTTCTTCAGAAAACAATGAAACGCTCTATATTCATTTGCTCACAGAGGACTATCTGCAGCCCACCAAGAAATTCAAGCGTATCTTTGAGAAGCAGTTCCGCGAGGCACCCGCCGTATTCAAACACAAAGGGAAATACTATCTATTAACATCGGGGTGTTCTGGTTGGGATCCAAACGTCGCCGACCTCGCTGTTGCCGACTCCATGTTTGGAGAGTGGAAATCATTAGGAAATCCATGCAGGGGAGACAATGCTGATAAGACTTTCTATGGGCAAAGCACTTATGTTCAGCCCATCTCAGGTCATGAAGGGATGTTTCTTGCCATGTTCGACAAGTGGAACAAGACTGATTTGCCTGATTCGAGATATATCTGGCTTCCGCTGACATTTGACAGTGGCAATCCCATCATTGTTTGGCAAAACAAGTGAATTCTACATTGATTTTCGTACTTTTGCATGGTGAAACTGTTGAGAAATACATATCTATTATTTTGGGTGGCATTTATTGCCACCTTTCCCCTGATTGCGTCGCAAGCCTCCGTTCTTTACCCGACCCACTTTGAGAAGATAGCCCTACCCTATGAGGCCAACACTGTGGAATGTACTTTCAAGGATAGTCAAGGTATGATCTGGCTGGGTACACGACGGGGATTATTCACCTATGACGGCTATAATGTAAGGAAACAGCTTGACGGAAACATTCATGCTATTGCAGAGGGTGGAGAAAATTCTTTGTGCATAGGTAGTGACAATGGCATTTTCTGGTATGACATCAAGTCACTCCGAATAATCTTCCCTTATAAAAGCATCCCTAAAGTTGGTGACGTGCGTGTACTGGAAAATATAGGTAAAAGGCTTTTTGTTGGAACAAAATCTGAAGGAGTATTCTGTTTGAACAGAACTAATGGGAAATGGAGCAACTATAAATTGGCTTCAAATGACAACGACATAGTTTTCGCGTTTGAACAAGTTGGCAAGGATATTTATATTGCCCACTATTCCGGTTTGTCAAGAATCAGCCATAGTGGAGCCATCTATGATGAAGGGGTAAACGACAACGTGTATGCACTCTGGTATGACAAGGCCAGGTCTTCGCTATGGATTGGTACAGAGCATGGTCTTATCTGCAAAGACATGAAGAATGGTTTCGCAAAAGAAGTAATCACAGGTACGACCATTAATCAAATAGAGCCCTCACCTACGGGGGAAATTCATCTCTCCTCAGAATATGGGTTGACTATCTTTAACCCATCTGACAGGAGTACAAAGACCATTTGCCACTATGCAAATGCCTTTAACAAAGGGTTGCCGAGCAATACCATCCATCAAATAAAATTTTATGGAGACGAGTTGTGGATAACGACAGATAGAGGAGTTGCTTTCGCCCAGTCATCACCAATCTTCAACACGGAAGACTTGCAGAGTTTGTCAAAGTCGAGTGCAGGCAATGTTATCAGCAGTGTGTATGTTGACAGTGACCATGGAATGTGGTTTGGAGGAGACAATGGAGTTTTACATGTCACAAAAAATAGTTCTAAATGGTTCAAAGTCGGAACTGGATTAAAAAAGAGCAAAGTAAGGAAAATATTCGAGGATAGGGACAATGACATTTGGATTGCCACTGATGCAAGCATAGCACGCTACGACAAAGCACACGACAAATTCAGCTATTATACATTGACAGACCCACTTGGAAGGAATGCCAACTGGGCATACGACATCTATGAGGACAAGCATGGCCGGCTTTGGGTGGCGACTTACATGAGCGGTTTGTTTGTTGTCGACAAGAAAAAATTGTTAACGAGCAATGGCTTTGTGAAGACCGGCGTTTCTCCTTTCAGCGCTTTTGAAGATATTACGAGCGCCATATACCAGTTCATCCCTGATGCATCGGGACTGTTGTGGGCCAACACTATCAAAGGACTTGCCTGCATCAACACCAACACCATGTCGGTAAGTCTGAAGAAAGAGATGTATATCGACAACATGGTCCTTCATGGGCATGTCCTCTGGATAGACGTGCAGGGAAAATTGTACAGGTATGATATCAGAAAGAATAAATTAGAAGACACAAAATTCCAATTGGGCGAAGGCATGATCCATTCGTTCGTCAAGGAGAATCAACGCATCTGGATGTCCACATCGGCCGGACTATTCTATATTGACAATCCTTCCGGCGAAATCAATCCATACAAGAGTCTTGGTCAACCATTTACGGCAGGAATGTACCTTAAGGAGAAGGGGGAGATTCTGTGGGGTGGTGAAGACTTTGTTTGCCATCAGTTCCTACCCGAAGAGATTCGGCAACAAGACAACAGCAAAGTCTATATTACCAATATTACAGAAAACAGTGAGACCATCAATGGCCTGAATCCAAGGTTCTGCCCTGTTATCACTTTAAACACCGGCAATGATATTCTCATAGAATTAGCGACGTTTGATTATGATAACAAGAGTACGGAAACCTTCTTTTACAAAATAGGGGAAGATGGCGAGTGGCATGCACTTCCCAGTGGCACCAACCGGATTGCCCTCGCCCACATGGCAAGCGGAACCCATCAACTGATTGTAACGACCGACCCAGAGTATCATGAAAGAAACTTGTCTGTCTACAAATTAACAGTACCTTATCCGTGGTACTTGCGCTGGTGGGCATTGACTTCTTACGTTATGATGCTCGCAGCCATTGTGTATATATTGTCATCTCTCTACAAACGACGCCAAATGGCAAAGTTTTACCAAAGAGAGCGCGAACGTGTCATGGCTCTTACCCAGCAGAAGATAGACTTCTTTGTTGACATGTCGCACGAATTGAAGACTCCATTAAGTTTGATAACAGCCCCATTGGATCGGTTGATTGACGATGCAGCGAATGCTAAACTTAGGGACGGACTGAGGACAATCCGCGCTAATGCGGCAAAACTCAACAGCCTCATCCGACGCATCATGGACTTAAAGCAATTGGAGATTGAGGGGGAGAGCCGGTTGTTGAGTACGCGTATAGATTTAGTGGCGCTGATAAAAGGTTGTGCGGATGAGTTTTCAGATATTTCACGCGAACGTCAGGTGACCATTGATGTGCAGAGCAGCCACGCAACCATCCTCATGTATGCCGATTCTGTGAAGATGCAAATGATAATGAGGAACATACTGTCAAATGCCATGAGATTTGTCCCTGACAAATCTGGAAAAATTGATATCAGGGTATCAAAGGCATCTGAAAAGATATCTATTGACGTGGTTGACAATGGCCCGGGCGTGAAGCACTCGGAGCTTTCAAAATTGTTTGACAGGCATTTCGTTGGCAGCAACACCACAACGGGGTCGGGCATCGGACTATCTATAGTAAAGAAATACGTAGAATTGCATGGCGGCAATGTCAAGGCAAGGAATGAAGGGGGAATTGCCATTAATCACTAGTGTCCGGTAAAAAATTGAGGGTTATCAAAAAGGCTAGTTTCGATGACACTTTGATCACTTGGCTTAACCAGCTTCTCTGCCCTCTCAAAGAGACTATGTAAATTAATTTTCTCAAACA